>CAIRMX010000114.1 GCA_903879805.1 uncultured Alphaproteobacteria bacterium | reverse complement strand
TCCGTAAAAATAAACTTCTTGTCACCCCGTCGTATGACGGGGTCCATTTTTAGAAATTCTCCCGTGATGAGATGGACCCCGTCATTCGACGGGGTGACACCGAGTGTGGCGACAATAACCCTAAAAAATATTAAAAATTAGTTTCTTCAACACGCAAAAACTTCGCAGCTTTAACCAAGTTTGAATCGAGTGCTTTCAAAGCCTCAACTACATTTCGTTCTTTTTGCACGTCGGTTAAAAATCCGCAGATAATTTCTTCTTCTGCATCAAAAAATGCAGCGCTTTCGACTTTGATTTTTGAGCCAAAAACTGCTTCAAAGAAATTGGTTTCTTGTGCCAGTTTTTTATCAACTGTTAAACGCACAAAATATTTTCCGACTCGATTTGCAATCGGCAAAATTTTAGCCTCTGCAAGTTCCGCAGCTTTTTTGCCAAACATGTAAGTTGAACGGCCAGTAGCAATATCAAGCAAATCAGAAACAACCGCCGAGCCAGTAGGAAAGCCACCCGCCCCTCGACCAATTGTTAAACTCAAACCAGCATTTGAAGCGTTGGTTAAAATCGCATTAAAAGATGAATCGACTTGCGCGATTTTTTCAGAATTCTTCACCAAAGCCGGATAAACCGTTTGTTGGCAAGACTCGCCAAGGTTTTTATAAATCGCTAAAAGTTTGATTTTATAACCTAATTCATCAGCCAGCTTGATGTCGTGAATTGAAATTTCGTCAATGCCTTCAATAGTTAATTGGTTGAAAGCGGGTTTGGTGCCAGATGCGATTGCAGCAAGTAACGCCAATTTATGCGAGGTGTCGATGCCTTTAATGTCAAAAGTTGGATCAAGTTCGGCAAATCCCAAATCTTGCGCTTCCTTTAGAACGGGGGCGAAATCGAGATTCTCATCTTTCATTTTGCTTAAAATGAAATTGCAGGTGCCGTTTAAAATTGCGTAGAATTCGCTAATTTCATTGGCCGCTAAACCTTCTTTGAAAGCTTTAATAATTGGTGTGGCTCCTGCAACTGCAGCTTCAAATCCAACGTGAGTTTTTGAGGCTTCGGCGAGCTCGGCTAATTCAAATCCATGTTCTGCAAGCAAGGCTTTATTGGCTGTAACAAATTCTTTGCCATTTTTTAATGCGGCAATCATCAGGTTTTTTGCTAAGTCGCCACCACCGATCACCTCAACAACCACATCGATTTCAGGGTCGGTTGCCAAATCCATGGCGTTTGGATAAAATTTAATTTTGGAATCAACGAAATCTTTTTTGCTGCGTGATGAAACTGCCACAACTTCAAAAATTGTTTGGCTTTTTTGCGCTAAAATTTCGGCATCCTTTCGCAGAATTTCGTAAACGCCCTTGCCAACAGTGCCAAGGCCGGCAATGCCGATTTTTAATTTCTTCATTTTGTGGAAAATAGGCTCGAGATTCGAGCATTGAATGGAAAATGTGAGGGGCGATTTTCTAAGTTTTGATTGACCTAAATTCAAGCTGTTTGTTATGTTGCGCCGCAATTCTTACTTCTAAAAAAAATTCCAAAAAATGACAAAAAAATCACACTATCCCGAGGCAAATCAAAATCTTGATTTCGCCAAAATGGAGGAAGAAATCTTGCGCTTTTGGCAAGCTGAAAAAATCTTTGAAAAATCGGTTGAAATTCGCAATTTTTCGGCAGAGATGGATGAAGATAATGTTTCGCCAGTCTTAGAGCCATGCGCTTTAAAAGATCACGCTTCTTGCAGACATAAGAAAGAAGAAAAACCCGAATTCGTTTTTTACGACGGCCCTCCTTTTGCCAACGGCCTGCCCCATTACGGCCACTTATTAACTGGTTTCATCAAAGATATTTTTGCGCGTTATCAAACCATGCAAGGCAAAAAAGTTGAACGCCGTTTTGGTTGGGACACCCACGGATTGCCGGTTGAAATGGAAACTGAAAAAGAATTAACCGCGAAAGAAGGCAAACAAATTTCTGGCCAAATCGCGATTCAGGAATATGGCATTGAGAAATTCAACAACGCCTGCCGCGAGTCGGTGATGCGCTACGCTGATGATTGGGAAAATTATGTGACGCGCCAAGGGCGATTTGTTGATTTCAAAAACAGCTACAAAACCATGGATGTGAATTACATGGAGTCAGTGATTTGGGCTTTTAAGGAGCTGTTTGACAAGGGATTGTTGTACGAAGATTTTAGAGTTGTTCCTTATTCTTGGGCTTGTCAGACGCCACTTTCGAACTTTGAAACTCGGATGGATAACTCTTACAGGCAGAAGGCTAGTAAGGCGGTGACGGTGAAGTTTGAGCTAGAGAAAACTCCCGAATTTTTAGAGGCCAATTCTGTAAGCTTAGTTGCTTGGACAACTACTCCTTGGACTTTGCCATCAAACTTAGGTTTGGCTGTTGGCAAAGAAATCGATTACGCTGCGATTAAAAAAGGTGACGAGATTTTAATTTTAGCTGAAGGCTTACTCGAAAAATTTGCTAAAGATTTTAGCGATTTTGAAAAAGTTGCTAACTTCAAAGGCTCTGAACTTGTTGGTCTAAAATACAAACCGCTATTTCCTTACCTAGTCGAAAAAACCAAAAACTCTTATCAGATTTTACACGGCGATTTCGTTACAACTGAAGAAGGAACAGGCATTGTTCACTTGGCACCGGGATTTGGCGAAGACGATCAATTGCTTTGTAAAGCCAATGGAATTCCAACTCTTTGCCCAGTTGACGAAGGTGGCAAATTCAATTCAGAAATTTTTGATTTGCCGACATTGTCGCTAAAAACTCGTCAGGTTTTCGACACTAATGACGACATCATTAAATATCTGAAAGAAACCGGAGCTTGGCTAAAGACCGAACAATATCTTCACAATTATCCACATTGCTGGCGCACCGACACTCCGTTGATTTATCGCGCGGTGAGTTCTTGGTACGTAAAAGTTACCGACATTAAAGACCGCATGGTTGAGTTAAACCAAGGTGTTAATTGGATTCCAAATCACATTAAAGACGGGCAATTCGGAAAATGGTTGGAAGGTGCTCGCGATTGGTCGATCACGCGCAACCGCTTTTGGGGTTGTCCGGTGCCGGTTTGGAAAAGTGAGTCGGGAAAAATTCGAGTGTTTGGATCAGTTGCGGAACTTGAAAAAGTTTCAGGCAAAAAAATTGAAAATTTACACCGCCCCTACATTGACGAAATTGTTTTTGAGGAAAATGGCGAAACTTTCAAACGCGTTTCCGACGTGCTTGATTGCTGGTTTGAATCAGGCTCGATGCCTTACGCGCAAGTGCATTATCCTTTCGAAAATAAAGAATGGTTTGAGGACAATTTCCCTGCCGACTTCATAACCGAATATGTGGCGCAAACTCGCGGCTGGTTTTACACTTTGTTTGTTTTATCGACTGCGCTTTTTGATCGCGCACCTTTTAAAAACGTGATTTGCCACGGCACAATTTTGGATGAGAAATCGCAAAAGCTTTCGAAGCGTTTGAAAAATTACGCCGATCCTTTGGAAATTTTTGCCACTTTCGGCTCAGATGCGCTACGCTTTTACATGATTTCTCAACCCGTAATGCGTGGGCAAGAATTGCGAATTGATAAAGATGGCAAAGCAGTTCGCGACACTTTGCGTCTGTCGATCAAACCGATGATTAACGCCTTTAACTTTTTCTGTCTTTACGCCAATGCTGATGGCATTAAGGCAAGCCGAATTGAGTTTAAAAAAGAGCTCACCAACACGCTTGATCGCTACATTTTAGCTAAGTTAAAAGCTACAGTTTCTAAGATGGATGAGGCAATGAAAAGCTACGACACGGTTGTGGCTTGTGAAGAATTTAACCAGTTTTTTGAGGCTTTGAATAATTGGTACATTCGCAGAAATCGTCAGCGTTTCTGGAAAACTGTGGAAGGTCGAGTTGATGAAGATAAGCAAAATGCTTATGACGTGCTTTACACGGTTTTGGTTTCAATGTGTGAAGCTTCAGCGCCTTTGCTGCCTTTTACCAGTGAGTTTGTTTGGAAGGGTTTGAATGAGCAAAATATTTCTTAACTTAAGCTCTTTAAGTTAAGAAATATTTGCTGGGTGAATTTTTATTTTAAAATCTGCCACCACCACCTCTAACAGACGGCCCAGCGGTTTTTGGTCTGTTTCTGTTGCCTTGACCTACTTTTTCCCCACCGCCACGACGACCGCCTGTTTGTGTCAAAGCATCTTCGCCCTCCCCTCTACTAAAAAGAATACCATCGTTATTTGGATGGCGACCACGGTGCGCCCCAGAAGAATTGCGATCACGCCCAACCTCCTCTACCATACCAACTAAATTAAATCTTTCTATTCTGGTAGTGGGTGCTGCAGGTCCTCTCAATGGCGAATTACCCATTTCAACATCATTAAGCGCTGGTGCGACCCTTTCTTGCTCTTGAGTTTTACAGCACATGTAGCCTATGCAACATCCTCCAACCACAACAATTGCGACTCCTAAAACTACTCCGCTTAATGCGAGTGGATGCTCACGACCCCAATATTGAAAATTATCTACCATCTTATCCCAATCACTTTCCTGATCGTGATCACTTCTAGCAACATCAACCAAAGAAGGACTAGGTGATGGAAAAGATGATGGATTAGTTGCGTTAGAGGTTGAGTTAAAGGTTGTGTTATAAGTGTTTTGAATTGTCGAGATTACTGATGATATAGCAGTTGGCACCTGGCTAAAGGATGGAGCACTGCTAGGGAACCTCTGAACAACCCACAAATTCCTCACCACGCAACTGAGAATTTTTAGATTTTCCAAATCCAAAAAAAATCCCTCAGTTTTTACCATAATTTTCTCGCAAAATCAGCCAATATTTTAGCTAACCTTGTTACTTTTGTGGTTCTTTGTGGATAGTTGCGGCCCAAGGGGCGCAACTATCCCTTGTTCAGACGTGAATTGCTAT
>CAIRMX010000113.1 GCA_903879805.1 uncultured Alphaproteobacteria bacterium | reverse complement strand
GAAGGGCCGGAACCTCGAGCTGTCGGGCCCTTCGACGACGCTGGCGCTTTGCTCAGGGACCTATGGAAAATTCTAGAGAATTTTCGCTAACTCAGCAATCTCAACTTCCTTCTTCTCCCCAGTTTTTCTGTCTTTTACCTCAACCTTTCCAGCCGCTGCAGACTTAGGGCCAACGATTACTTGCGTTGGAATTCCAATTAAATCGGCAATCGATAATTTTTGTCCTAAACTCGCTTTAGTGTCGTCATAAATTACTTCAATTCCGCGCTCGGTTAGAGAGTTGTAAATTTCTTCGCATACTTTGTCGCACAGTTCATCGCCGGAGCGCACGTTGATTAATGCAACTTGGAAAGGGGCTAATTCTTTTGGCCAGATGATTCCGTTGGCATCGTGATTTGCCTCAATTGCGGCAGCAACCACGCGCGATGCGCCGATTCCGTATGAACCCATGTTTGGGTAAATTTTTTCGCCGGCTGGTCCCATTACGCTCGCTTCTAAGGCTTTTGAATATTTCAAACCGAAGTTGAAAATGTGACCAACTTCAATGCCGCGTCTTGAGGCAAGCTGATCGGCAGCGATTGGACATTTTGTTTCAACGTGCATTTCATCCGCCATGGCGTACATACTTTGCATTTCTTCGATGTTGAAAGGTTTTGTTGCATCCAGCTCATCAAATTTTTTATCGTAGTAAATTGCGCTTTCGCCGGTGTTAGCTAACACGTGAAATTCATGTGATAAATCGCCACCAATTGCTCCGGTATCAGCCTTTACTGCCATTGGCTTCAAACCCATTCTTCTGAAAATTTTGAAGTAGGTTGCATACATCAAATTGTAAGTTTTTTTCGCTGCAGTTTCGTCAATGTCAAAAGAGTAAGAATCTTTCATCAAAAATTCACGACCACGCATCAAGCCAAATCTAGGGCGAATTTCGTCGCGAAATTTCCAGTGAATTTGGTATAAATTTTTTGGTAAATCTTTGTAAGAAGTGACGTTTTTGCGGAAGATATCGGTGATAACTTCTTCGTGAGTTGGGCCGTAAAGAATATCGCGATCGTGGCGATCTTTAATGCGCAGCATCTCTTTGCCGTAGGCTTCATAGCGGCCAGATTCAATCCATAATTCTGCAGGTTGAATCGTTGGCATTAAAACTTCTAGGGCACCCGCTTTATCCATTTCTTCTTTAATAATTTTTTCAACTTTGCGCAAAACTTTTAAGCCCAAAGGCAACCAAGTGTATATACCTGAAGCGGTTTGACGAATCATGCCGGCGCGAACCATTAATTGGTGCGAGACTACAGTGGCATCGATTGGATTTTCTTTGAGAGTTGGTAGAAAATAGTTGGAAAGTTTCATGATCTTTAAGAATTTTTGGTTGCAAATTTATTTGTGAGTCAGGATGTTGAGCGCCCCTTTAATTCCAAGCAGAAAATGAATAGTCCAAAAACTACTTCACAGAATCAGTTTGTTGCCCAATTGCTAGTTTCTAGCAAATCCGTTGTTGCTGCCCGAATGCTTTGTTGTTGCCGCTGTTAGTTCTTCCCCTCTTTTTTAGCATTCTTCTTTTAGTGAAATTCCGCTCTTCCAATGACAATTACAAAACCAATTACGGCTCTGGCCATTGTGCTTTTTGCACAAGTTAATGTTTTTTCTTACAACTTTCTTTCTCTCAAAAACAGCGAGATCAAGTTAGAAAAAGACGATAAAAAAATAGTAAAACAAAGCCCCAAAAAGCAGGCGATGGCTCGTATCAGAGATACGGGAAAATTGGTTGTTACAAAAATTTCCGTAGAAAATTCTCAACCAAGTTCTGAGATTCTTATCCCTCGCATCAATTCGTCCGCAGCCTTTGAAGACGCCGCGCGATTCGCCTTCGGTAAATTCCGTTTAATGTTGTTTGGTTGTTGTCGCGCGGTCGCTTAAAGACTTCCTTGACCCGTGCATCTCAAAAAATATCGATCCCGCATTTAGATGCTTTAGCGGGGGAAGCAGTTGTTCATTTGATCTAGCTGGATCCACCCAAAATTTTATGAAATATTTAATCATCTTGCTCGCGTTGGCTTCGTGCTACAACCCAAGAATCATCGAAAGTAGAAATTGCATTTTTAACAGTTGGAACGATGGCAAAGCCCATTGCAATAGATACAGAACTGTTGCAGTCGACAATCAGCGCCGCGTGCCGCCACCGCTTTATTATTATCGTTAACTTAAAAGTCATAGGTCCCTGAGCAAAGCGTAGCGTCGAAAGAAGGGCCTGAAACTCGGTGTTCCG
>CAIRMX010000112.1 GCA_903879805.1 uncultured Alphaproteobacteria bacterium | reverse complement strand
TTACTCCACATCGGATAGCTTGATGATTGCGGTTACTTGAGTTGTGAATCCTTGGTCGCTCAAAGAGTGGTTAGTGCTCGTGATGATCCAATTTTTGTTTTTGAGATACTTGATGTCGGTGAAAGTGATCTTGTTTTCGGCGCTGAGTTTTGGATTTCCTGCAGTGGAAAAATTTAAATTTTCTGCGCCGCGCTTAAATTCAGCGAGTTTGGCTTTTGCTGCGGCAAGCGCTCTGTCGGCGCTGACAAATTTATATCGCATCGTGTAAGCCGGATCACCAGTTCCGACAAAAACATCTTCTTCTTTTCCGGTAGCAAAATTATGCCACTTGGCAATTACCTTGCCGAATTTTTCCATGTCAGAAACTCGCAGCTTCCAATCAGTAATTTGTGCAGCGGCAAGTTTTGTTGTCGGCAGTTCTTTGCCATTTTCTGAAACGCTGATGCCTCTTCTGAAAAATAATAATCTTCCCAAAGACAGCTTGGCAAAAGCACCATAGCTTTGCGCCAGAGTGTTAAGAAAGGATATGTCGCTTTCGTCAGTTTGATCTAAGTGCGAGATGTAAATTTGTTTGAAATATTCATCTATCGCCGCCTTGAAACCATGGTTGTTGGCAATTGCGGTGATGATTCCAACCAGCGTGTAGCCGTGCCAAGATTTGCTCTTCGGCGCTTTAATTTTTTTGCTTAGATTTTTGTCGAGAGTGTTGCTTGCTTTGCCAGTAATTCGCATCTGCAAAGGTGGTGATGAAACTTCGACATCATCAACAATGTAGTTTCCCATTTTTGTCAGAGGATTGTCCTCGTAACCAAGAGAGACTTCTAAAACAGCACCGCGCGGTGGAATTTCTAATTTTTCATCGCGGTTGTCTAAAAGGATTTCGCAAGTGTCAGAAACAAGACCGGTTTCGTCAGTGATGTTTATCGAAACCAATCTTTGCGCGATTAACGCTGTGACATCTTTTTTATCGGCAGTGATTTTAAATGCTGGTTGCACTTATTCATCAAAACTTAAATTATTTTTTACTGAAACTTTTCTAAAAACTTAAACGAACAAAAAATATGGAAACCTCATATGTATTCTCGGTAGTTGGAATCGCGATATTACTTTTCCTGGTTGGTAGAGAGTTTTTCTGCTGGTATTTCAAGATTAACAAAATCGTTGAATTGCTTGAGTCCATTAATGATTCTTTGCAAAAAAAGAACGATACTAAGACCAAAGTTTAACGCTTTCTGTTTCTTCTTCTTGAGTTAAATCGGGTAAAATAATTTTTACGCCAGCGGCAAATATTGCACCTAATTCTGCTAAATGGCGATTTTCTTCTAAAACCTTTTCCACTACTCCAGAAGTGCTGCCGTAATATTTAAAACAAATGGCATCGAGCACATCACCATCTTTTGTGGCATAAGTGATCATATTGCTTTAACGATGTTTTGGATGATTCCTTTTACGCCTGGCTTGGCATCTTCACCATAACGCTTAAGACTGATTGAAAATTCAATTTTTAGTGGTGCGCCATCTTTCATAAAAACACTTTGGTTTTCTGAAATTTTAACGATGCACCATTTGCCAAAAGCATTGCCGTTTCCTGAAATCAAATATAGCGGTTTGCCAATTCCGGCTTCAGCGCGCATCAACGTAACCTGACGCAAACCTCCTTTGAAGTGCGGATAAATCACGCCATCAAGATCAATTGTTTCCACGCCAAAACCTGTGAATTGCAAAGCTGGATCAGCCCCGATTCTGTTAATTTCCTGCCAGCGATATTCACTTTGTCTTTTGAAATTTTGGAAAGCGGCAGAGCTGATTGCAAAACGATAAGCGCCAAGAATCATCATCATGTTGATTCCAAGCGCACTGTTTAAGTTCAGCTTGCCGCCAAGGTTTTTAAAGGAATCGAAAATCATTGATCGTAATTCAAAGCGAGTTTTCTTGCGGATAATTTTCTGAAAGTTTCATCAATGGCGATTCGCACCTGATCAGCGATTTTCTTCTCATCCATATTGCCGCCAGCGTTTATTGTGATCGGCGCAGAAATAGAAATTTGTTGCCCTGAATTACCGCTTGTCGGAGCTGCAATATTTGGCATTTCAAAAGATGGAATTTTGCCAAAATCTCTTTTGCCTGATTCAAGATTGTTAACAACATTTCCAACTGCTGAAGAGCTTGGATTTTTTGCATCAGAATTTCCTGCGACAAAATTCCACGCTTTTCCGGCAACACTGGTGATCGAACCAACAACAGATTTCAAAGGTTCAACCAGTTTCATCACCCAATCAAAGGCAGTTTTCACCCAGCCAACAATTCCGCTAAAAATATTCTTAAAAAATTTTCCAACCGGCTTCCAATTCGCAATCAGTAAAGTTGCAGCAAGTGCGATTCCTGCAATTATAAGTCCGATTGGATTGCTGATTAAAGCCAAACCCATGGCACGAATTGCTGTAGTTATCACCGGCATTGCCAGGCCAACTAAAGTAACAGTTGTTCTGAAAGCCAGCAACACGCCTTGTGCAGTTAAGAAAGCACCTCTGACAAAAGTAAAAGCATAACCAAGAGCGATAGTGGCAATTTTCAAGCCAATGACGCTAACGATAGTCAGTCCGATATATTTGGTTAATACCGGAAATTTTTCTGAAAAATTACTGACCTTCAAAGCAACGCCCGCAATTTCTCTGGCGGTTGTTGAAATGGTTGGAAGTAATGTAGTTCCAAGAGAAATTCCGATTGATTCAATTGCTGACTGAAACTCAAGAAATGAACCACGAGCGGTGTCGCTTAGTCGATCAGCCATTCTTTTGGCAGTACCATCGGCGTTATTAACTTTCTTTAAAACCTCATCAACTGAGCCAGTTTCAAAGCCTTTAAAAATTGCCAAAGCACCAGAGGTTGAATAAGTGCCAAAAATATCTTTGATAACTCCAAGTTTTTGATCATCAGAAAGATTTTTGGTCGCTTTGTGAATATCGCGCATAATCTCAACCATTGGGCGCATCTTGCCAGCACTGGTAAAGATTTTAACTCCAAGACCATGAAGTCTATTTTGTGCAAGTAATGATTCCTTGGCAACATCAGGCATTTCTTCAGCCGTGATCTGCATTTTGTTTTTGAATTCACCAAGCGCTTTTGCGCCGGCTCTTGCTGGAGCAGCGAGGCGCAAATATGCTGATCTGAGCATGGTTCCGGCCATGGTTGCTTGAATACCTGCATTACTTAAAACGCCAGCAAGCGCTGTGGTTTCTTGTAAGCTTCCACCAACTGCCGCTGCTGCGGGTGCAACGAATTTCATCGTTTCACCAAGCATTTTGACATCGGTATTTGTGGCAATTGCAGCTTGCGCCAAAACATCCGCTGCTTCGCCAGCTTGTTCAGCTTTCATGGCAAAGCCGTTTAGGATATTGGAAACAATCTCTGCCGATTGTCCTAACTCCATATTGTCGGCAATTGCCAGATTCAGAATTGCCGGAGTCGCTGCCAAAATCTGATTAGTGTTAAAGCCAGCCATGCCTAAAAATTTCATGCCTTGGGCAGCTTGAGCGGAAGTAAATTGAGTGGTATTACCTAACTCTCTTGCTTTAGCAGTGAGCTTTTTAAACCCTTCAGAATTTGCCGCTTCTTCAGTTACAGCTCCTACCTGAGCCATTGCATATTCAAAATCTACCGCTGGTTTAACTACAGAATAAAGAACTGCTCCAAGCGCAACAGCATCTCCCATCTGTGCGCGGTAATTAGCACGCTTAGAAAGATTTTGTGATTTAGCATCTGCATTGGCTTGAAGTGCTGCCTGTCTCTTTTTTAAAGTTTCGAGAGTTTTTCCAAGTGATGCTTGTTGTTGATTTAGATTTTTGAAATCAACGCCGGCAGCACTTAAGGCTTTACCCATTTCACGAGTAGCTTGTGCTGACTCCATGAAAGCGGTTTTTGCTTTTTGCGCCGCTACTTCTGCCTTGCGGAAATTATTCTGAAGCTCTTTTGACGGCTTATCAGTTTTGCTGATTTCCGCGCTTAACAGATTCAGTTTTTGTTTGGCTTCGAGATAAGCGAGTGATGCTTCTTTTGTGGCGCGGGAAGATTTTCTAAAAGCCTCAATTTCTCCCGCTTTATCATTTACTTTTTTGATTGCGTCACCAAGCGCAGAGAGTTGTTTGTTCGCTCCACTGAAAGAATCTCGGAATGATTTTCCCAAATCAGCACCGATTAAAATCGATACGGCAGCATGAGTTGAGTTGGTCATATTTTTATTTCGGAGTATTCTTTGTGAACATCAATTGCGGCATCAAAGAAGAGTGCAAAATCTTCCTCAGTCATTTCTGAAATTTCAGAAAGTTGCCAGTTAGTTATTTTTGAGAGGATGATGATTGCTCTGGTGACATCCCCTCGGAATTGAAAAAACCTAAATACACCTTTTGTAGGTTTGAGTAATCAGCTTCATCAAGCTCTTCAATTACCTTTGGTTCAACTTCACAAAGATTGGCAAAAAGCCTGATTTCTTTTTCTTCATCAGAGGCAGTTTTCATTTTGGCGACCAAAAGACGATCTTTTATTTTTGAGCGTCTCATGGTCAAATTGGTGAAATTTTCACCGGTTACTTCAACCGGATATTTCAGTTCAATGGTTTGCATATTTTTTGTTAAATGAAGATTTCTATAAAAGT
>CAIRMX010000111.1 GCA_903879805.1 uncultured Alphaproteobacteria bacterium | reverse complement strand
CGAATGACATACAAATTTCTATTAAATTCTTGTTAAAAATCAGGCCAATTCACAAAAAACAAATCAGCTGACAACGCTAGAAAACACTAGCTCTAACCGCCATTAATAACAAGAAAATAATTCAGAAAAGTGAGGGGATTTTAGAGGGGATTTGGGGGTTGGGTTTGCGACAGGCTCATTTTATATTTTATAATTAAGAAGCTTCTTTCTTCCTTGCGTTACCAAGCAACATCATCACCAGACCAACCATTTTGTCTTTATCTTTTGGATCACTTTCAGCAATTAAAAGCGTTAAGGCAGTTAGGGTTTGAGGGTCAATTTTTTTGACATTAATCAAGCTGAATTTTTGTAAAAACCATACGAAGGAAAAAGCTCCTGACCTTTTGTTGCCATCAGTAAATGGGTGATTTTTTACGATAAAATAAAACAGATGAGCGGCTTTTTCTTCCAAACTTTCGTAAAGATCGATTCCGCCGAAAGATTGCATAACATTTCCAACAATTCCTTCTAGCACATCTTTTGATCTTTCTTTGGCAAATATCTCTGTCGCTTCACGCTTTTTGATTAATTCAGATTTCAAATTGGCAATTCCTTCCGCTAAATCTTTGGCAGATAAAGTGATTTGATCCTTAGTAACATTATCAATCTTCAAATTATCTTTGTCATAAGCATCTAAAGATAACCAAGTTTCAGCAAAGCCTTTGACCAAATCGATTGCAAAAGACGGATCTAGGTCGCTGTCTTTCAAATTCTTTTTACCCGACAAGACTTTTATTTCCTCCAATACTTCGAGGAATTTTTCGTAATTTTTAGCGATGTGTTTTTTGTTAACGACGTAACCATCAAGCAAATAACTTTTTAAAACCTTAGTTGCCCAAATTCTAAAATTGGTGGCTTGCTTCGAATTAACGCGATAGCCAACAGCAATGATTGCATCAAGATTGTAGAACTCGATTTTACGCTCAACTTTCCTTCTTCCCTCAATTTGAACTGTTTCCAAAATGGAAACAGTTGCAGCTTTCTTAAGCTCACCTTCCTGAAAGATGCTATTTAAATGCTTCGAAATTGCCGCTTTTTGTACTCCAAACAATTCAGCAACTTGGTTAATGTTAGCGAGGATCGTTTCGTTTTTTTTATCTAGCCTAAGCTCAATTGCTCCGTCTTTGGCTTGATAAATCAGTGGTTTTGAGGTTATTGCTTTTGGTTTTTGTTTAACAGTCATACGCCATTTAATTTTTATATTTTTGGTCAGTGCATATGTGCATGGCTTATCTTTTTCCTCAACAACTAAAAACCGCTGGAATCGGTCAAAATTTAAACGCTTCTTTTTCTATGTACAAAGCTATGCACAAAACCGATTACAAAAAAGATTAACCCGCTAAAATCAAAGCTTCACGGCACTTTTTCAAATCCAGCCCCCACAACCAACTCTTTCTTGAGTTCATAAATTCCTTCATTTCCCAGAAATTCCCTACGGCCTTAATGCGGCATCGCTTGTATATCCCGATGCAACGGATCCCTCTTCAAGCCCTCATTTCTTCATGTACAAAACAATGTACATACTAAGCCACCAAAAACCACCGCCAATTAATAAAGCAAGCTACTAAAAATCCTCAGTCTATAATGCTTAGTCGGTTGCTACATCCCTACTCAATCCAAACATTATTTTTATGAAGCCGCTAACTACCATCCCAGAAAAAGATATCGAATCTCAAGATGGCGATATTTCTCCTATTGCGAGTGGCAATAATAGACACTGTTAGCTAATTATTTTTCCCATTCTACCCTCGCCATTTTCTAACTAAAAATGGAAGTAAAACCAATGGACAAGAGACTTTATCCAATCTCAGAAGAGTTCTTTAACGAGAAAATAAATCCGTTAATTGTTAGT
>CAIRMX010000110.1 GCA_903879805.1 uncultured Alphaproteobacteria bacterium | reverse complement strand
ACTAACAATTAACGGATTTATTTTCTCGTTAAAGAACTCTTCTGAGATTGGATAAAGTCTCTTGTCCATTGGTTTTACTTCCATTTTTAGTTAGAAAATGGCGAGGGTAGAATGGGAAAAATAATTAGCTAACAGTTTCTACTCATTTTCGGATATTTTAATTCCTCTCCAAAAACTCCCTAATCTCATCCAACGAAAATTCCTGCAAATTCCCCTTAAACCGCAACACAACATTCCCCTTTTTATCCACAATCAAAGTTTCCGGAACCGCTTCCAGACCGGTTATTTTGGTGAATAATCCACGGCTGTCTTTGGCAACTTTCTCGTAAGGATTACCAGCATCTTCCAAATATTTTTTCGTATTCTCGTCAATGTCACGCCAAGCAACACCGTAAATATCAACGATTCCCTCGCTTTTTAAGCGCAACAAAATGTCATGTTCGGCGCGACAAGTTGTGCACCAAGATGCGAAGAAATTTATCACAGAATATTTGCCAATTAGATCTTTTTTGGAAAATTCTTCGCTCTCGTTAAAGAGATCCGGCAAAGAAAATTCTGGCAAAGAAATGTAGGTTTTTGCGAAGTGAATTCCCGAAGGTTGCGATGTGGCACCAGCACTTGGCACTTCTTGCTCTACCGCCTCTTTCTTATTTAGATTGTAGGTTGAAACTCCAATTAAGCTGACCAAGAAAATCAGCGTCAAAAATGGTAAAAATTTTTTCATAAAATGCAGATGATTAGAGATTTTTCGTTCAAATTAAAAAGCACCGAAAAGAAAGCAAGGCGCGGCGAAGTGACCACAGCTCACGGCAACATCCAAACGCCAGCCTTTATGCCTGTAGGAACCGCGGCCACTGTCAAAGCAATGAAATTTTCCGATGTCAAAAATTCTGGCGCTGAAATTATTTTAGGCAACACTTACCACCTCATGTTGCGCCCTACTGCCGAGCTGATTTCCGACCTTGGCGGTTTACACAAATTTATGAATTGGGACAAACCAATTCTCACCGACTCGGGCGGATTTCAAGTAATGTCGCTTTCTAAAATCAGAAAAATTTCTGACGCCGGAGTAGAGTTTTCCTCGCATCTCGACGGCTCAAAACATTTTGTTAGCCCTGAGCGTTCAATTGAAATTCAGCATTTACTGGGCTCTGACATTACAATGATTTTTGACGAATGTGTGCAATTTCCTGCCACCTTTGAGCAAGCCAAAGATGCAATGGATCGCTCTCTGCTTTGGGCGCAGCGTTCAAAAAATGCTTTTAAAAAACGTGACGGCTACGGAATTTTTGGAATTGTGCAGGGTTCAACTTTCAAAGATTTGCGCGAAATTTCTGCGTCAAAATTAATTGAGATTGGCTTTGACGGCTACGCGCTAGGTGGTTTAGCAGTTGGTGAAGGACAAGAAGAAATGTTTGCCGTGCTTGATTACGCACCTGATTTATTGCCGCAAGACAAGCCACGCTACCTGATGGGAGTAGGCAAGCCGTCAGATATTGTTGGTGCTGTTTTGCGCGGCATTGACATGTTTGACTGCGTAATGCCAACTAGATCGGGTCGCACCGGACAAGCATTCACGCGCCTTGGCGCCATGAACATCAGAAACGCCAAATACAAAACTGACGAAAAACCGCTCGACGAAAAATGCAAATGCTACGCCTGCAAGAACCACAGCCGCGCCTATTTGCACCATTTAGACAAAGCCCAAGAAATGCTCGCGCCAATGCTACTTTCCGAGCACAATATTTTTTACTACCAAGATTTAATGAAAGACATCCGCACCGCCATTGAAGAGGGAAAATTTGAAGAATTTGCGCGCGGTTTTTTTGCCGAAAAAGAGGAGTAAAATTGGCAAAACCTCAACTAACCCGGCAGCCTCAAAACTTTAAGCGAGATGCCTTTTGATTTGGGAGCGGCAGAGTAATATTAAATTACACCAGTGAATAAACCATTTTGACCCAAAACCTCGAAAAGTAATTGCTTCAAAAACCCGCCAACCCTATCCCAAACTCCAGCCATTTTCACGGCTAAAACTTTTAACAAATTCTCAAATTTATGAAAAAATTTCTTACCTCTTTCGCCATTGCAGCACTTTGCGCTTTGTCGGTTAATGCCCAAGATTCATCTTCAACTGCTTCAACCGTAGCAAAACCTTCTACTCCTGCTGTTGGGAGAGATTCTCGCACTGCACAAAATTTTAGAAACATGCCGATAGATCAAAAAATGCAAGCCAGAGAATCTCAAATGGCTGAAAAACAAAATCTTTCAACTGAAGACAGAATTAAAATGAAAGACGCCAACGCTGCAAAATGGCAAAGCGCCTCTCCTGAAGAAAAACAAAAAATGATGGAGAACCGCGAAAAAGCAGGAAACATGAGCCCAGAAGAACGCGAAAAAATGAAAGCTGGCAGAATGGAAAAAAAAGAACTTAGAGAAGAAAACAAAGAAGCCAGACAAGAAAAATACAACAATGCTTCACCGGAAATGAAAGCCAAAATGGACGAACACCGCGCCGTAATGGAAAAACTTTCTCCTGAAAAAAGAGAAGCGGCAAAAGCTGAAATGAAGCGCCACCGCGAAGCAATGAAAGCAATCACTGGTGTTGAATTGCCAATGCCTCCTCAACCAACTAATAACCAACAACGTTAATCTTTTCCGACTCGTCTCACCACGCGAGTCACCCTACTTCTTCTTACTGCCCTCATTATAGTGAAAAGCCTTCTTGGCAATTGTCCCCACCGCCTTCACCTTCCGCGACTCTTCTGTGACGTAATGCTTAGCCTTATTAAAAAAAGGAATCGCCAACATGATTAGGGCGACGATTAAAATGATGCGAAACATTGGTGTTTTTAAAGATTGGAAATTGACATTTTTTCTCACGAAAGAAAACTAACGAAAACTTAACACCACTTGCCTCTCAAACATCAATTCAAATTTTTCTCCAATGACCAAAATTGCCAATCTTAAAGCGCGCGAAATTATTGATTCGCGTGGATTTCCAACGCTGGAAGCAGAAATTCATTTAAGCGACGGATCAGTAGCAATTGCTGCGGTGCCAAGTGGAGCATCAACCGGCAGCCTAGAAGCTTGCGAACTTCGCGACGGCGACAAAGCACGTTTTTTAGGCAAAGGCGTTTTGCAGGCGGTTGAAAATGTAAATACAAAAATTGCGGCAAAATTAGTTGGAATGGATGCTTCAAATCAGAAAGAAATCGACGCGCTAATGATTGAAATGGATGGCACGGAAAATAAATCGAACTTGGGCGCCAACTCTATTCTAGCGGTTTCGCTGGCTTGTGCCAAAGCTTCAGCAATCTCAAAAAAACTTCCGCTTTTTGAATATTTAGGCGGCAAAGATGCACACATTCTGCCGGTACCAATGATGAATATTATTAATGGCGGCAAGCATGCGGACAATAAAATCGACATCCAAGAATTTATGGTGATGCCAGTTGGAGCTTCATCAATTAAGGATGCAATTCGTGTTGGTGCAGAAATTTTTCAACATCTAAAATTGCTTTTGAAGAAAGACGGACACAACACAAATGTTGGTGACGAAGGTGGATTTGCGCCAAATCTTGATTCAGCAAAAGAGGCGCTTGATTACATTGCAAACGCCACAGAAAAAGCTGGCTACAAGCTTGGTTCAGAAGTTGTTTTGGCTCTAGATTCAGCAGCCAGCGAATTTTACAAAAATGGTAAATACCACTTAGACGGAGAAGGAAAAATTCTTAGCTCCGACCAAATGGTGCGCTACTACGAAGAACTTGTTGCCAATTATCCAATCTTTTCAATTGAAGATGCTTTTGGAGAAGATGATTTCGAAGGCTGGAAAAATATTACCAAATCTTTGGGCAACAAAATTCAACTAGTTGGCGACGATTTATTTGTGACCAATCCGAAAATTTTGAAGAAAGGAATCAGCGAAAAAATGGCCAACGCCATGTTGGTTAAATTCAATCAAATCGGCACTTTAAGCGAAACCCTAAACGCAATCGCCATTGCCAAAGAAGCCCATTACAACAATGTAATTTCGCACCGCTCTGGCGAAACTGAAGACACCACAATTGCTCACATTGCGGTTGCCACAAATGCCGGACAAATCAAAACCGGTTCACTTTGCAGATCTGACAGAACCGCCAAATACAATGAGCTAATCCGCATTGAAGAATATTTAGGAAATCGCGGCCAATATGCCGGCAAAACAATTTTAAAATAACATAAAACATGTCTCGCATTAGCTACCTAAACGGTGAATTTTTACCTCACGAAAATTGCTTAGTTCACATTGAAGATCGCGGTTTTCAATTTGCTGACGGGGTTTACGAAGTTACGCTTTTTAAAAATGGTAAATTAATCGACGGCGAACCGCATTTGGAAAGGCTTTTCAGAAGTTTGCGCGAAATGAAAATTGAGCATAATTTTAAGAAGGAAGATTTGCACAAAATGCAAATTGAGCTTTTCGCCAAAAACCAAATGAGTGAAGGAATTTGCTACCTGCAAATCACGCGAGGCGCGACAAATCGCGTGCCGTTTTTTCCAAAAAATTTAACGCCGACAATTTCAGCAACTGTTGCTTTAGGCAAAAAATTAACTGACGAAGAATTTGAAAAAGGCGTGTCAGTAATGACCCACGAAGACATCCGCTGGAAGCGCTGCGATATTAAATCCATCGCACTATTTGCTTCGAGTTTTCTAAACCAAAAAGCCAAAGATTTGGGGTTTGACGACATGATTTTTGTGCGCGACGGTGTTGTAACGGAAGGAAGTTTTGCTAATGCTTTTATTGTTGATGCAGCGGGAACCCTTGTTACGAAAGGCGCCGACAATTTGATTCTCTGCGGCATTACCAGAAATCGTTTGATTGAATTTGCTAAAGCGGCGGGAATTAAAGTTGAAGAAAGGGATTTTGGCGTTGCTGAATTAATGGCGGCGCAAGAAGTGTTTTTGACAAGCTCGAGCTTGATTTTGCGCCCAGTTACAAAGGTTGATGGCAAAGTTGTAGGAACCGGAAAAGCTGGAAAAGTTGCACGGGTTTTGAGCGAAGCTTACAAGAATTTTATTGGGTAAACTGTCTTACGAAATCGTAAGATTATATTTCTGCCCCAAATAAGTCTCTACCACCTGCCGCTCAGTTGTTTGCAAAGCGCGGGTAAAGATGATTATTTCAGCAATGTCGCCGTTAAAATAGTGAGTTAAATATCTGCCAATCGCGGCTCCCGAATAAGATGTTAAAGCTGAGCTAAACCCAACCCCAGTATCATCCGCCCCACTACCGCCATTGATCCAATATTTTTGACCAGCAGCCACATTAAACCAGAAGGTGTGAATTCTTGGCGTCGGGCTGGAATAAGCAGCTACGGTAAAATCATTAAAAACACCGCTGGAATGAGCCTGAGTAATTGAAGTATCTGAGCGGTAGCCTAACTGTAAATTGTCATTCACACCTCCCAAAAACATCATTTGGCTAGTACTCGCTCTTCTTTGCTCAACCACAAAAATTGTGTAAGAAGAGCCGATTAGGGGAGAGCCGTCAAAAGTTAGAAAATCATTAACCCCGTCAAATCTAATGGCTGGAAGCGAGTCGTTGAAAACTTTTTCGTAAAATCTTGGCTTATTACTGCCTGGGATGGTTTGCGTCGCATTATTTTTAGATGCGGCGTTTGAGCTATTGTCTTGCCAAACGGTGATTTCACAGCCGTCAACTTGTTCTGAGAAAAGAAAGGAACTTTCCAGCGTGGTTTCGTACCAAATCGCCAAGTCAGCAATATCTTTCACTGAAGAATTTTGGGTAATGGTTTGAGCCGTTGAAAGTCGTGCTTTTAGAAACATCGCCTGCGACTTTATCACCCCAACTATAATGGCAGTAATGATCGCCAAAACGACCGAGATTTCGACCAAGGAAAAGGCCGTGCGCAGAGATTTTTTTGGCATTTTATTTAGCTAAAAAATTAATCGGACCCGTAGCGTGACCGTGAATAAATTGGTCGAGATAGGCGTTTCCTGAGGAATACATGTCTTTGACATCGCCAAACCAAATGATTCTGCCTTCATACAGCATGGCGATTTTGTCAGCGATTTTGCGCGCTGAATTCATGTCGTGAGTAATGGTGATTGTGGTAGCGCCCAACTGTTTCGAGTTAGAAATGATTAAGTCATTAATAACATCTGCCATGATTGGATCGAGGCCGGTTGTGGGTTCGTCGAAAAAAATAATTTCAGGATTACTCGCAATAGCGCGCGCTAAAGAGGCGCGTTTTTGCATGCCGCCTGAAAGCTCTGACGGATAAAGATCGGCAACTTTTTCGCTCAAACCGACATCTTTTAATTTTGAAATGGCGATTTCGCGCGCTTCTTTTTTGCTGATTTTTTTGTGATTGAGTAAGCGGAAAGCAACATTTTCGCAGATCGGCAATGAATCAAATAAAGCACCACCCTGAAATAAAAATCCGAATTTCTCCATTAACTTGTCACGCTCTTTGTCATTAAGACGCGAGACTTCCACATCGTCAATTTTAATGCTTCCGGAGGTTGCTTCTATTAGGGTGGCAATGGTTTTAATTAGAACTGATTTGCCAGAACCAGAGCCGCCTAAAATGACAACTGATTCACCTTTATTAACCACAAAATCAACGCCTTTGAGAACCTGCTTGTCGCCGAAATTTTTAGTGAGATTTGAAACGGTTAATTTTGCGGTCATTTTAATTTTTATTTATTTCTTCTCTGCCAATTTTTTTTCGATCAATTTTTTAATCGTTACGTAATCAACATATCCTTCAGAAATTTCGCCATTTACGAAGAAAGTTGGCGCTGATTTAATTTGCAGAACTTTTGCTACTTCCATTCTCGCAGTAAGGATTTTTTCTTGCAGAGCTTTGTCAGCAAGGCAGCTTTTGAATTTTGCTGAACTCATGCCATCAAGGCCTGCAATTGCTTCTAATTTATCAGCAAATTTTTCGTCAAAAGCCCAAGCATCTTGAGTTTTGAAAAGAGCTTTCACTGTAGCGTAATATTTGCTGGTAGCTTCGGCTTTATTTTCATTAGCTTGGCAATAAGCAAACATCGCACCAACCAAAGCAGATTGATTTAATGGAAAGTTACGGAAAGCGAATTGCACTTTGCCAGTGTCGATAAATTCAGTTTTTAATTTTTCGAAAGATTCGCGAGTAAATGATGCGCAATGCGGGCAAGAAAGTGACGCATATTCAATAATCACAACCGGCGCTGATCTTTCACCTAAAACATAATCAGAGGCAGAGATTTTTAAGATCTCGCTATTTTTGCGAGTTTCTTCCAAAGCAGCCGCGTCAGCATTAACTGCGGCGTTAACAGAATCTTGTTCATGTTGTTTGGGCGCCTCTACTGTAGCGGCCTGAGCATTATATTTCTCTGAAGTTTTGTTCTTGTAATTGTGGGTCACCAGAGCGGCAAAGCCAACAAGAACAAGGACAGCAACGGCAATAACGGTGCGCTTTTTAGATTGTTTTTGCATGCGAATTTTGATTTTGAAGTTGACTGACAGAGGGACGAAATTGATGATTTGTTAAAGAAACTTTTTCCTGAAAAAAAATCAATCAATTTATGCAAACTCCGATCTCAGTTTTCATCATTACTAAAAATGAAGAAGACCGAATTTTAGATGTGATTAATGCTGTGAAAACAATCGCCGATGAAATTTTGGTAATTGATTCCGGCAGCAGTGACAAAACCTGTGAAATCGCCACTCGCGCCGGGGCAAAAGTGATGTTTAATGCTTGGCAAGGTTTTGGTCAGCAAAAAATTTTCGGTGAAAATCAATGTCGCAATAAATGGATTTTAAACATCGATGCTGATGAAGAAGTTTCAGCAGAATTATGCAAAGAAATTCAAACAACTTTTGCCAAAATCTCTCAGGAAGATTTTTACGGATTTCGCGTCAAAATTGTGAATCGCTTTCGCTTCGAAAAACAGCCCCACAAATATGCTTATTTTTACAATCAGCTGCGTCTCTACAATAAAGATTACGCTGGTTTTAAAAACAGCGCGGTGCACGATTCTGTTGAGTTGCGTGACGGCGCACTCGACAAAGTTGGTCAGTTAAGAAATATTATTTTTCACCAATCTTTCCGCTCATTTTCGCATTGGATCGAGAAAATAAATTTCTACTCGCAGCTGCAAGCGCAAGATTCTTTTAACAAAGGCAAATGCCCTTCAATTGCAAAAATTTTGTTTGTTTCATCCGCGGCATTTTTTAAAGCATACTTTGTGCGTCGCTATTGCATTTATGGTTTTAATGGTCTGACTTACAGCTACTTATTTGCCTTCTCGCGCCTTGCTAAAGCAATCAAAACGCGCGAACTTTTCCAAGAAAAAAATCAGTAAATATGCAGAAAATATTTTTAATTTTGCTCACCGCTTTTTTGGTTTCTTGCGGTCCCTCAAAAGAAAGTCCCGTAATTTATTTTAGTAATGGCAGCCTTGCGCCAGTTAGAGATATTCAGTGCAACTGGGCGGGAAATAATGCTCTAACTTTGCCATTGTTAAATCCAGGTGACAGCCGAAGTCAGTCTTTTTACATGCACAGCATGTCTGATTTTTTTGGCACGGTGACGATTAATTGGCGTAATGATCGTGGCGAAAGAATTCAGCGCGAATTTGTTTTTCGCCGCAACCACTTGCCCAGCATTGAGGACACTACAACTTACAACTACGTACAATTTTATTTAGATCAGGAAGAGTTGGAGTTAGTTAGCAGCGATGCTCCCGACCTAAGCGGCAAAACTCGCAAAATGGAAAGAATGTTGGCACAAATGAAGCAGGCTTACCTCAATATTCACAATCCTGATTCAATCCCAACCGGTCAAACCTCATTGATTCGTGTGCAACATATTGATCCGCAAAAAGATAGATCGGTGCCTTATTGGGAAAATAGCAACTCGCTGTAATTCTTCCTATTAATCCCGCTTCAGCTGTGGCCCATTCTCAAAAGAAGATGATTCCTTTACTATTGGTTCAATTGCTTTGTTAACTGCCTTATCGTCAATTTTTGATGCGACAATCGCGGCAAAAATTGCACTCACCACCAGCACGGCAATAACAAATTCTACAATACTAAAAGCTGCTTTAGAAATTTTGTGATTTTGCATAAATTCAAATTAACAACTTATACAATTTTAGTAATTGTACGAGGGCTAGAAAACACTGTTTTTGCAATCTATTTAGGACGTTTTTAGTAGTAAATTTTTTTGGCTACACCTTCTCATTTTGTCATTATGAGCCCGTCGCAAATCTAACTTCCTAAAAAATTCAGACTAAAAAAATCTGGTTCAGAACTTTTAGAAATTTCTTGCTCGATTTTTTTGGAATTTTTTTGATTTTTTCTGCGTTTTGGTTCGCAGTTTTGGTAATTCTTGGT
>CAIRMX010000109.1 GCA_903879805.1 uncultured Alphaproteobacteria bacterium | reverse complement strand
CAATCAGGGTTCATCTCCTCAATTGCTTTAAGCTTTATCACTCTCTTCCATTTTTTGATTATTTTCTCGTGCGCAATAGCTGCTAAAACATCTTCGTGCGTTTCGTAATAAACCAATATTTTCAGTCCAAATGTTTTGCTAAATCCTTCGACCATCTCTTCTTTATGTTCAAAAATTCTGCGGGAGAGGTTGTTGGTAACGCCGGTGTAGAAAGTTCCGTTGCGTTTGTTGGTGAGGATGTAGGTGTAATAAGGCATTGGTGAATGCGGGTTTTTGGTTTGGTGGTTTTTTGTAAAGTGTGTACTGCGTTGACTGGACCCCGTCGTAAAGACGGGGTGACACGGAGGAAGGTTTTTACTCTTTACTCTGAGTTGTCACCCCGCATTTACTGCGGGGTCCAGTCAACGACTTCGGTTTATAGTTTATTCCTTCTTCTCGTCTTTCACTTCTTCATATTCCGCATCCATTACTTTCTCAGAAGATCCGCCGTCATGCGCATGATTTTCTGTCGAAGCATTTTCAGCACCACCAGCAGCTCCTGCTGTAGCTTGAGAAGCTTTGTAAATCGCCTCACCCAACTTCATTGAAGATTGCATCAAAGCGTCAGTTGCGGCTTTTAATTCAGCAGCGCTTGCATCAGTTTTAGCTGCCAAATCTTTCACTTTTTGCACTTCAGCTTCAATTGCTGATTTAGTTTCTGCGTCAACTTTATCGCCATGTTCTTTCAAAGATTTTTCAGTTTCGTAAACTGCAGAATCAGCGTGGTTCTTAGCTTCAACGAATTCTTTTTTGGCTTTGTCGGCTTCGGCATTATCTTCCGCGTCTTTCACCATTTTTTTGATTTCGTCTTCAGACAAACCGCCAGAAGATTGAATTCTGATTTGCTGTTCTTTGTTAGTTGCCTTGTCTTTTGCCGAAACTTTTACCACGCCGTTTGAGTCAATGTCGAAAATAACTTCGATTTGTGGAAGTCCTCTAGGCGCTGGCGCAATGCCTTCTAAGTTGAACTCGCCGAGCAATTTATTGTGAACTGCAATGTCGCGTTCGCCTTGGAAAACTTTAATCGTAACCGCAGTTTGGCTGTCGGCCGCAGTTGAAAATACTTGGCTTTTGTTAGTTGGAATTGTCGTGTTGCGATCAATCAAACGAGTGAAAACGCCACCCGCAGTTTCAATGCCAAGTGACAAAGGAGTAACGTCCAAAAGCACGATGTCTTTTACGTCGCCCTGTAAAACCGCACCTTGAATCGCCGCGCCAATCGCCACAACTTCATCAGGATTTACTGATTTATTCGGCTCTTTACCAAAAAGTTTTTTCACAGCTTCGATCACTTTCGGCATACGGCTCATGCCGCCAACCAAGATCACTTCGTGAATGTCGGAGGCTTTCAAACCAGCATCTTGCAAAGCGTTTTCGCAAGGTTTGATGGTGCGCTCTATCAAATCGTCAACTAGTTGCTCAAGCTTAGCGCGAGAAAGTTTAACATTTAAGTGCTTAGGGCCCGTTGCGTCAGCAGTGATGTAAGGCAAATTGATTTCAGTTTCAGAAAGCGAAGAAAGTTCGATTTTTGCTTTTTCTGCAGCTTCTTTCAAACGTTGTAGCGCCATTGGATCTTTGCTAACGTCAACGCCTTGCTCTCTTTTAAATTCGTCAGTTAAGAATTTTAAAATTCTCATGTCGAAATCTTCACCACCTAAAAAGGTGTCGCCGTTGGTTGATTTAACTTCGAAAACGCCGTCGCCAATTTCAAGAATTGAAACGTCGAATGTACCGCCGCCCAAATCGTAAACCGCGATGGTTTGGTTGCCTTTTTTGTCGAAACCGTAAGCAAGTGCAGCAGCAGTTGGTTCGTTAATAATGCGAAGAACATCAAGCCCTGCAATCTTGCCGGCATCTTTAGTTGCTTGGCGTTGTGAGTCATTGAAATAAGCAGGCACAGTGATTACAGCTTTGTCAACTTTTTCACCCAAATAGCTTTCAGCAGTTTCTTTCATCTTCATCAAAGTGAAGGCAGAAATTTGGCTTGGAGAATATTTTTCACCTTTAACTTCAACCCATGCGTCGCCATTTGCAGAAGGCACGATTTTGAAAGGTACCAACTCTTTGTCTTTAGTTGTAGTTGGGTCGTCATTTCTGCGACCGATTAATCTTTTAATGCCAAAAATTGTATTTTGTGGATTGGTTACAGCTTGTCTTTTTGCAGCAGCGCCAACAGTTTTTTCGCCACTGGCCAAGAAGCCAATGATTGACGGCGTGGTGCGTACACCTTCAGAATTTTCAATTACTTTGGCAACGCCGCCTTCCATGATGGCGACGCAAGAGTTAGTGGTGCCGAGATCAATCCCGATTACTTTGTTACTCATAAAAATTATTTTTGATTGGTAGTTAGAGAAAAGAAACGAGACCTGAATCGAAAGATCCGAGGCCTCGCGTATAAATTAAACTTGAATTATGAGGGTCATTTAGGATTCACTTTCGCGATTACAAGAGACTAATTTTTCCGTAATAAAATTTTCAAAAAATGCTCAAGAAATTCCTCATCGGTTTGTTTGTTTGCGTCAGTGCCAATGCTCACGAAACCGCTGGTTACTTACCCTTGGGTGACGGTCACATTTCAACGTCAGCTAAAGCCGGTTACATCTTTTCTTGCCAAACCAATTTTCACGGTGGCGGCGCTTACCAAGACGGTAATTGGATTGTTGGCGATAAATGGAATCCAAATGGCAAGCCTTAAGTGCAAGGCAATGTAATGTGGCCCGATCACTCTTTGACAATCGCAGTTGAAGGCGACAGACGCGTGGTGAAATCCAATGATTTGCCGGATCATGCCACCGGAATTTTTCCAATTAGTTCTTCTGATTTAGCTTTTGCTTACGACCGAAATCCTAACTCAATTATCGCACAAAAAATTGTACTCAGCATGCCGACAAATCCAAAAATTGCTGCCGAGCCTTCTTGTTTGCCGATGGGATTAATTAGTGTGGCGCTTACCGGAGTTTCAATTTTTAACGGGCTTGACGCGCAAGGTCGTGACGCGGCGGCGCATGAAGTTCAAGATTCTTGCAATGGTCACCCTGAGCGCCAAGGCGCTTACCATTACCACAATATGAGTCCTTGCATGAAAGATGGCGGCGGCAAGCAAGGTAAGCATTCTGATCTTGCTGGATATGCTGCAGATGGTTTTGGTATTTACGGACAATTTGGTGAAGGTGGAAAATCTTTGAGCAATAAAGATCTAGATGCTTGTCATGGACACATGCATTTGCTGACTTGGAATGGTGTGCCGCAAGAAATTTATCATTATCATTTAACCAAAGAATATCCTTACACCTTGGGATGTTTTCGTGGCGAAGTGTCGGGAAATAAATCGGTGCTACCGGCAAAAAAAGATGGCCCGTGGGCGGGAGCAGGACCGGAGTCGCATCGTTTAGTTTTGGAAAAAGCGGCGCAAGAATTGGGAGTGGATCAAGACAAATTAAGACGTGCGATTGGTGCGCCGCCACCGAATTTTGCTCGTGCGGCGCAGCAGTTGGGAATTGATGAATCAAAAATCCGCGCTGCTTTTGACAAGGCTAGAAGGTAGATTGAATTCGTGAATAACCACCCCCAGCCCCTCCTTAAAAAGGAGGGGAGTTGCTCAAAATCGAACTCGAACTAAAAGCCCCTCCTTTTCAAGGAGGGTCTGGGGGTGGTTATTCGCGCTCTCCAAACCTTAATTTCCCCACATGCCCCGCCACATCATGAACCCTCAAAAACTCCACCTTTTTCTTCATCAAATATTCCGACACCACCAAAGTTTTTGCCGACCGATCTCCCTCAATTGCCACCGCATCCAAAAAACTTTTCTTCGAATGCCCAACGTAAAGTGGCAAGCCTAAAACCCTGAAGGCGTCGATGTTTTTCAAAACCCGAACTGACTGCAGCGCGTCTTTGCCAAAGCCAATTCCCACGTCAAAAATCAGCTGCGATTTTTTGACATTTTTTTTCTGCAAATAAGAAATTTTCTCTTCACCCCAGCGCAACATTTCGTGAATTAAATTAATGTTGCGATTAACCACCGCGCCTTCAACTGCGGGGATTGCGGCATTATGCATCAAAATTGTTTCAATATTTTTTTCGGCAATGAAATCGACGATTCTTTCGTCACTTAAACCCGTCACGTCGTTAATGACGTCAACGCCCAATTCCCAAGCTTTCACGACGGTGTCGAAATGGTAAGAATCAATGCTGGTTTTGATTTTTTTGGGAGATTTTTTTAACAAAGAAATTAATGCGGGAAGGATTTTTTCTAAACGGTTCCATTCTTCCCCAGGCCCAATTGGTGTAGCTTGCGGACGGGTTGATTCAGCGCCAATGTCAATTACATCCGCACCTTCTTCAATCATTTTTGCTAGGCGAGTAAGGGCGCCCTCGAGAGAATTAAATTTGCCGCCGTCAGAAAATGAGTCGGGCGTGACGTTTAAAATTCCAACAATTTTTGTCATTTTTTTGGTGAAATCTGAATTGTGCGCACAGTGCGCAAAATTGGCTTTTGCTCAGTAAAATCGCGGGCTTACCATTTTCTCTCAAATTTTTTGCGCAAAATAACCGCAACCAAATTAAACAAAATCAAAAACCCTAAAAGCACCAAAATCGCCGCAGCAGTTTTTTCGGCAAAACCCATTTCAGGAGAATCAGACCACAAATAAATCTGCACCGGCAGCACAGTTGTTGGGTCGGAAAATCCCTGCGGAATGTCGGCAATAAAAGCTACCATGCCAATCATCAAGAGTGGTGCGGTTTCACCAAGGGCGCGCGAAATTGCTAGAATGGTTCCCGTCATAATTCCCGGAATTGAAAGCGGCAAAAGATGGTGCAAAGTGATTTGCATTTTTGACGCGCCAAGTGCTGCCGCGCCGTCACGAATTGAACTTGGGATTGAGCGAATGGTGTTGCGTGTGGCAATAATAATCACGGGCAAGACCAGCATGAAAAGAGTCATCCCGCCCACCAAACTAGAGGAGCGCGGCAGGTTCATGAATTGTAAATAGACGGTGAGCCCGAGCAAGCCGTAGATGATTGAAGGAATGGCGGCGAGGTTGTTAATGCTGATTTCAATAATGTCGGTGAGGCGATTTTTGGCAGCGAATTCTTCCAAATAAAAAGCACACATTACGCCGATTGGAAAAGCGAAACTTAAGAAAATTAACATTACCAAAATCGAACCGGTTAACCCTGCCCCGATGCCGGCAATTTCGGGCTCGCGTGAGTCGGCAAACTCAAAGAATTTTAGGTTTAAGATTTTGCGCATTTGGCTGTGGCTCGACAAATCTTCCAGCCACGCAATTTGCTTTTCATTGAGCGAAGAATTGTTTTTGTGCTTAAAAAACATGTCAGATTTTGACGAAGCACTAAGCCAGAAAGGCGAGACTTTGCCGAGCAATTCGGGATTTTTTTCTAGCTGCTTTTTCAGATCCAAATTCGCCACTTTGCTTAAAATTTGGTAGAGTGAATTTTTTTCTGCAAGCGACTCAGCCTCAGGAAAACGCGCCTTCAAACCATCTTTAATCGCTTGGCGGTAATCGAGAGTTTCCAAATTATTTTCTGCACTCAAATCAAGCGTTAGCGAAATTTCAGTGCGCCAAAAAGCACCGCTACTTTTGGTTAGAATCATCCCGAAAAGCATTACTAAAAATGCTAATGAGAAGCCAATTGCCAAGATTCCGCAAAGTTTAAACTTGGTTTCGGAAGCGTGGCGTTTTTTGAGATTTTTGATTTTAGATTTTTTCATTTTACCCGTATTTCTTTTTATAATTTTTAATCACCACGAGTGCCACGATGTTGAAGATGAAGGTGAAGATGAAAAGCGTCAGCGCCAAGGCGAAGGCGGCTAAAGTTTTTGGGCTGTTAAATTCTTGGTCGCCGACGAGTAGCGTGACGATTTGGGCGGTTGCTGTGGTCACGGAATCAAGTGGGTTGAAAGTGAGTTTAGCGACGAGTCCTGCGGCCATTACAACGATCATGGTTTCGCCAATGGCGCGCGATACGGCCAAAATTACTGCGCCGACAA
This sequence comes from uncultured Alphaproteobacteria bacterium, assembly GCA_903879805.1. Taxonomy (GTDB): domain Bacteria; phylum Pseudomonadota; class Alphaproteobacteria; order Rickettsiales; family UBA1997; genus UBA2645. The sequence continues at coordinate 22,363 of CAIRMX010000109.1, read as the reverse complement.
TTGAAGGCATTGCTGAAGGCAGAACCACTTTTTTAATCATTTCAGATTTGGTGCTGCCAAGCGCTAAAGCGCCGTCTTTTAAGGCTTGCGGCACGGTGTTTAGGGCATCGTCGGTGAGAGATAAAACGAAAGGAATAATCATCACGCCCATGACAAAACCCGCAGCCAGTGCGCTTTCGGAGGCAATGTTGAGGCCAATTAAAGCGAAGCTACTTTTGAAAAATGGCGCGATGGTAATTACCGCGAAATAGCCATACACAACGGTTGGCACGCCCGCTAAAATTTCTAAAATCGGTTTCAAATAATCACGAGTTTTTGATTTAGCGTAAAGACACAAATAGACCGCAGCCATGATGCCAACCGGCACGGCGACAGCCATGGCAATTAAAGTGATTAACAAAGTTCCAAGAAAAACTGGCACAATTCCGAAAGCGCTTTCACCAACTGATTGCTCGGCGGTGGTGGCGGTTTGTGGGTTCCACGTGGTGCCAAATAAAAAATCGAGGGGATTTACAAATTCAAAAAAGCGCAAAGCCTCAAATAAAATTGAAGCGGTGATGATGATGGTAATTAAAATTCCAATGCCGGCGGTGATAGAAAGCACAAGGGTTCCGGCTTTTTCTACATGTTTTTTGGAATTGAAATTTTTGCTGTGAAAAAAACGAATGAGAAAGAAATTTCCAATCAAAAATGAGATGATTAGCAGATATTTGGTGAAGTCGGAAAATGAAGTAAAAATGATTGTGGTAACAAAAATGATCGACCACAAAATGAAGCAATAAATGTAATGAATCGGCAGTGAAGCAAAGCGCGCCTTTTTGCCGCTTTGAATTTGGGTTTGCAGACGTAGATTTTTAATATTGCGGTTCAGCGTGAATGCCAAGGCCACAACTAAAATCAGGGAGAAAATTAGGAAATTCATGAATTGAGAAAATTGAGGATTTTCGAGCAGTTTGTGGAGTTTAGAATTTAAATCAACTTATGAAAAAAATCAGGCTTTTTATTGAAGAAAAAAAATTGGAATTAGGCGCTAAAATAAAAATTTCAGACGGAGATTTTGAATATTTAACTCGCGTAATGCGCCACAAAGTTGGTGACGAGATTTTGCTGTTTAATGGCTTAGATGGCGAGTTTGTGGCGGTGATTGTGCAAGTGGAAAAAAGATTTCTGATGCTAGATCTAACCCAGAAAATTTCTGAATTAACTAAAGTTCCAAACATCACTTTGGCCTTTGCGCCGGTAAAAAATGTGCGTATTGATTTTGTGGCAGCCAAAGCCACTGAATTAGGTGTGGCAAGCTTTCAGCCCATTTTAACTCAGCACACAATTGTTGATAAAATTAATTCTGAGCGCTTCAAAGCCAATGTCAAAGAGGCTTGCGAGCAATGTGAGAGAAATGATTTTCCGCAAGTGTTAGAAGTAAAAAAATTGGATAAGTTTTTAAGTGATGTAAAAACTTCTGAGAAAATTTTAATTCTCTGCGACGAGTCGGGAGAGGCCACAAAGGCGAGTGAGGTTTTGCAAAAAATCGGCAAATCAGAAAAAGAAATCGTTATTTTAATTGGGCCTGAGGGTGGTTTTTCCAAAGAAGAATTTGCCAAAATGCGGGCGTTTAAAAATCTTTTTCCAATTTCTTTGGGGCCAAGAATTTTGCGCGCTGACACTGCAATGATTTCGGCTTTAACTTTGGTTCAAGAATTTTTGGGAGACTTCTAAAGAATGAAATATTTTTGCCTGTTTTTACTGTTTTTCTCGCTAAGTGCCAATGCCGGTGATTCTAAGATCTATCCCTTGCTAAGGGGTAAAACTCTAGATGGCAAAAATTTCGATTTAAAAGAAAAGCGCGGACAAGTTGTGTTGGTAAATTTTTGGGCAACTTGGTGCATTGATTGCCGCAAAGAATTGCCGATTTTGGATGAGATTTATAAAGAACTTCAAGCGCAAGGCCTTGAAATTATTGGCGTTAGCACTGATCGCAAACAAGATCGCGCCAAAGTTTTGGAAGTTGTTGGTGACAAAAAATATCTGAATTTATTCGCAAGTGATTTGACCAAAAACGACTTCCCCGATGTGGCATTTTTGCCGACCAGCTACGTGATTGATCGTGACGGCAAGCTGATTGGTGAGATTATTGTGGATGACCGCGCAATTACTAAAAAAGATTTCGAAGAGGTGTTAAAACCGCTGCTAAAAAAATAAATTAACGACGTTCTTTTTAAGATACTGTCATCTCGAACTTTAGTGAGAGATCTCCTGAGTTTAAGAGCGTCAAATCACGAGATCTCTCACTAAAGTTCGAGATGACAGTGGGGTTGCTAATGCAAAGCGATAACTGCCGTGAGAGTCATGCTATCATTCTTGATGTCTTCCAAGCTTTGTTTGGTAATTTCTACTAGTCTTTCATCAATATCTTTGAGGTTTTGCAGCAGGGTTTGTGGGTTGTAAATATCTTCGCTGGTCTTGGAAAATCCGGCGATCTCAGCCTTCTCAAGATTAATTACGGCAAAATCCATCTTGCCGATATCGGCCAATAATTGCGCAGTTTGTAAATGGCTGGTGATAACGCTGACGCCGGCTTGCGGATATTGGGAATTATATTTGCTTAAGTAAAATGACTCGATGCTTTTGCGAATTTCCAGCAGTTGTTTGGTTTTGTTGTAAGCGGTTTTAGAGTCTTTTTTGCAAAGCAGAATCTGGTCTTTTATTTTTTTATGCAGATCGGTGCGATCTTTGATTTCTTTGCGCGCCGCGGTGATTTTTTTATTGGTTTCATCAAGCGCCGCAATGTCTTTGGCCAAATCTTCTTTGTCGTAAAGGCTGAAGCTTTTTGTTGGTTTTGATAATGATTTTAAAGTTTGCTCCGTCTCAGCAAGCTCTTGTCTTTGTTGCACATTCGACCATTTCTCAACACGCCCCAAATCTCTAATTTCGCGCAAAAGCGACCAAGCAGCATTCTTATTTTCGATAATATTTTTTCTAAAAAGCAGATATTTGGTAAGAGATTTTTGCTGCTCAATTGAGGTATTCTGCGCAATGGCTGGACTGGTGAGGGCTAGTAAAATCAACGCAACTTTGAATAAATATCTCACAAACATAATAATTTGTTAAATCCTACGGATAAATCGCGCTGTAGCGAAGCGCAAGCGGATGGCGGAAGGAGAGGGATTCGAACCCTCGTATAGTATTACCCATAACACGCTTTCCAAGCGTGCGCCTTAAGCCACTCGGCCATCCTTCCCTATTTTGGTGAGGCGCCTCAAGTTTGAGGAGCCATTTTTTCTTTTAGGTGATTTTTAGACTACCACCCCTGCCGCGTTGTTCATTTTTCAAAGCTTCCGCCCTTCTTTCACTAACAATATCGGCTAAACGCGGGCTAGGAGTTTGCTCGATATTGCGCCCAACAATAACTAGAGAATCGTAAAATCTATCTAAGTTATCTTGTGTCGCAGGGCCGTAATTTTTCTTATTACCAATGCGTGAGCTTTCAATTGCAAAGCCGAATTTCTGCATTGTTGTTCTTAGATCATTTTCACTGAAATCGGAAAATCTTGGTGACGGCTCTTTGTCAAAGCGCTGTTCGCGTACTGCAATTCTCAAGAGGCCATCTTTTTTTGTAACCGATCGTAAGCTTGCAAATGCCTTGTCTCTTTCTCCAAGCTCTGGATTAAAAAAGAACAACACATCGGTGCTATTTACATAGTCAAAAGTATGGGTCTTCACCTCAGAGCTTAGATTTTTTAGATCGTCTTGAAATATTGTAGCTTCAGGATTTTCTCTTCTAGCCTCATCCGCCATCGCTTGAGCATAATCAATGGCAAAAAATTTTATGTCACTTCGGCCCTTATTTCGGGCAGCCCTGATTAGTTGTTTTAAAAATGACCCAACCCCGCAACCGGCATCTAAAAACTTTCCATCTTGCGGAATGCTTTCGACAATATGATTTAGAAGCGGCAGCGGAAATAAGTTATTACGAGCTCTTTTTCTGTAGCCTTCGTTTGTTTCGTATTCTTGAGCGATTTTGTCATTATTTTCTGGCTTCATGATTCAACTTATTCGTAATCACCCATTGCTGCAAAATCGACAAGGTGTTGCTCCAAGTCCAGTAAATAAGCAGTCCCGCGGGAAATGCCGCTAAAACAAAAGTCAAAACGTAAGGCATAAATTTTAAGATTTTTGCTTGCGTTGGGTCAGATGTTGTTGGGCTTAATTTTTGCTGAATAATCATGGTAGCGCCCATCAATAAAGGCCAGATGCCGATAGTGAAAGTGGTGCTAACTCCAAAAGGCAACAAGCCAAATAGATTAAAAATTGAAGTTGGATCTGGTGCCGACAAATCGTGAATCCAGCCGTAGAATGGTGCTTGGCGCATGTCGAGCGTGACGAAAAGCACTTTGTAAAGTGAGAAGAAAATCGGAATTTGGATTAGAATCGGTAAACAACCCGAAGCCGGATTAACTTTTTCTCTTTTGTAAAGTTCCATCATCTCGCGATTCATGGCGATTTTATCATCTTTTAAGCGTTCGCGCAGCGCCATAATTTTTGGCTGCAATTGCTTAACTTTGCCAATCGCGGCGTAAGATTTATTCGCCATTGGAAACAATGCTAGCTTGACTAAAACCGTCATTGCCAAAATTGCTAAACCGAAATTGCCCAGAAGTTTCGACAAATAATCGATGATGAAAAAGAAAGGTTTGGTTAAGAAATAAAACCAGCCGAAATCAATGGCGCGATCAAAAAGTTTGGCGTCATATTCTTTGGCATATTGGTCTAGAAGGCCAACTGTTTTGGCTCCAGCGAAAAGATGGTGATCGAATTTCAATTCTTCACCGGCCGCAATTTTAAATTCTTGGCCGATAAATTCAGAATTAAAAAAGCTATTTTGGTTGGAAAAATTGTGACTGAAATTGGCGTTAAATTTCAAACTTTTGTCAGGCAAAATTGAGCTTAACCAATATTTGTCGGTAATGCCCAACCAGCCGCCTTTTTCCGATGAAAAATCTTTGCGACGATCTTCGATTAAATCTTTGTAAGTAACTTCGTTTAGAATGTCGTCAAACACACCAATAGCGCCTTCGTGCAAGATGAAGTTAGGTTTTTGTGCGCCATTTAAAACACGATTAACGCGACCGTAGCTGGCCACCGAAATTTCTTGTTTCGAACCGTTTTTAACTGATTGCGTCACGCCAAACATGTATTGTTGGTCGAGAGAAATTTTGATTAAGAACTCAACATTTTGCGGATTTTTCCAAGAAAGAGTAACTGGTGAATCGGGAGTTAATTTCTTGCTGTCACTTTTCCAAAGCGTATCTGGATTTGGTAGCTCTAAAGCTTTGCTAGAGCTGATCCAGCCGAAATCGGTGAAATATCTTTCTTTGCTTTCGGAAGGGGCAAAAAGAATTACCTCATTCTTTTTTTCAGCAGTTTCAAAATATTTAGCTAAAGTCAAATCATCAAAGCGCGCGCCTTTAAGTGAGATTGAACCGTGTAGATTTTCACTGCGAATTGCCACGCGAGTTGCTTGGCTTTGCGCTAAAATTTCACCGCGATTTTTTGGTGCTAAAATTGTTTCAGATGGTTTGGTTTCAACTGAGGTTGGAGGAGTTGAGCCTTGATTCTCAACGGTTTTAACCGCTTCAGCTTGAGGCTTTTGCGCTGCTAAAATCTTTTTTTGCGCGTCCGCACGTTCCATTCTTGGTTTTTCGTAAAGCCAAGTCCAGCCCAGCAAAATCATAGCAGAAAGGATGGTGGCGAGTAAGATATTTTTGTTATTTTGCATGAGAATTATTCAGTGAAAAAATTGCTTTCTAAATCGTGGTGAAAATCAACGACCCAATGTGAATTGCGTCCGGCTTCATATTTTTTAATTTTGGCCGATTTTTTGTGAACCAAAATTATGTTTCTTGCGATGGTGTTTTTTTCTTCTGCTAGTAGGCAGAAATCAGATTTTTCTAATCCGAATTTCTTTAACTCTTTTTCAAAATCTTGTAACTCACTGCTACAAATCATTTTGAGTTTTTTCATCTCGCCGTCAATCGCCCAAGCGGGAGAAATTCCTTTCTCTTCGAGGTCTCGTACCAGCTCGCGAATCAGGACTTTATTGCTTTCGCGCATTCCTTCTTCGGTTCGTTTTAGAATTTCGTCGTTACCCATAAATTTCTTTCCACAAGATTTCGTTAAGAACTAGCAATTGATCTTCATTTTTTTTGGCAATCTCAATGAGCTCGAAGCCACTAGAATCATAGATTGAAGCGGTATCAACAAGTAACAGATAATCTTTTAAATTATTAAGGCCGCCGCGGAATCTTCTTTCGATGACATGAGGTTCAATATTGTGGCCGCCTTTGCTGACTCTATTTTGCACCCTTACATTTGCAAGTTCGGCACTTTGTAATTTCAAAAAAATTAAATTCACCTTGTATCCAAGCGTGTGAGATCGGCGGATGAGGTTCAAATAAATGCGCGCCGACAAGGTGGTTTCAAAGGCAAAATCCATGCCTTGCTCAAGCAAAAAATCTAGACGCTTTAACATGAGGCGACCTGCTTCTACAGCGGGTTTCTCAGGGTTTTTGGGTGAAAGAATTTTGGCGATTTCATCAGCATTAACAAATTCATTACTCTTTAGAAAATCAGGCAAAAGCGTGATTCGCGCATGCGAACTTTTACCTGCTCCGTTGGGACCAGCAATGATGTGAATTTGTTTGTCTCTAAGCATTTTAGCGCTTTTTACTTTTTTTGCTTGGCATCACCAAACACTCTTTCAACGCTTCTTCAATGCGTGAAATCGGTTTGATAGTTAGACTGTTTAAAACCTCTTTTGGCATATCTTGCAAATCTTTGGCATTGGCTTGCGGAATCAACACCGTCTTGATGCCGCCGCGAAGTGCCGCCAAAAGTTTTTCTTTTAATCCGCCAATTTCTAGCGATTTTCCGGTGAGAGTAATTTCACCAGTCATGGCAATATCTTTTTTTATTGGCGTATCAGTTAAAACTGAAATTAGTGCAACGCAAAGAGCAACGCCGGCAGAAGGGCCGTCTTTTGGAGTGGCGCCTTCGGGCACGTGAATGTGAAAATCGAATTTATTGAATTTTTTGTGATCGATTTTGTAATCTTTAGCGATAGATCGAGCGTAGCTCAAAGCAATGTGGGCTGACTCTTTCATGACATCACCCAAAGTTCCGGTAGTTTGAATTTTGCCGCTTCCTTCAAATTTCAAAACTTCAATATCAAGCAAATCGCCACCATATTCGGTGTAAGCTAAACCGGTCACAACACCTACGGCATCATGGTCTTTAGCCATGCCGAAATGACGTTTTTCAACGCCGGCATATTTGGCTAAATTTTTCTCGGTAATGTGCAGAGATTTGATTTTTTTAGTGACGATTTCTTTAGTGGCTTTGCGCGCCAAGTTAGAAATTTCGCGGTTCAAATTGCGTACGCCAGCTTCAAAGGTGTAGCGGCGAATCAAATTTAAAATCGCGGCGTCATCAATTTTAAATTCATTTTTATCCAAACCATTTTCTTGGCGCTGCTTGTCGAGCAAATGCTCTTTAGCGATGTGCAATTTTTCATTCTCGGTGTAGCCCGAAAGTTTGATAATTTCCATACGGTCACGAAGCGGCACCGGAATGGTATTTAGGCTGTTAGCAGTTGCGACAAACATCACTTTCGACAAGTCGTAATCAACTTCCAAATAATGGTCAGAAAAAGCTGAATTTTGTTCAGGATCTAAAACTTCCAAAAGCGCTGAAGCTGGATCTCCGCGAAAATCGTGAGCCATTTTATCAACTTCATCCAGCAACATCAGAGGATTTGTTACATGCACTTTGCGCATTGATTGGATGATGCGACCGGGCATGGAGCCGATATAGGTTCTGCGATGTCCGCGAATTTCAGATTCGTCGCGCACGCCGCCCAAAGAAACTTTTACATATTTGCGACCCAATGCTTCGGCGATTGATTTGGCGAGTGAAGTTTTACCAACTCCCGGTGCGCCAACCAAGCATAAAATCGGGCCTTTAGAATCTTTAGTTTTCATCTGCACCGCGATGAATTCGATGATGCGTTCTTTAATTTTTTCTAGCCCGTAATGATGCTTATCCAAAATCTTCATCGATTTTTCGATGCTGTTGCTTGGTTTGGTTTTGCTGTCCCAAGGCAGTGAGCAAATCCAATCTAAATAGTTACGCACTACTCCCGATTCAGAAGAGTAAGGGTTCATCTTTTCCAATTTGGCGAGCTCGGAGTTACATTTTTTTCTGACATCTTCTGAGAGCTTTAATTTGGCCAGTTTCTCTTTGATTTCTTTGGTCTCGCTTTCTTCATCTTGCCCGAGCTCTTTTTTAATATTTTTGAGCTGCTCATTGAGGTAAAATTCTTTTTGATGTTTGGTGAATTTTTCTTGAATCGACTTGCTAATGCGCGCTTCAGCTTGGCCGATTTCAACTTCACCCTTCAAGATTTCTAAAACTTTGTAGAGTTTTTTAATCAGGTCATCTTCTTCCAAAATTGCTTGCTTGTCTTTAACTGTGCCATTGATGCAAGTGGCGATCGAATAAGCAATTTCGTGGGGCGAGCGCAGTTTGGTAAGTGCCGCTAAAATTTCTGGTGTGACGCGTTTATTATATTCGGCATATTGCGTGAAGGTTTCGATGCAGGCTTTGATTAGGCCAAGCAGCTCTTTATTGTCGGTTGCAACTTTTTGGTCTAAGGCAACTTCAATTTCGCAAGTGAAGAATTTTTCGCCGGTAATTGCCTTTTTTATTTTAGCGCGCGACAGGCCTTGAAGTATGACTTTTAAGGTGCCGTCTGGCGTTCTGATTGATTCAATAATGTGGCAAATGGTACCCGTAGTGTAGAGACTTTTTTCGTCAAACGCATCAACATCGGGGTTGGTTTGCGTCACGGCAAAAATTGGAAAACTCACTTTGCGTGACTCTTCAACGCCGTTTAAAGATTTTTCGCGACCGACCAAAATTGTTGTCGTCATTTGCGGAAAAATTACTACATCGCGCAAAGGCAAGGCGTGCAAAACTTGCGATTGAATTTGTTGTTTCGTCATGATTGAAATGAGCGTGAATTAATGGGCGGGAAGCAAAAAAAGTAGTAATCAATTTACAAATTACAATGGCAATAGCGTTAGCATTTACAATCATCATCGGCCTTTGCGGTTGTGGGTTTTTTTACATTTTAGCAAAGTTAAGAGCGGCACAAAATGAAATAAATTTTTCGCGCGAAGAGAAGAAAAAATCGGAAGAAAAAATTAATTTTTTGCAGCAAAAAAATCTCGATTTTGAGAAGCAAAATGAGCTGCTAAAACAAGAGCAAAATTTCTTAGAAAAGCAGAAACAAGATTGGACTAAAGACAAGGAGACCATGCTGTTTCAGCTTTCTAACGAGTTGATGAAAAAAAATAATGAGCAGCAAAATCAGATCAGTTTGCAGCAGCAAGAAAACATCAAAAAAGTCACAGAAAATTTGTTCAAAAATTTTGAAAATGTGACGGCGAAAATGGTTTCGCTAAATGATGAAGTAAAAAAATCTTCGGAAACGATAAACCTGACAAGGCAGGCGCTGCTTACTCCGGGAGCAGCTGGTCGCACTGCAGAAATTACTTTAGAAAATATTTTGAAGAATTCGGGGCTGAAGGAAAAAGCCGATTTAAACGCAGTTGGTGACTATGTTTTGCAATCGCATTTTTCGGGATTGAGTAGCGCTTCAGAGCAAGAGTCGAAAAGGCCGGACGCGATTTTGTTTTTTCCTAATGATCAAATTTCCATCATCGATAGTAAGTCTTCGCCACATTTTTTAGATCTGGAAGTGGCGCGCCAAGCCGGAGATTTTGAGCAAGAAAAAATTATTTTAGCCAAGATTAAAGATGCTTTTAGAAAGCATCTCGAGAGCTTGAAACGCAAGGATTACGCCAAGTTTTTGTTCGAAGAATTGCGCAGCAAAAATGCCAGCGATTATCGTATTATGATTATCATGTTTTTGCAGACAGAAAAGATGATGGAAATTGTCAGAGAAACTGATGCGAATTTTGAGCAAAGGGCTTTGGAAGCCGGTGTGGTTGTAGCATCGCCAATTGGTCTGATTAATTTTTTATCGCAGGCACGAGTTGTGATTGATCGTGTGAAGCAGGAAAAAAATATCGAAGATTTGAAGATCGAAGTGCGCAAACTTTTGGATAATGTGGCGATGATTTTTAAAGAATCAAAAGAGCTAGGAAAGGCGTTGAATAAGGCGTCGGGGATGCATAGTAAAATGACTAAATCGTTAAATCGTGGAGTTTATTCGGCGATGAAAAATATTGCAGAGCTGGGGATTGAAGGGAAGAAATCTGCGGAAGTGAAGTTGTTGGAAGAGTATGATGTGAATGATGAAGGTGGCGAAGAATAACCAAACTTAATAGGTCCCTGAGCAAAGCGCGCAAGCGCGTCGTCGAAGGGCCTGAAACTAGGTGTTCCGGCCCTTCGACGACGCTACGCTTTGCTCAGGGACCTATGAAAAGATTAGTTCAGTTTAAGATCTGAATTCTTGTGCAAATCCACATTCAAAACCAACCCAAATCCAATCATCATCGAAGCCATAATTGTCCCGCCGTAAGAAACAAAAGGTAGCGGCGCTCCAACCACTGGAATCAAGCCCATTCCCATTCCCATATTGATGAACATGTGGATGAAAAAAATATTAATCACACCCATCGTAAGCAAACGGCCATATTGATGTTTGGTCTTCATCGCAATTGAAATGCCAATGGCGATGATGCCTGAGTAAACTGCGATGGTGAAAAAACTTCCCAAAAATCCGAGTTCTTCGGAAAGCATTGTGAAAATAAAATCGGTTTGTTTTTCGGGTAAGAAATTGAGCTGGCCTTGCGTGCCGTTTAAGTAACCTTTGCCGAAAAGTCCTCCCGAACCAATGGCGATTTTTGATTGAATAATGTTGTAGCCGCTGCCAAGTGGATCGTTGCTAGGATTGAGGAAAGTGAGGACGCGCTGTTTTTGATAATCATAGAGCAAGAAATGCCAAGCGAAAGGAACTGCGGCAACTGCGGCAATGCCAACTGAAACGAATTTCCACATTTTGACACCTGCCAAAAACAAAAGCGAAACGCCAGCCATCACTAAAATTGCACCAGTTCCAAGATCAGGTTGGTAAAAAATAAAACAGGCCGGAACTGCGATTAATGCCAGCGGAATAATAATGAAGCGAACTTGTCCAATCTCTTCTGCCTCAATGCTGTAGAAGTAACGAGCTAGTGCAAAAACTGTACATACTTTCATGATTTCTGATGGCTGAATCGTTATCGGTCCAAGGCGAAACCAACGCGTTGCACCCATGGCGTTGTGGCCCATAATATCAACGATGATGAGTAAAATCAGTGCGACTGCGTAAAAAATGTAAGAGGCTTTGAACCAAATTTTAATGTCGGTAATTGCGATAAAAATCATCAGCGGAAAGAAGATGCAGAAAAACCCGAGCTGCTTGATAAGCCAGGGCCTGAAGCTGCCGCCGCCCGCGGAGTAAAGCATTAAAAAACCGATGAAAGCCAGAATGATAATTAGTGAAATTAAGAGCCAATTTAACTGTTCTAGCTTTTGCGAAATCGGAATTTTTTTTTGCTCGAAGAAGGACATTTTGCGTTTTTTTGGGAAGTAAAAATTTAAAGAAGGGGCCGCGAATTAAGACGGCTTGAAATATTAATCAAGCTTCCTTACCTTCGCGCGAAAATTACCTATTAAGACTTTTTTTAAACCGCTTTCCAGCCTTTATTTTCAAGCATGTCAGAGATTGAGAAACAAAATAAAAAAACCAAGCTCAGAGTCAAAAATTGGTATTCGAATCGTTATCAAATTATCGTAGTTCAGCGCAACATACTTTTGCTCTTCACGCTGGTATCAATGTTCTCGGTTGCGATCGCGGTAATTTTTGTGAAGAATGTAATGTCTTCAAAGTCGCTTGAGCCTTACGTTATTGAAGTTGAACAAAAAACCGGAATCGCGACAATTGTTGATCAATTAACCTCGCAAACTTTTACCGGTGACCAGATGATTCGTAAATATTTCATCAATGAATTTGTTCACGCGGCGAGCGGTTATGATCCAAAAACTTACAAAATGAATGTTGAGAAAGTTAGGCTTTTCTCGGTGCCGTCAGTTTATTCTGAGTTTCGCAATCGCATTAATGCGCGACAATTAGGAACTGGCTCGCAAATTGATGTGCGGATAAAATCGGTGCAATTTACTGATGCCAATACAGCGCAAATTCGTATTACCGATCAGCTTTCTTCAGATACTGATTACAAGCCGCAAACCAAAGAAAAAGTGATCACAATGGGATTTTATTTCTCTCCGCAAATGAATTTGACTATGGAAGAGAGATTGATCAATCCTCTAGGTTTTCAGGTTAATAATTACCTGATCGCAGAAGAAGTGTTTACTTACTAATTCAAACTTAAGGAATGATGAACCGAATCGAGATTCTTAAAATTACAACCAAAGCTCGATTCTTGGTAACATTCCTTTTGCTCTCGCTTTTTTCTGTCGCTGCTTTTTCACAAACTCCCATCACTACCGATTCCCGCATCAGAACTTTGGTTTATAATCCCAACGAAGTTTACGAGCTGAAATTTTACTATAACTATCAGTCATTCATTGAATTTTCTGAAGATGAAGAAATTGAAATGATTTCAATTGGCGAGGCTTTTGCTTGGCGCTTAACTCCTGCCGGAAAAAGATTATTTGTTAGGCCGCTCGAAATTGCGGCTCACACCAACATGACCATCATCACAAATAAAAGAACTTATCACTTCGACATCAGATCTGACGAATTTAACGGTAAAGCTGATGAAGATTTGGTTTACACCGTGAGATTTTTCTATCCGCAAATTGGTCAGCCTTTGCCAATTCCGCCGCAGCTTACTGCGCCAAATGTTGCGGTTAGAAAGCCAGTGCCAGCGGTTCAGGAAAAATATGTGGTTAAAACTCCAATTCCGGGTGCCAATGTTACCGAAGCAATTCCGGGTTTGATTGGGCGTAATCCCGAAAAAGCAGAGCTGAATTTTGATTATAGTTTGGCCGGAAAATCAGATAATATCGTGCCGTTAAAAGTTTACGACAATGGCACTGAAACCTATTTTCAATTTGCTAATGACAATTTGGTGATTCCATCAATCAACTCGGTGGATGCAAGTGGTAATGAGCAAGTCTTAACCTATCTGATCCGCGACAATTACGTTGTAGTGCCGGTAATCACCAGACAGTTCACCTTGCGCTTGTCGGACAGCTTGCTTTGCATCTATAACAATAAGATGTTCAATCTGAAGAGGTAGTTAGATCGTCAAAATCAAACGATCGCGATAAAACTCATATTTCTTAAACTTACGCAGGAAGCTCATTCCCAAAAGCGAAGTTCCCATCTCGGCATTATTGACTGATGCCCCAACATCACGAAAAACCACATCTCCAACTTCTATTTGATCAAGCATAACTGTCGCGCCCCAAGCTTTGCCATTGGCGGTTTGATAAGGTTTGTTAAAGTTTAGCTTTTTTGGATTGATGCCAATTCTTTTGGCCTCAGCAAGGCTCATAACAATGTCGCTGGCGCCAGTATCGATCATAAAATGCATCGCAGTGCCGTTGATTTTAAGATCGATATAAAAATGACCGTCTTGCGACAGAGCAATTTCTAACTCGCCGGATTTATTGATGCGAACTGCGGAGGGATTTATTTCACCTAAAATTCGATTTTTAAAATCTGAAAACTCGAAGCGGTAAGAATAAATGACAATTGTTGCAAGCCCCACAACTGACCAAATTCCCAGATATTTAAGAATTTTACTCAAAGGTAAATCGCGGCGTGTCAAAATGCCGCTAATTAGCATCGCTGCAATTATTGAAAGGCTGGCGAAATTTTGCCAATCGCTTGAGCTCAAACTGCTAAAATTCATTAAACCGCCTTTAAAATTTCCAAAACTTGCAAATTTTCTTCTTCAGTTCCAATCGTCAAACGCAGACAATTGGGCAATCCATAACCCGCCATTTCGCGCAAGATAAAGCCATTTTCCAAAAGTTTAAGATTGGCTTTTTGGCAAGACTCAGCGCTGCCGAAATCCAGCAAAATAAAATTGGCAATTGAAGGGTGAGCTTTGACGTGATCCAGTTTGGCAAATTCTTGGAAGAGAATTTTGAGCCATTTTTTATTGTGAGCTTTCGATGCAGCAAAAAATTCATCATCGTGCAAAGCTGCTAAAGCGGCAACTTGCGCCGGTCCACCAACGTTAAAAGGCCCGCGAACCTTGTTTAGAACTTCAGCAACATATTCTGATGAGTAACACCAGCCGATGCGCAGAGAAGCCAAGCCATAAATTTTTGAAAAAGTGCGAGTCGCCACGACGTTTTCAAATTCATTCACCAGCGCGATGGCGTTGGGATAGTCTGGTTCATCAACAAATTCTTCGTAAGCGTGATCCAAAACAATCAGAACGTTTTTTGGTGCGCCATTAATTAATTTTCTAATTTCGTTCGTGTTCAAATAAGAGCCGGTTGGATTGTTGGGATTGGCGATAAAAATGATTTTTGTCTTTGGTGTGATCGCAGCAAGAATTGCATCAACATCAGTTTTAAGATTCTTTTCCTTAACTTTTATCGCTTTGGCACCGACGCGTTTGGCAGAAATGGGATACATTAAAAACCCGAACTCGCTGTAAATCACTTCATCATTAATTCCGGCAAAAGCTGAGGTTAAAAATGCTAAAATCTCATCAGATCCGGCACCGCAAACAATTTGTTTAGCGGCAATGCCATTTTTAGCGGCGAGGGCTTCGCGTAGAGCAGTGCAAGCTCCGTCGGCATAACGCATAACTTCCGGATTGTGGTCCTGATAAGTCGCAATTGCTTTTGGACTTGAGCCTAAAGCATTTTCATTTGATGAAAGTTTGATCGCTTTTTTGTCGCCGATTTTTGCTTTTCCCGGCGTGTAATTATCGATTTCTAAGATGTGGGGATGTGCTGTTAATTTCATGTGAAACTTTTCTCCAATTTTTCAATTAGTTGTTGAACCTTTTCAAAGTCGCCAAATTTGATTGAAATGCGGCCATTATTTTTAAAGGAATTATAAGAAATTTTTGCTTCCATGCCGCTGACTTCAGAAAGCTTATTTTCCAAAATCGTTAAATGTTCGCTATTTACGAATTTTATTCTCGACTCAGTTCTAACCAAAAGCGGCGTGCTTCTGATTTTTTCTACTTTTTCATCACGCACTAAATCTTCGGCATGTCTAACCGTTAAAGCCTCATTGATAATTCTTTGAGCTAATTTTTCTGGATTGTTCGAATTAATAATGGCGCGCGCATGGCCCATTGAAATTAGTTTTTTATCTAGAGATTCACGAACTGAAGCGGGCAATCCCAAAAGTCGCAAAAGATTGGCGATGTGGCTACGACTTTTGCCAACTCTTTTGGCGATTTGATCTTGTGAGTAAGAAAATTCTTCGATCAATTTTTGGTAACCTTCGGACTCTTCAATCAAAGATAAATCGGTTCTTTGGATATTTTCGATAATCGCCAGTTCCAAGGCTTCGTGATTATTAATCTTTTTGACGATGGCAGATATTTTTGAAAGTCCAGCAAGAATTGTCGCACGAAATCTGCGTTCGCCCGCGATGATTTCATAATGATCTTCATTACCGATTTTGCGCAAAATAATTGGCTGAATCAGGCCGCTTTCTTTGATGGAATTGGCTAATTCTTGCAGCTCGGCTTGGTCAAAATTTTTGCGCGGTTGATAAACTCCGGCATTAATTTTGCTGATTTCGATTGATTCCACGGCTTTGAAATCTGGGGTAGAAATCAAAACATCTTTTTTTGCATGGCTTTCGCCAAGCAATGCTGACAAGCCGCGACCTAATTTTTTTTCTGAGTGATTTTCTGTCATTTTTGCCTTTGGTTAGTTTTTAAGGAGTTAGACACTGTTAGTTAATTCCTTCGACCTCATATTTCGTCCTATTTTTGCTTATTTTTTGACAAAATTACTCCAAATATATCCGGACATTCGTCGTAATTTTGTCAAAAAAAGCGCTAAAAATATGCCAAAATCTGAGGCCAAATTAATTAACTAACAGTGTCTACTCTTTTTGTAAAATTTCTTTTGCTAGCTTGATGTAAGCCTGCGATCCCAAACATTTTGAATCGTAAACTATTCCGGGAAGTCCGTGAGATGGAGCTTCAGATAATCTAACATTTCTTGGAATTCCATGTTTGAAAACTTTGTCTTTTAAAAAGTCGCGAACGTCAATTTCAACTTGTTCAGTTAATTTATTTCTGCGGTCGCGCATGGTTAAAATAATGCCGCCGATGGTTAGTTCGTGATTTAGATTTTCTTTTACCAAATCCAAAGTGGTCAAAAGGTGGCTTAATCCTTCAAGTGAAAAGAACTCACATTGCATTGGAATTAAAATTGAATCTGAAGCAGTCAAAGCGTTAATCGTCAACATTCCCAAAGATGGCGGGCAATCGATAAAAATATAATCGTAATCGTGGATAACTTCTTTAAGGGCGCGACGTAGTAAGAATTCTCTTTTATTTACGCTGACTAGCTCAACTTCACAGGCGGATAAATCAACGGTTGAAGTGATGATGCTGAGATTTTTAATGCGAGTTGGAGCGGTTGAATCTTTGATGTGACATTCGCCAATGAGAATCTCATAAATGGTTTTTTGTCTTTGTGCCTGAGCAATGCCAAAACCAGTGCTGGCATTTCCTTGTGGATCCATATCAACGAATAAAACTTTCTTTTTCATCGCTGCAAAAGCAGTGGCGAGATTGACAGCTGTAGTGGTTTTGCCGACGCCACCTTTTTGGTTTACAACAGAAAAAACCTTGGCGCGCTTTTGATGGTGAGTCATGTTTTTTGAAGTTTTTTGGAGAAAAAATTAAGAGGAGCGCAACTTAAAAATGGAATGTTTGCTGTCAAACAAATTGTTTCACGTGGAAACATTTTTATCGTGAAACAATTCCTATGTCACCCTGAGCTTGTCGAAGGGTGATTCTGGGCACGTTCTTGAATCACCCTTCGACAAGCTCAGGGTGACATCGAGGTGGAATGGTGAGTTTGGTAACTATCGCCTGGATCTAAAAAAATCCTGCATCAACTTTTTCGATTCTTCCTCGGAAATTCCTGAATAAACTTCTGGCTTGTGATGACAAGATGAGCTGGCAAAAATTCTCGCGCCATTTTCGACCGCGCCAAATTTTTTATCGGAGGCAGCGTAGTAAATTCTTCTAATTCTGGCTAAAGAAATGGCCGCAGCGCACATGGCACAAGGCTCCAGCGTCACATAAAGGTCGCAATTATCGAGTCTGGAACTGCCTTTAAATTCTGCCGCTTTGCGTAGGGTTAAAATTTCGGCGTGGGCGGTTGGATCTTTTTGGGTCAAATTGCAATTGTGAGCGCTAGAAATGATTTTTCCGTCCTCAACGATCACAGCACCCACCGGAACTTCGTCTTTTTCAAAAGCGAGTCTTGCTTGAGCTAGTGCCGCTTCCATGAAATTATTTTTCATAACCTTTCAGCTTTTTTGAAAATCTTAAAAAAGTTTTCAGTTGTTTGTCTGGCAACTTCTTCGGCGCTCAAACCTTTTAACTCAGCAATAAATTCTACGACATGTTTAGTAAAAGCGGGCTGATTGGTTTTTCCACGATGTGGCATTGGTGCCAAATAAGGTGAGTCTGTTTCTACCAGCAAAGATTCAAGCGGCAAAAATTTTACGATTTCTTGTAGTTCCAAAGCATTTTTAAAAGTGACGATGCCAGCAATTGAAATATACATGCCCAAATCCAAAGCTTTTTTGGACAATTCTTTTGTGCTGGAAAAACAGTGCAAAAGCGCCGGAAAATTTTTGTTTTTTTGTTCACTTTGCAAGATTTCCATCATGTCCAAATCGGCATTTCGGCTGTGAATTATTAAAGGCAAATCAGTTTCTTGTGAGGCTTTAATATGTTCTAAAAAACTGATTTTTTGCAAATCGATTGCCGAAGTGTCGTGATAATAATCGAGTCCGGTTTCGCCAATTCCGATAATTTTTTTGTGAGCGTTGCAAAGTTCTATAATTTCGGCAGCACTGATTTTTGGTTGCTCGGTGACGTTGCAGGGATGAACGCCAACTGACGCGTAAACAAAATCGTAAAGTTTTGTGTAGTGCAAAATCTTGTCTATTTCGGTGACGCGAGTGCAAATTGTTTGCAGAATTTTGACGTTATTTTGCAGGCAGTTTTCGATTACTTCTGCGAGGTTTAAGCCTTGTTTTTCAACGAGATCGAGGTGGCAGTGAGTGTCAACAATGTAGCTATTCATCTTTGTTTTTATTTCGGATTGCGGTTGACGAAATGTCTAAATTTTTTGTGTAAAAAACTTTATATTTTGAAGGTAAAATAAATTTCCAAGCTTTGGTTTTTTTGATTTTTCGCAGAGTTTTTTCGCGGGAGAAAATCATTAAAGGAATTTGCAAAACCAGCTTTTTAAAGCCTTCCCATTGATGAAATTTTTCTAAATTATCGGCGCCCATGAGCCAAAAAAATTCGATATTTTTGTAGCGAGCTTGTAGTTTTTTCACCAAAATTTCGGTGTAAATTTCGTCAAATTTTTTGACGTAAATTTTCGGATTTAGCGCCGTCAAATTTTCGCATTTTTTGACGCGATTTTCGTAAGATTCGTAAATCGATTTATCTTTGAGCGGGTTATGCGCGGTTGGAATCCACCAAACTTGTTTTAGCCCAAGTTTTTTTATGGCGAGGTTGCTGATATGTAAGTGTCCTTGATGCGGTGGATTAAAGCTGCCGCCGAGCAATCCTACTTTCATTATCCTAAAATAATTGCGATTAGAATCAAAATCCCGACCCAGATATTTGCCTTAAAAACTTTCAGACAATTTTGAGAATCAGAAAAATCGCAGCTTTTTATTTTGTGATTTAACAGCAGGTCGGCGACTAAAATTGCTAAGAAAAATCCCGATTCAAAATGTTCTCTCCAGCCAACGCAGGTCAGGGTGAGAAATAAAGCAAAATTTAATCCGGTTAAAATTTTTCTGGGATTTTCTCTAAATTTGATCGCGGTGGATTTTACGCCAATTTTCAAATCGTCGGAAATATCTTGATAGGCGTAAATCGTGTCGTAAATCACCGTCCAAATGATGCAGGCAAAATATAAAAGCACGGTGCTCAGCGCAATGTTTTCAAGCAGCGCCAGACTTGCGATTAAAATTCCAAAATTAAAAGTAAGGCCCAAAAAAACCTGCGGATAATGGGTGATGCGCTTCATTAATGGATAAGTTACAACTAAGGCCAGCGCCGCCAATCCACCGAAAATTGTTTGTTCGTTAAATTGCAGCAAAATTAGCAGGCCAAGAGTGAGTAAAATTCCTAGTGCCACAAAAGCGCCGCGACGGGAGATTTTTTTTGATGCAAGTGGGCGATGTTTAGTGCGCTCAACTTTAGCATCAAATTTTTGATCGATTAAATCATTAATAACACATCCCGCAGAGCGCATAACCACTGAGCCGATAAAAAACAAAAGAATGATTCCGGCAATTGCCAACGCATCAAAATTGGGTAATTTTTTTAGTGCGAAAAAAACTCCAAATAAGCAGGGTAAAAATAACAGCCAGATTCCCGTAGGTTGGTTGAGGCGAGATAGTCTGATGTAATTTAAAAGAGGCATCTGAAGTAGGTTTTTTAATTTGATTTTTTGATCTTTGTTTTTAGCGTCCGCCGCTTCTTTCATACCAAAGTAAATCTCACAAATATCAATAAAATCATGCATAAATTACTAATCGCCAATCGCGGCGAAATCGCTTGCCGCATTATTAAATCTTGTCGCAAATTAGGTATCAAAACTGTTGCTGTTTATTCTGATGCAGACACCAATTCATTATTCGTGCAAATGGCTGACGAGGCCGTAAATATTGGTCATTCGCCATCTTCACAAAGTTATCTCAACGTTGATAAAATTTTGGCTGCGGTGAAAAAAACTGGCGCCACCATGGTGCATCCCGGATACGGATTTTTGTCAGAAAATCGTAACTTTGCTAATGAGTTAGAAAAAGCTGGCGTGATTTTTGTCGGACCTTCGGTTTACTCGATTGAAATGATGGGCGACAAAATCGAGTCAAAAAAATTAGCGATTGCCGCAGGTGTTAGCACGGTTCCTGGACATATGGGAATTGTTAAAGATGGCGTTGAAGCAGCAGATATTGCTGAGAAAATCGGCTTTCCGGTGATGGTTAAAGCGTCAGCTGGTGGCGGCGGAAAAGGCATGAGAATCGTTTGGAAAAAAGAAGATGTGGCTGAAGCCTTCCTTTCTGCCTCAAACGAAGCGCGTAACAGCTTTTCTGACGATCGTATTTTTATCGAAAAATTTATCGAAAATCCACGTCACATCGAAATTCAAGTTATCGCCGACAAGCAAGGAAACACTGTGTGCCTAGGCGAAAGAGAATGTTCAATTCAACGTAATAACCAAAAAGTAATTGAAGAAGCACCAAGCCCTTTCATGGATGAAGTGACTCGTCAAAAAATGTACGAACAATCAAAAGCTTTGGCGCGCAAAGTGGGCTATTTCTCGGCTGGTACCATCGAGTACATCATGGATAAAAATAAGAATTTTTACTTCCTTGAAATGAATACGCGTCTGCAAGTTGAGCACCCTGTAACTGAGCTAATTACGGGTTTAGATCTGGTTGAATTGATGATTAAAATCGCTCAAGGCGAAAAATTACCATTCGCGCAGGAAGACGTAAAACTCAACGGCTGGGCCATGGAATCGCGTATTTACGCTGAAGATCCAGCGCGTGGATTTTTGCCGTCATCTGGGCGTATCAATCTTTATATCGAACCAGAAGCAAGCGCCAATGTTCGCGTCGATACTGGCGTTTATGAAGGCGGTGAAGTCAGCATGTTCTACGATGCCATGATTGCTAAACTTTGCTCTTACGGCAAAGACAGAAAAGAAGCGATCGAACACATGCGCGGTGCTTTGGGAAGCTTCGCAATTGGGGGCGTTTCACACAATATCAGCTTCCTTGAAACCATCATGAAAAGTGAGCGTTTTGCAAGCGGCAATCTTACTACTTCTTTCATCAAAGAAGAATTCCCAGAAGGCTTCTCAGGCAGTGAATTAGACTCACGCGCTGAAGAAGTTTTTATCGCAAGTGCCTTGCATATTTTCTTAAAAAACTACGAAAGAAACGGCCACATGACTGGCCAATTGCGCAATCGCGAGAAACAAGTTTCTGATCGTTGGGTGGTGATGATTGACGATAAATCTTACTTGGTTGATTTGTTGGCAAGATCAGAAGATTTTCTAAAAATGGCATGTGATCAAAAAGAAATCGAAATCAGAACTTCTTGGAATAACGGTGAAAAGCTTTTCCGTGCTAAAATTAATGGTTTGGATGTTGGCGTAAAAATTCGCGAAAATAACAATACCGGAAATTACCTGATGCAATTTTCAGGCTTTGACGCCTTTGTTAGCGTGTGTTCACCGCGCATTGCTGAGCTTTCGAAATTCATGCCGAAAATTATTAAAAATCCGAAACCAGTAAATCTAACTTCGCCAATCACCGGCAAAATCGTGCGCTTCAAAGTGCAAGAAGGTGAAGTGGTGAAAGCGGGACAAGAGTTGGTTTTGATTGAGGCAATGAAAATGGAAAATTCAATTCGCACCGATCACGATGTTGTGATTGGCAAAATCAAATTTAGCGAAGGCGAAACTGTTGGAATTGGACAGGTGGTGATTGAGTTTATTAACGAGTAATTCTTTTCTAATATTTTAATTGAGGCGGCGCGATATGATTAGAAATTTTCAAAGTAAGCGTCGCACCTTTTCTTTGCTTGAAGTGTCGGTTGTCATTCTAATCATCGGCATCTTCATCGCTGGAATATTCGCTGCTAATTCCATCATAAAAAAATCTCATATCCAAGCCGCGCAAGCTCTATCTAAAGCGTCTCCGATTAATGGAATATCAGAAACAGCGCTCTGGCTTGAAAGTAGTTTGGAAACAAGCTTTGCAGATAGTGAACAAAAAAATGGCGTTGCGATTAGCGCTTGGAGTGACCAAAAACCCACCTCCAACAAAGTTACAGTTTCTGCGGTGGGAGCAGGCCCAACTTATGCTAATACCATCAATGATGTTCATGCGGTAAAATTTTCCGGCAGCTCGGTTGATTATTTAAGGACACTCTGAAAAACCTACCACCCATCTCTAAAAATCACTAAATTTCTTTTAAGAATTTTCAAAAAGATCCAAATAATCTCTTGCGATAAAGCGAGTTGAGCCCACTATTCACAGAGCTTCACAGCTATTTGAATT
>CAIRMX010000108.1 GCA_903879805.1 uncultured Alphaproteobacteria bacterium | reverse complement strand
TTGGCTGATTTTGCGAGAAAATTATGGTAAAAACTGAGGGAATTTTTTTTGGATTTGGAAAATCTAAAAATTCTCAGTTGCGTGGTGAGGAATTTGTGGGTTGTTCAGAGGTTCCCTAAATATTTTTTCATAAGTTTTTTAAATTTTGGTTTGTTCGTTGTTGGTGAGGTTGAGGAATTTTTGAAAGAAAATCGGTTATTAAATTCTCTTTCTTGTCTAACAAGAATTTTGGACGTGTTTCTTGAATAGGCGTTTTTTCTGGGCTTATTGGAAAGAACAAGTGGAAAAATTATCTGAACCCAAAAACTTATTTGGTAAAATCAACAGCGTAAAAAGCTGGTCTGAATCTGAAAGATCAACATCATCATTCGTCACGTCATCAGTTGCTAAGTCATCATCAACAGCGGTTGCGTCATCTCCGTAAGAATAAAAACCATCATCAGTTGAATTGCCCGCGGTAGAATTAAAAAGATTCGTAACATTTCCGTTGGCGTCAAGTGTGGCTTCTAATCTTCTATTTCTTCTGCGAGCAGAGCTCACATCAATTGGCGTTGCGGCGGCAGTGTTAAATTTTCCATCAAGCAAATCGTCTAGCGAATAGTCGCTGCTTTTAACAGAATAAATCTGAACTTGCGAATTGCTTGCAACGGGCAAACTGATTTTGGCGTTGCTGTTGCCTGAGGTGCCTAGAAGCGCTAACTTAGAGTTGGGGTTAGAATTAACTTTAAGACTGGTTAATTCTTCATCGTTAAAAGCTAAGATAGCTCGAGATAGAGCAGTGTTAGTTTCTTGATCTCCTGCGGCTAGATCACTGTTTGGAACAATCTCACTGGGAAGAAGATCGCGAAGTTGCGGAATTGCAGAAGTAATAGTTTTGCCAGCATCGCTAACACTAATCACAGTTTCGTCAGCTAAAGCAAATTGCAGAGGATCAAGTGTTAAACTCGCAGCATTCTCATATTTAGCTGATCCAAAACTATTCCAAGTAAAAGCGCTGTAACCAATTGGGTCAGCGATTGAAGCCAAACTCGTTTTATCAACTCTTTGAGCAAATGTTCCAACATCTCCTGCGCCATTTTCAGCGCGGTAGAGAAAATATAATTCATCTGGGTTTTCTTTTGAGGTGGCAAAACCAGAAGGGTAGGCTGAGCGAATTGATCCAGTGCGATCATTGGCGTTTGCATAAACATTGCTGCTTAAAAAATTTCCATTGCCATCAACTAGAATTGCTCCAGCTCTCATGTAGTTGGCGCTGTTAACTGTTCCGCTTTCTAGCGTTGGATAGAGAAAATATTTTTTACCGCCGATTTGAAGAGGGTAGGCAGAATAGGTTCTAATTCCTGAATCTAGGGATGGAGTGAGTAAATTGCTGTCGATTGCACCGGAAGAAAATACGCCATCTAAACTGCGACTGGCTACTTGATTGCCTTCAGCATCAAAAACACCGATGCTGTCAGAAACTCCGGCAATAACATTTCCAAGCGAATCGGTGGAACGTAACACACCAAAAAACTTTTGGGTTGATGAACCAAGCGCATATCCGCCATTGACCAAATAAGCGCTATCGAGTGACTTGCTTGAGGTTTCAAGGCTAGCGGTTTTGTCCATTTTTTTGCCGAGGGTGATTCCGAAGGCTCCTTTCTCGTTGGTGAAAGGGAAATTCTTCACGGTGATGCGAGGGGTTGAAGCAGAAGAAATATCGGCGCCAAGTTTAGTGATTACCAGACCGCCTCTAACTTCATGCAATTCGAAATTACCAAGAGTCCATGAAGCATATCCGCTGCTGCTGACTTTGGGTAGGGCGTTGCCTGTAAGTTTTACTGATTGTTTGCCGTTACCAATTATTATTGTGCCGTCAGGGCCTTCAATAGTGTCTGATCCTGCTATTGAGGAAAAATAAACAACGTCTCCAGATGATTGAGTGATGAAGCCATCATTGCCAGATCCACCTTGGAGAACTTCACTTACACTATGGTCAACGGAATAAGGAGATTCGTAGCTTCCGAATTTTACCATATATTCTGAGGCTTTGACTCCATTGTCATCAGCTCGATCAATTGTACCGCCAGAAAGTAGGTATTTTTTTAGGTCTCCTGGGCCAACAAGATGAGAAGCTGCAAGCATTCCTGTTATTGTTATTGGAGCGTCGTTAAGGATTTGGCCTTCGTATTTTTGTAAATTGAGGGACTTAATTCTGCTATTCCACAACAAATCAAACCATGCTCTAACTATCTTTTCTTGTACTGGCCCGTTATTTAGAAAATCTTGTTTGCTATTGATCCCATCCTTACCAGTCCATTGGCCTTTCCAGTCATTGCGTCCAGTATTGTCTCCCAGATAATATCCAAGATCAGTTAGAGCATCTTCTCCAAATTGATATTTTCCTAGAAAGCCGATTGAATTGACTTTGGTATAATCGCCAGATGATTCTTTAAACCCTAAATCTTCGAGAAACTCTTCGTATGTGCCAGTCATATCTTTTATCTCTTAGAATTAGTTTTTTCTGAAGCGTAGTACTTGCCATTCCATTTAAATGTGAAATCGCCCCAATCAGAGGAATCAGAATCTTCTTTAGTAAACTTGAGAGAGGTAGAAAAATCGTTAAGGACACTCTGAAAAACCTACCACCCATCTCTAAAAATCACTAAATTTCTTTTAAGAATTTTCAAAAAGATCCAAATAATCTCTTGCGATAAAGCGAGTTGAGCCCACTATTCACAGAGCTTCACAGCTATTTGAATT
>CAIRMX010000107.1 GCA_903879805.1 uncultured Alphaproteobacteria bacterium | reverse complement strand
GTTGGCAGCTTTGTATTTTGTGATGCTGTAGTCGTTACGATACTGCTGCGGCAGGCATTGCAGCTGCCTTGTTGATGCAGTTTGTTTTAACCAACTTTTTGATTTGTAAGCGTTGTCAGCAGTTTCATTTTCGTTGAGAAAATCATCAGCCACAGCGAGGCAAATTTCTTGCGATCCGAAGCTTAGAATTTTAATGCCAAATTCAGTTCCGCCAAGGCAATACCAGTGATCGTTTAAAAAGAAAATTCCGGCAAAAGCATTAAAGCCTGAAGCCATCAAGGCAGCACCATCGCCAAAAATATCGCACCATTCAAAATTTGATCTTTGAGTCAGCAGGTCAATTTCTGACATGACAAATCCCGATAGTTCGCCAATTGATGAATCACTATCTTCTCTTGCAGCAAACTCGTAATCGCAAATTGGACAGTTGTTTGATGCAGATGGAACAAGCATCGAGCATGATGGACATTCTTTCTGAAATCGGGATTCAGTTTTTTTCTTGGGCTGCTTCGCTTTCTCAAGATCAACATCCACCTCAAGTGAGCCGTGGATCAAACTTGAAGTTCCAAAATCAAGAATGACGCAATCTTCTTTGATTACATCCGGATAAAGATTGGCATCAACAACGCGAAGTCCGCGCCCAATCATCTGAATCATGGTTGATTTAAATGAGCTTGGACGAAGTAAAACTACGCAGGAAGTTGGTTGGTAATCCCAACCCTCGGTTAGTACTGCTACATTAACAATTACCTGAGCATCGCCTTGCTCAAACTTTGAAAGGACATCCTTTCTTTCAGATTCTGATAAATCACCGCTGATAAAAACTGTTTTGATTTCGTGATCATTAAAAACTGCTGCAACCGATTTGGCATGAGCAATAGTTGAACAAAAAATTACAGTCTTGCGATTACCCGCAAGCTCCTGCCACTGGAAAAAAACTTCTTCGATTATGGGCAGTTTATTCATGATTTTTTCAACCGCGCCCATGTCAAAATCACCGGCGGTTTTTTTGACATTTTTCAGCTCGCTTTGAGTTCCAACATCAATGATGTAAGTTCGCGGACGAACCAAATGACCGGATGCAACCAATTCAGAAATTTTAATCTGATCTGCAACATTGGAAAAAATATCGCCCAAATCTTTTTTATCGCCGCGACTTGGCGTGGCAGTCACACCATAAATTTTTACTTCCGGATTTTTCTCTTTTACTTCTTTGATGATGCTTCGGTAACTCGGTGAAACGCAGTGATGCCCTTCATCAATCGCCAAAATATCAATTGCCGGAATCAGACTTAAATTTTCTTTGCGCGATAATGTTTGCACCATCGCAAAAACTGCCTGACCAGCAAAAGATTTGCTTTTGGCATCAAAGACAGAAGTGCTGACTCTTGGATTGATGCGCAAAAACTTTTCCTGATTTTGTGAAGTAAGTTCGTCGCGATGAGCAAGAATTAAGGCTTTGCTTTTGCTTCCAAGAAATTCACCAACAACAGCAGAAAACATCAGTGTTTTTCCTGCTCCTGTTGGCGCGATGCCAAGAGTGTTGCCGTGCTGCTTTAGCGCGGTAACACTCTTTTCTACGAACTCCTGTTGTCTTTTGCGAAGAATCATGGCTGCCTTTAATTATCTAGCCCAAGCAGGACGATTGTTGGCAGCTGGTGCAGCGGCAGGAGGAGTTTGGGTTTTTACTGCTGGCGCAATAATTCCCATGACCACCTTGTAGTCTTTGTTATCAGGGGTTATCGCAAAGCGGATTTCATTTCTGAGTTCTTCGTTTTGGTCTTTTTTGGTGGTGATTTTTGCCACAAATTCGATGCCGTCTAAATCACCAATACCGTTGATTTTTCTGGCGCTTTGTGCAGCTGGTGAATTGTCACTTTCAGAAAATCCACGAGCAGAGTTGAGAATTGCCTTGATGAATGAGCGACCCATATTTCCCCATTCCGGTCCTTTGTTGCTGTGAAGACCGAGGATGCCCCAGACTTTTCGTCTGGCGTATTCACCCTCTAAAATTACAAATTCGCAGGATAGATAGACTGAGCCGGTAGCTTCGTTTCTAGTTGCATAACCTCCGACCCATCCTTGGTTTTGATCATCATAGCCGCCTGGCTTGATTGACATTCTGACTTTGGCCAGAGTGCCGTTTGGAATTAGATCAAAATTTGATTGGTTTTCGCTGTTGTTAAAATCGATAGACATAGTTGCTCCTTGTTGTTTTTAGTTATTATTAAAAATGAGTTGTTCGTTGATTGGCTTGGCTTCAGACCTGATTTTCTCCATCAGATTGCCGAGGTGCGGTTCCTCTATTTGCTCGAGTCTTCGTGAGCGATCTTTAGCCGGATAATTGAACTGATTGATGGTGTGACAGATGAAGGCGCGGTAAGATTGACCTTTGTCTTCCGTTTGAACTTCTGCCATGGTGATCACCTGATCGACAATACCTGGAAGCTCTAAGCCGGTTTTGCTGCCTTCGATTTGCGGCTGGTAATATTTGCGGTTAAAGTCATCGAGTTTTTCGTCCAAGATGCCGACAAACCAAATATTTTTGGCTCTAGTATGTTGAAGATGAGTAAGCCACGAGATCATCTCGCGACCATGCAAACCATAAGCTCCGCGAGTGTCAGGCTTTCCAGTTTTCTCGCTAAAGCTTTCAGGTTGACCCTGACAATATCCGAAGCACAAACGACCGGCGACTGTTATGCTGTCGATGAAGATTGTGTCGTATTTATCGAGGATTGATGGATCGCCGAACTTTTGACAGACTTCGTCAAAATGCCTTTGGCTGAATTTTTGATCAGGACGCAAAGCGCGATTTGGTCCGCCAATGAAAACTGCAAAGTCACAACATTCCTGCCAAGTTTTTGGCCTGATTGTATCGCCTTGCCAGCCTTCAACCGCGAGATCACCAGCTTCAAGATCAAAGAAGAGAGTGGTTTTTGGATCGAGAGTCCAAAGCAGAGAAGTTTTGCCGATGCCGGATTTTCCGAAGATGCAGCCTTTGATTCCTCTAGTTTCTTTTAAGCGTTCATCCGCGCTGATGATTGGTAGATTACTCATCTCTACCTCCTTCAGCTTGAGGCTGAATCTTAAAAGTTTCGGCGCCGGTTTTTAAAAGACGGGCTGGTTTGAAGATATTTTTGATATGCTCTGGCCATGCGGTGTATTTGGTCTCAGAGATTTTGTAGGAGCTTTCAACATACTCGTCCGGATTGTCGCCGTGTTTTCTGATAGCGGTGACAACATCCTTGAGTTTTTCTTGATTCCACTCGACTTTTTTGGTTAAAACCGAAGTGACCTTGAAATCGCCATCAGTAAAATGGACGGTTCCAGTATCTTTGGAATCAAGCCTACGAATGTTTGATGCAACATCGCGATATTTCAAAGCGATGCTGTTATCCAACCACTCTTTGAGCATTTTAGCTCGCTGAAAATTTTGTGCCGCTTGCTCTTGAAGCGACAACAATTCCTCGGGGGGTAGCTTTGATAAATTTCCAACCGGAATATTTGGAACTTGTTCTAACGTGATTTTATCTACCATCTTGC
>CAIRMX010000106.1 GCA_903879805.1 uncultured Alphaproteobacteria bacterium | reverse complement strand
TCGAAATCTTCTTTGGAAAACTTAAGGAAAATAAACGACTAGCCATGAGGTATGATAAATCAGATCAGTCATTCATGAGCTTTATTGCTCTAGCAGCGGTGAAGATTTTATTAAAATTAATAATTAGCTAACAGTGTCTAAATAGTAATATTTTTTTTATGACAAATGAAAAATAAAAAATGGCGCCGTAAGTATAGAGGCTTCTCGCTAATTGAGGTTGCGGTCGTAATCCTCATTATTGGCATCATGATCGCAGGTGTCTTCACAGCCAGTTCTTTAATCAAAAAAGCTCGTCTCCAATCTGCTAAAGCTCTAACTCAAGCTTCGCCAATTGCAGGAATTTCTAGCACTGCTCTCTGGCTGGAAAGCAGTTTAGAAACCAGCTTTGCCGATTCTGAAAACAATGATTCCGCTGCAATTAGCACTTGGAATGACCAGAATTCTACTGGCAATAAATCAACAATTTCAAAGGTGGGTGCTGGTCCAGTTTATTCTAACACGATTAATTATGTTCACGCGGTAAAATTTTCGGGCAGCACTTCCGATTATTTAAAAATCGCCGATGCCAGTTATTTAAACGGCACTGATTACACGATTGTTGTTTTGGAAAAAAGACAGTCGGCAAGTGCTGGATTTTTTCTTAGCACCACCAACAGCAGCGATGTCGATGATAACAAGCTAGAGTTAGGATAAGCAAGTGATGGGGTGATTGCTCACAATCAAAATTCCACTAATTACGCAGTCAGTCCAAAAGTCAGTGCTTATGCTGATTCAACAGACAAGGCGCGCCTTTTCACCTTTGTGCAAGATTCAACTGGTGGCAAAAAAACTTACATTAACGGAATTCTAGCGGCGGAAGATGCTACAAATACTGCACAGCTTTCCGGAGTAACAACCTTGGCAATTGGCAAAGGCTATACCGGAGAAATTGGTGAAATCGCTATTTTCACCAAAGCTCTGACCAATGAATCAAGAAAAACAGTCGAAGATTATCTAGGGAAAAAATGGACCAGAAAACTTAATCGCAGCAGTGCTAATACTGCGGCTACCGGAGGAGGAAGCGACAGCAACCCAACTTGCCTCAATGGCATTGTAACTGAAGGGGGCTGTGACAATGCTTGTTCAACTTCAGTTGTGACGGGAATTTCAACGCCAACGCAAGTAAATGATGGGGCTTCGGGAACTTTAACTTGTAATAGTGCGGCAGGATATTCGGGAAGTGTCACCTACAATTGTTCTAACGGTAATCTAAATCCAGTTGGAAGCTGCGCGGTAACAGCTTGCTCAATTACTGGTGTTACTGGTTTTAATGACAAAACTGGACTTGCTTACGCTGCAAGCGCCACAGCAATTTCTTCACCGTGCCAAGCCGGATATACGGGATCTCCGACGTACACTTGCACTACGGCAGGAGCTGCATCAATTACAGGAAGTTGCACACCAATTGCTTGCTCAATTACTGGTGTTAGCGGTTTTAACAATACAACTGGCCTTGCTTATGCCGAAAGTGCCACGGCAATTTCTTCTGCGTGCCAAGCTGGATATTCTGGCACTCCAACATACACCTGCACATCATCTGGGGCTGCTTCAATTAGTGGAAGTTGTACCACAACTACTTGCTCAATTACTGGTGTCACTGGTTTTAATGACAAAACCGGTCTTGCTTACGCTGCAAGCGCCACGGCAATTTCTTCGCCATGCCAAGCGGGATACGCGGCTAGTAGCTCTCCGGTGCCATCTTACACTTGCACGTCAACAGGTGCTGCGACAATAACTGGAAGCTGTGCAGCAATTACCTGTACCGCTGCAGCCGGAACCGGTTAAAATGCTAAAACTGGTCTTGCTTATGCCACTGCCGGAAGCGGCAGCTTTAGTTGTGACGCCGCAGGCTACAGCGGAACTATCAATTACACCTGCACCTCAGCTGGTGCCGCAACCAGCCTTACTGGATCTTGCTCAATTTCTCCTTGTACTGGTGGTAATGTGATTGATACCACGACAGTTCCGGGATCGACGATTCATAAATTCACTTCTTCTGGAACATTAACTTGTCCAACTGCTAGATCGATTCAAGTTTTAGTGATTGGCGGCGGTGCTGCTGGTGGCGGCCACCCAAGTAGTTCTGCGCGTACCGGAGGTGGTGGCTCGGGCAGGATGATAAAAATTTCCGGTTTCACAACTGGCAGCAGTAGTACTAATTACACAGTAACGGTTGGAAACGGAGGCAACTCCACCGGTTACGGCTATGGTGGCGCAGGACAACTAAGCTCATTTGTTGGAACAGGGATAACTTTATCTGCTGCTGGCGGCGGCGGTGGTGGTGGCTCGAACGCAGGTAGTGGTTCTATAGGTGGTTCGGGTGGCGGCGGTCACTGCGGTGGTTTTGGCGGCGGCGCATCATCTGGTACGATAAGCGGAACGATGACCACGGTAACCAATGCTGGTAACTCTGGAGGAAATTCTTCTTCTTGTAGTGTTGGCGGCGGCGGTGGTGGTGGAGCTGGAGGTGCAGGAACTACTGCCGGTGGAACTGGAGGAGGTGCTGGTGGTTCTGGAAGATCTGACAGTATTACCGGTCCTTCAGTTACTTATGCAGCTGGAGGTGGTGGTAGTGGATCATCTGGTGGTGTTGGCGGTAGTAGTGGAGTTGGAGGCAATGGTTCGAATGATAGTGGTTCTGGCGCAGGTGCTGGCACAGCAAATACGGGCAGTGGTGGCGGTGGAGCTGTTTCAAATGCAGCGTCTGGAGCCGGAGGAAAAGGTGTGGTTATCGTGAGATACTAAAAATTCGGCGTAATTAAAATTTTAATTACGCCGAATTTTTAGCGCGACATTCCACTGTTATCATTATTAAGCCCGCTGTGATCTTGTCTTAAATTTTTCAGGCGCGCCACATATCCCTGCGAGGGCACTACAGCAATTCCATCTTGCACGGTCACTTTACCTTTTAATTTTACCCCCACTGCGGAAGCTGCATCCATGGCGTGTTTGGCGGCCATTTTCTCACGTTTTTTCTTCCAAATCACCGAGCGCATGCCGCTGGTGTTGAAGACATCAGTTGATCCCATTTTATCAACCTCTTCCGATCTGCCATCCCACACATCTTTTTCAGAGCTTTCTTTTTTCTTCTCAACCTCAAGTCCACCAGTTTCACGCGCCAAATTGCGCTGCTGATTATTTTTGGGAAAAACTAAATTTTTTAATTTGGAAATGAGGTCGAAAGATTTTTCTTCGGTTTTTTTTACTTCTTCTTGCGGCTCGTCTTTGCGAATAAAATTCTCGTCATCATCTTCTTCAGAGTCGGTTTCTCCATCTTCTTCAGCCTTTTTCTTTGCTTCAACAGCAAGCTGTTTCTTTAATTCTTCCGCTAAAACTTCTTCAAAAAAATTTCCCATTTTTATTTTTTTTATTCTTACGTTCAGTGTCACCCCGTCGAATGACGGGGTCCATGGCGTTACAAGTTCAGAGTTTTATTTTTACTTCTGTATCTTCGGCTCTGTAGACCCCGTCATTCGACGGGGTGACACGGAGGGCTACAGCAATTTCTGCAATTGAGTTAAAACATTTTGCGCTGCCGAAATCTTTAAGCTCGGAGATTTCACATCACAAATAAAAAGAATTTTTTGTCCCACGTGAATTTTAATTTTATTTTTGCTGGCAAAAACTAATTGCAGTAAATTGTCGGGAGCAGCGAATTTATTGTCTTTAAAGCTGATTAAAATTCCTTCAGATGCCGCTTCCAATTTCTCTACTCCAAGTTTTTTGCAGAGAGATTTCAGTTTAGCAATTTCCATCAAGTTCAAAATTTCCAACGGAATTTTACCAAAACGATCAGTCATTTCATTGATTAAATTTTCCTGATCGCCGTCATTTTTAATCGTCGCAATTTTTTTGTAGAAGCTCATGCGTAGGCTTAAATCCTGCATGTAATCTTCTGGGATCAGCAGTGAAATTCCCAGTTTAATTTGCACCGAATAATCAGTTTCCAGCACTTCTGCGACACTTGCTTTGCTTTGCGGATTTGCATTTTTTAACTCTTCAATGGTCTCAAGCAGCATTTGTTGGTAAAGCTCAACGCCGGTCTCACGAACATGACCCGATTGCTCATCTCCCAACAAATTACCGCTGCCACGAATATCCATATCGTGAGAAGCGATGGTAAAACCAATGCCCAGTGAATCGAGATTTTGCATCACTTCCAATTTCTTGCGTGAATCTTCTGAGGTTTTTTTGCGGTGATCGAGCATGAAATAAGCATAAGCGCGCACTTTGCCACGACCAACGCGGCCGCGAATTTGATAAAGCTGCGCCAGCCCAAACATTTCAGGCTTATAAATAATCATGGTATTGGCGTCAGAAATATCGATTCCCGATTCAACAATTGTCGTTGAAAGCAGCATGTCGATTTTGCCATCTGCAAAATCATTCATAATTTTATCAAGCTGGGCAGCCGGCATTTGACCGTGTCCGTGGGCAATTTTAATTTCGGGTAGCAAAATTTTTAAACGCGGTTCCATCTCTTCAATATCGCGAATTCGCGGCACCACAAAAAATACCCGACCCCCGCGATTATGCTCGCGAAGCACCGCCTCGCGCACAATCACCGAATCGTAAGGCATTACAAAATTGCGTACCGCCAAGCGATCAAGCGGTGGCGTTGAAATCAAACTCAAATCTTTGACACCCGTTAGCGACATTTGCAAAGTGCGCGGAATTGGCGTTGCTGAAAGTGTCAAAATGTGCACTTCATGGCGCAGCTCTTTCAAACGCTCTTTCTGCGCCACGCCGAAATGTTGTTCCTCGTCAATAATCACGAGGCCGAGATTTCTAAATTTAATCGTTTTTTGCAAAAGCGCGTGTGTGCCAATGACAATTTGCACGTCACCTCTTTCTAAATCTTGGCGAGTTTTTTTGGCGTCAGTGGCGGTGACAAGTCGCGAAAGTTGAGCAATTTTAATGTCGGTTCCGGCAAATCTTTTAACAAAATTTTTGTAATGTTGGCGCACCAAAAGTGTGGTTGGTGCGACAATGGCAATTTGCGTTTTTCCGGGAGATCCAGCAACAATCGCGGCTGCGCGCAAGGCTACTTCAGTTTTTCCAAAACCCACGTCACCACAAATTAAGCGATCCATTGGTGAGCCTTTGCGCAAATCTTCTTCAACTTCGTCAATTGCCTTGGCTTGATCTTCGGTTTCAACAAAGCCGAATTTTAATTTGAATTCGTCGTAGAAATGTTGGTCGGCAACAAAAATCGGCGCCTTCTTCAAATGGCGCGCCGCCGCGATTTTCAAGAGTTCTTCGGCTGCAACTTTAATTCTTTTGCGAACTTTATCTTTGCGATTTTTCCACGCGCCCGCGCCCAAACGATCAAGTTGAATCAGCGGATTATCAGCGCCGTAACGAGAAATTAAATTAATGTCGTCAACTGGCACAAATAGCGTGTCGCCAGCGCCGTACAAAATTTTAATCATGTCGGTTTTAATGCCGCCAGCTGCAATCATGTGGATGCCGTCAAACTTACCAATACCGTGATCGCGATGCACCACCAGTTCGCCCAACTGAATGCTCAAACCTTCATCAATTAATCTTTGCGACGCCGCTTTATTATTTTTTTTGCGCAGAATTTTTTCGCCAAAAATTGCCTGCTCGCCAATTATCATGGTGTCGGAAGTGTAAAATCCGAAATGGGTTGGCAGCACGCAGATTGCGGCTTTGCCACGTTTTACATTGTGAGTGTCAGAAAATTTTGTGATTTCTTGTGAGGTAATTCCGTAGTCGAAAAAAACTTTAGTAATGCGATCGCGAAAGCTGTCAGTGAGGCAAGCAATCGTGACATTTTTTGCGCCCGAATTGCTTAAAATAAATTCATTCATCAATTCGATTGGGTCGCGTGTGTTAGTGCGTCCGGCCAGCGCAAAATCTGGCATCGG
This sequence comes from uncultured Alphaproteobacteria bacterium, assembly GCA_903879805.1. GTDB lineage: Bacteria > Pseudomonadota > Alphaproteobacteria > Rickettsiales > UBA1997 > UBA2645. The sequence continues at coordinate 14,971 of CAIRMX010000106.1, read as the reverse complement.
CTTGATTTCTAAATCTAAAATTCGGCTGTCTTTTTCGGAAACTTCAAACTGGTTAAAACGAATTGTGACGTTTTTTTCTAAATTTTTGCGCAGCTCATCAGCTGAAAAATAAAGTAAGTCGGGCGCGATTGGATTATAAATTGAACCGTCGCGAATCTTTAGTTCAGCGACTCGCGCCTGGTAATATTCTTGAATTAATTCGCCTTGATTTCTGGCGATGGCAAAAATTTTATCGTCAAAAAATACTGTCGGATTTTTTAGGTAATCAAAAAAACTCACCAAATCTTCACTGTAGAAAAATGGCAGCCAATGCTCCATTCCCGTGTATCCGCGCATTTCGGAAATGGCAGAATAAAGTTGATCGTCAACTGCCGCGCCAAAAGTTTGGCGATATTTGTGGCGGAAATTCTCAACGGTATTTTTGCTCATTATTACTTCGGAGGCCGGCAAAATTTCTAAGCTTTTGAGCGCTTCTTGCGTGATTTGAGTGATGGGATCAAAGGCCTTAATTGACTCAACTTCATTGCCAAAAAAATCAATGCGGTAGCCGATTAAATCTGCTGCTTGCTGCATCACCACGTCAACAATTCCACCGCGCACCGCAAAGTCGCCGACATTGTTGGCGCAAGCCTCACGCGAATATCCTTTGGCAGTTAAAAACTCGGCAATTTGCGGCAAAGAAATTTTGCTGCCAATTTGTAAATACAACCCCAGATCGTTGATTTGCGTGGGCGCGATGGTTTTTTGTAAAAGTGAATATACTGACGTGATGATAAAAAATTGCTGATTTTTAGGACGCGTCGCAAGGCGATAAAGTGCCTTGATGCGATTGGATAAAATCGCCTGTTTTGGTGAAGCGCGATCGTAAGGCAAACAGTCCCAAGCGTAGAAATTTAGTACTTCGAGATGAGGTGCGAAAAAGCTAATTTGTTTTTGGATTAGCTCCATTTCGGCGTCGTTTTCGGCAACAAAAACAATGTCAGAATCGGTGAAGTTTTTAGCAATTTCCGCGGTTAAAAATCCCTGAGCATCAGCGGGAGTTTTGACGAGAACGCATGATTCGCGTAGTTGGGAGAGTTTTATTTTGTAGTCCATTTGGGGAATTTATTTTTCAAAAAGAATCGGAAATTGTTGCGTGATGGACCCCGTCGAATGACGGGGTCCATCTAGAGGCTCGGTAAAGTGTTTAAATTATTGAACTCTCTCCACGCTAAAATACGCCTCACTCTCATTCAAACTCGGCGCCAACACAGGAATGCCGTGGCTTTTGGCCACTTGCAAAAAGATATTAATTTTGTCGGTATTATCAATTTCGAGATTGATTGATGCCGTCAAAAACTCCGGCAAAAAATGCGCTTTTAAAAATGCCGTTTGGTAAGAAATCAGGGCGTAGGCCGCGGCGTGCGATTTGTTAAATCCGTAGCCGGCGAATTTATCTACGAGGTCAAAAATTTCTCCAGCTTGTCTTTCCGGTACGCCGTTTTTCATCGCACCTTGCGTGAAAATTGCGCGCTGTTGATCCATCTCTTCTTTGATTTTTTTGCCCATGGCGCGACGTAGTAAATCCGCAGCTCCAAGGCTGTAGCCCGCAAGTACTTTGGCAATTTCCATTACTTGTTCTTGGTAAACAATTACGCCGTAAGTTTCTTTCAAACAAACTTCCAAAAGTGGGTGCGGATAGACAATTTTTTCTTCACCATGTTTGCGGCGAATATAGGTTGGAATGTTATCCATCGGACCCGGGCGATAGAGCGAAATCAGGGCGATAATATCTTCAATTTTGTCAGCCTTCATTTGGCGCAGCACCGATCTCATTCCCGAAGACTCGATTTGAAAAACTCCGATGGAGTCGCCAGTGCCAAGCATGCGAAAAGTTTCGGGGTCATCGAGTTTGAGGTTGGTAATGTCAATTTTTATGCCGCGAGTTTTTTCAATTAACTTCACGGTTTCAAAAATTGTCGTGAGAGTTTTTAGTCCCAAAAAGTCGAATTTTACTAGTCCGGCATTCTCAGCATATTTCATCGAATAGCCAACGGCAGGCATGGTCGAGCCTTCATCATTGTAGAGTGCGCAAATTTCGTGAAGTGGCTTGTCGCCAATAACCACGCCAGCTGCGTGAGTTGAAGCGTGACGATTTAGGCCTTCAAGTTTTAGCCCAATGTCAACTAATTTGGTAACTTGCGGATCTTCGCGAATCGCTTGCTGCAAGTCTTTATCCATCTCAATCGCCTTTTCCAAAGTCACGGCTTCGATGGCGTTAAAGGGAATCAATTTGCAAATTCGATCCACCTGATTGTAGGGCATTTGCAGCACGCGACCCACGTCTTTCAACACCGCGCGCGCTTGCAATTTTCCGAAAGTGATAATTTGAGCAACGTAATCTTTGCCATACTTTGACTGTACATAGTCAATCACTTCGTCGCGGCGCGATTGACAAAAGTCGATATCAAAATCGGGCATTGAGACGCGATCAGGATTTAAAAAACGCTCGAAAAGTAAGCCGAAACGAATCGGATCAAGATCGGTAATTTGTAATGACCAAGCAACAATTGAGCCAGCGCCCGAGCCTCTTCCGGGCCCTACAGGAATGTCGCTATTTTTGGCCCATTTAATGAAGTCGGATACGATTAAAAAATATCCCGAGAAGTTCATTTTTAGAATTACTGAAAGCTCAAAATCGAGGCGGGCGAAATATTCAACTTCAATTTCTTTTTGTTTTTCTGGCGAGGTTTCTTCAAGTGCAAATTTACGCGCAAGCCTGAGTCTCAAACCCTCACTTGATTGTTTTTTTAATTCTTCGGCTTCGTCAAATCCAACTTCATTGCTAAATTTCGGCAAAGTTGGTGGGCGTTCAAATGCCATGACGTGACATTTTTTTGCAATATTTACGGTGTTTTCAATAGCCTCGGGAATATCGCTAAATAAGGCTTCAAGCTCGGTTTGGTTTTTAAAATATTGTTCTGGCGAAATTTTTTTGCGATCAGCGTCAAAGAAAAATCTGCCTTGTCCAACGCAAGTTAGAATGTCTTGCGCCTCGTGCATTTCGCGCGTTAAAAAATAAACGTCATTGGTTGCGACCAACGGCAGCGAGTGTTTGAAGGCTAGCTCAATAAATTTTGTTTCGAGTTTTTCTTCGTTCCTTGTTTTGTGGCGAGTGATTTCGATGTAAAAATTATTCGGAAAAATTTGTGAAAATTCGGTGATCAAATCGGCAACTTTTTTATCTTGGTCTTCGCCTAAAAGCTTGCCAATTGGGCCTTCAACCCCACCGGACAAAGCAATTAATCCGGCAGATTTTTCTTTGAGCAAATCAAAAGTAATGTGTGGCGAAATGCCGCTTTGGCGATTCAAAAAAGAATGACTGACCAAATACATCAAATTTTCGTAGCCTTGTTGATTGTGTGCAATCAACGGCAGTAAGGCGAGAGAGTTTTCGATGTCGGCATTTGACATATTTTTGCGCGTGCCATCGTCAAAATTAATCAACATTTCGCAGCCCAAAATTGGCTGAATTCCGGCTTTTTTGCAGGCGGAAGAAAACTCCAAAGCAGCAAAAAGATTTTGACAATCCATAATGCCGAGAGCCGGAAGTTTGTAAGCGCCAGCGCGCTCAACAATTTCAGGAATTTTAATGGCACCTTTACACAGCGAATAAGTTGTGTGGTTGCGAAGAGGAATGAACATTTTGGGTGGAAAATTTGGGGGGAGAATTAAGGCGAGCAGAATTGGGTTTTCTTCGAGAAGAGCAATGAAAATTTGAGTTTGCGAATAACCACCCCCAACCCCTCCTTGAAAAGGGAGAAAATAGCCTAAACGGCTATTTTCGGCTCAGACGCACTCAGATTTTCAAGGAGGGGTTGGGGTGGTTATTCACAAACTCGACTTATCGCTTCGAAAATTTTTCATAAACACTAAGCAATCGCACCTTGTCAATTTTAGTGTAGCGCTGCGTTGTCGAAAGACTTTCATGCCCCAAAAGCTCTTGAATCGTGCGCAGATCTCCCCCAGCTTCTAAAAGATGCGTGGCAAAAGAATGGCGAAAAGCGTGTGGAGTGATGGTTTCAGCAAGGTTTAAATTGCGGCGAATTTTTTGAATGAAAGTAGCAAAATCAACGCGTCTGTAAGGCTGGCCTTTGGGAGTTAAAAAAATCGGCTGATCCAAATTTATTTTAAAAGGCACAATCGCCAAATATTCTTCAATGCGTTTTTTAACAATTGCCAGAAGCGGCACCATTCGTTGCTTTTTGCCTTTGCCGGTGACGATTAATGTTTGCGAATTTTCTAAACTTTTTTGGTTAACGGCAAGCGCTTCAGAAATACGGAGTCCGCAGCCGTAAATTAACGTTAGAAGCGCAATGTCGCGCTTGGCTTGCCAGATGGTTTTGCGCATTTTTAAAATTTCAGCGAAAATTTTTTCAATGTCGATTTGGTCAACTGATTTTGGTACGGGTTTGGGAATTTTTGGTGTTTTTATTTTGCTGATTTCTTGGTTGAAAATCAGGCCATTTTGATTGAAAAATCGCAACATTGAGCGAAGGGATGCAAGAGCTCTGGCGTTGGAGGCATTGACGTGATTGGGCAATCTTTCGGAAAGCCATTTTCTGAAATCGTGAATCGTTAAATTTTCCAGATCATTTTTGTCGAGGGTTTTTGCTTTGACTCTGAAAAGAAAATCAAAAAAGTAAAAAATATCGGTGCGGTAAGCGCTGATGGTGTGCATTGAATATTTTTTTTCTACTTCGAGAAAGCGTAAAAATTTTTCAACCAAGGCGATTGTGTCAGAGTCGCATTTATCTTTTATTTCCAAGGCCTCAGTCATTATGTCGAAAAAGTTTTTTGTGTTTTTTTTATTGATCTCAAATGCAGTTTTTGCCGCGGGTGAAAATTCGCAAGCCCAAAAGTGGAATAGTGCTGAAAGCCTGAAAAGACTTGAGCGAAGTCAGTTCAAAAATGATTTTTACCAGTTGGTTAATTTTTACCAACCCCAAGAAAACCCGCTATTTTGTAGTATTGCCACGGGCACGATGATTCGTAATGCGCTAAATTACGACAATATTCCAAGTCAAAAAGAAGGTGAGGTTGCAAAGCCCGACGGCACGATTGCCGAGTATCATCTTTACGCGCAGAAGGGATTTTTTAATGACAAAACTGAAAAAGTTAAAAAGCGCGCGATCGTTGAATTTAAAGAGGCTCTGCCTGATGGAAAAACTTATGATGCGGGTTTGAGTTTGCTCGATTTTTCTAAAATGCTCAAAATCAATGGCTTAAAAGTTGAGATGGTTCGTGCTGAAAAAATTGACGAAAAATTTGCTGCAAAATTTCGCAAGGTTTTGAAAAAGAATCTCGCCGAAGATAAAAATTTCGTGGCGCTAAATTTTGACGGACAGGTTTTGGGCAAGGCAACTCGCGGCCATATTTCTCCGGTTGTGGCCTATGACGAAGAAAGTGACTCGGTATTCATTTTGGATGCGGCGCTGCATAAGAATCAGTGGTATTGGGTTGGGGTTTCACAATTGTTGGAGGCGATGAATACTAAGGATGGTGAGGCTTATCGCGGGTATTTGGTGATTGGAAAATAATCTAACTGTCCTCACTTGACAAAACCACTTCCCCACCTAACTTCCCGCGCCTCGCCCTTCGACTATTCGAATTTTTTTTGAAGGGCTTTTTTTATGGCAGGCGTAGCTCAGTTGGTTAGAGCGCTAGGTTGTGGTTCTAGAGGTCGCGGGTTCGATCCCCGTCGCTTGCCCCAAATTCTCACAGATATTAGATGGATATTCTCTTTTTTGCCGCGGTCGCGTTTTTTATTTTTTTGAAGCTGAACAAACAGCTCGGCAAAGTCGACGAAGATGAGAAAAAACAAATCGAAGCAAAAGTAGCTCAAAGAAGAGAAGAAATCGCCGCCATTCAAGGCAAAATCATTCAAAAAATTACCGAAATATCCGCTGAGCAAAATCAGGCAGAAGAAAAAATTCTTGCCCCCCTCGATGTCGCAACCAGAGAAAATCTTTCTAACATTTTAAGCCGCTGCAATCTTTCCGCTGAGTTTTTTGTAAATGGTGCCAAGTCAGCTTTTGAGATGATTCTTAAGGCTTTTTCGACAGCGGATGTGGAAACTTTAAAAACGCTGCTTTCTGACAATATTTACAAAGGTTTTGAAGGCGCGATTAATGCTAGAAGATCGCAAGAGCAAACTCTGGTGACTAACTTAATTGCTATTGAAAAAACCGAGATTCTTTCGGCAGCGCTTGTGGGTGACGTGGCGTCAGTTGTGATAAAATTTACTTCGAAGCAAATCAATTATATCTCAGATAAAAACGACCAAATAGTTGAAGGTAAAAAAGATGAAATTAGTGAGTTAAGTGACGTCTGGACTTTTAGAAAAGATGTCACGTCACTAAATCCAAATTGGGTCGTTTCTAATACTGCACACTAAAATAAAATTTATGACAAATTCATTTACGCCAAAATCTTCTCTCAAAGTTGCTAATAAGAATTACACGATTTTTTCCCTGCAAGATGCAGCGAAAAAAGTCGGTCGCGACATTTCAAAATTGCCCTTCAGCTTAAAAGTTTTGCTCGAAAATTTAGTTAGAAATTTCGACGGCGATGTAGTTAAAGAAGAGCATATTTCAGCAATTATTGACTCAGTAAAAAACCCTGAAAAAAGAATCGAAATCGCTTTTTCTCCGGCGCGCGTTTTGATGCAAGATTTTACCGGAGTTCCTGCGGTTGTTGATTTGGCAACCATGCGTGACGCCGTTGCAAAAATGGGCAAAGACCCGAAAAAAATTAACCCACTAGTTCCAGTTGATTTGGTAATTGACCACTCGGTGCAAGTTGATTTTGCTGGCGACAAAAGTTCACTGCAAAAAAACGTCGACCTAGAATTTGAGCGCAATTTTGAGCGTTACAAATTTTTAAAATGGGCCCAAAGCTCATTCGATAATTTTCGCGCCGTGCCACCGGGAACCGGCATTTGCCACCAAGTAAATTTAGAAAATTTGGCACGCGTAGTTTGGAGCCGCGAAATTAACGGCGAACTTTTTGCCTATCCCGACACGGTTGTTGGCACCGACAGCCACACTACAATGATTAACGGACTTTCAGTTTTAGGCTGGGGTGTTGGTGGAATTGAAGCGGAAGCGGCGATGTTGGGACAGCCAATCTCAATGCTAATTCCCGAAGTAATCGGATTTAAATTAAGCGGCAAATTGAAAGATGGCATTACCGCCACTGACTTGGTTTTAACCGTGACGCAAATTTTGCGTAAAAAAGGTGTGGTTGGAAAATTTGTTGAATTTTTCGGGCCCGCACTTTCTTCACTTTCTTTGGCCGATCGCGCCACAATCGCCAACATGGCTCCAGAATATGGTGCGACTTGTGGGATTTTCCCAATCGACCAAATCACTTTGGACTATTTGAACTTAACGGCGCGTGATTCAGAAACGATTGCGCTAGTTGAAGCTTACGCCAAAGCGCAAGGAATGTTCTTGGAAAATCATGACGCTGAGCCAGAATTTGGTGATGTAATTGAGTTGGATATTTCAACAATCGAGCCAAGTTTGGCGGGGCCAAAAAGACCACAAGATCGCGTGGTACTTGGTGGGATTGCAGAATCTTTTGCGGCCCTACAAAAAGAATTGGCCAGCACCAATGAAAGCAAAATTTTAATTCCAGAATTAAATACTGATTTAAGCGAAGGCGACGTGGTGATTGCGGCGATTACTTCTTGCACCAACACTTCAAACCCATCGGTTTTAATTGCGGCGGGATTGCTTGCCAAAAAAGCTGTTGAAAAAGGTCTGCAAGTTAAAGGCCACGTTAAAACTTCATTGGCACCGGGATCGCAAGTGGTGACTGAATATTTGGCAAATTCCGGTTTGCAAAAATATCTCGACCAACTTGGTTTCAATATTGTTGGTTACGGCTGCACTACTTGTATCGGTAATTCTGGGCCTTTGCATCCACAAATTGAAGAAGTGATTAAGTCAAAAAATATGGTTGTGGGTTCGGTGATTTCTGGAAACCGCAATTTTGAAGGTCGGGTTCATCCCTTGGTGAAAGCTAATTATCTAGCTTCTCCGCCACTAGTTGTGGCCTACGCTCTTACCGGAACTTTGAAAACTAATTTAACTACTGACGCGATTGGTGTTGGTTTAGATGGTCAAAAAGTTTTCTTGAAAGACTTGTGGCCAAGCAAGGCAGAAATTGATGCGGCAACCAATGCTTTTGTGACTCGCGAAATTTTTGCTAAAAAATATGCCGATTTATTTGCGGGAGATGAGGCTTGGAAAAAAATCCAAGTAAGCAAATCGGACACTTACAGCTGGAACCAAGACAGTACATACATTCGACTACCAAACTTTTTTGACGATCTAAATCGCGACAATGCGGTGGCGATTAAAGCGGCAAAAATTTTGGCGATTTTTGCTGATTCGATTACGACTGACCACATTTCTCCGGCAGGAAATATCTCGGCAACCTCTCCCGCCGCGGCCTATTTGGCAGAAAAAGGCGTGGTTAAAGCTGACTTCAACTCTTACGGCGCTAGACGCGGTAACCACGAAGTAATGATGCGCGGAACTTTTGCTAATATCAGAATTAAAAATGAAATTTTGGGTGGCATTAAAGAGGGTGGCTTCACCAAAATTTTTGAGAAAGATGAAGTGGTTTCAATTTACGATGCCGCGATGTTTCACAAAGAAAAAAATACCCCGCTGGTAATTTTTGCTGGCAAGGAATATGGCACCGGATCTTCTCGTGATTGGGCTGCTAAAGGAACATTTTTGCTCGGAGTTAAGGCTGTAATTGCAGAAAGCTTTGAGAGAATTCATCGTTCAAACTTGATTGGCATGGGCGTTCTGCCTTTGATTTTCAAGGCTGGCGAAAGTCGTAAAACTCTTGGATTAGTTGGGGATGAAGTGATTGATATTCTAGGCATCACTCCTAGCATCAAACCAAGACAAGACATTAAGTGCTTAGTAACAAAAGCAGATGGCTCTAAACAGGAAATTACTTTAATCTGCGGTATTGATACTAGTAACGAAGTGGAATATTTCAAACTTGGCGGGATTCTCCAATACGTCATGGGTCAAATTTCTTAACCTTAATTTTACAAAATTATGCAAATCAGAGTAATCGGTGCAGGCATGGATGTAGGTCAGGCCTTGACGCAATTTGTTGAAGAGCATTTAGAAAAAGCAGTAACTAAATATTTTGACACGGCAATTCACGCCGAAGTGCATTTTTCTAAAAATAACCACGGCCACATGTTTAAAGCCGTGATCACGGTGAATGAAGGCATGAAAGGCGGCATCGCGGTTAAAAGTGATGCTGAAGCCGGAGACGTTTACGCTTGTTTCGTTGAGGCTTGCGAAAAAGCGACCAAACAAATGCGTCGCTATAAAAGAAGAATTAAAAATTATCGCAGAACTGGTGGCGGTTTAAAATCAGTTGAACCAAACTATAAAGCGTTGGATGCGATGAAATATATTCTTCCGCCAGTTGCCTACGATGTTTTTGAAGAAATGGAGCATGAAGAAACCGATCAATTAGATCAGTCGCTAAATGTGATTACCGAAAAAACTACTAACATCGAAGAGCTAAGTGTTGAAGAAGCGATCATGAAAATGGACTTGGCGGATCTTCCGACTCTAGTCTTCATCAATAAAAATAACAAAAGAGTAAACGTGGTTTATCACAGAAGAGATGGCAACATTTCTTGGATCGATCCACAAGTTTAGACAAATAAATATTAATTTTTACGCGCTCACAAAGGGGGTAAAGTTGCAATGGATGTTACAGTTCACGGTCGTGGTAATTTAGAAATGGCGATTCGTGCTTTTAGAAAGAAAACCCAAAGAGAGGGTTTGGTCAAAGAAGCAAGAAGAAGAAAAGCTTTTGAAAAGCCTTCTGAGAAAGTTAAAAGAAGAGCAGAAGAAAGTATCGCTAGAAAGAAAAAAGCCCGCAGAGGCGAAAACGGCTAGACCGTTTGGTTACAGGTAGGGGAGCGAAATTGCTCCCCTATTTTTTTTGCAGTCACTCTTTAGATAAGTCCAAAATCCCCATGAAATTAAATCACAAAGACAAGTCCCTCCTGCTTTTTATCATCGCAGTTTTAGTTGTGCTCTGGGGAATTTTTTCGTTTTTTTCGAGCATCTTTTTTGCCGCAACATTTGGCGCATCCGACGTAAAAAAACTTGAAGTGCAAGAAGTCACAAAATGGTTCAGCACCTCTCGTCCCTTAGAAATATCTGATTTTAAAAACCGCATCATCCTACTTGATTTTTGGACTTACTCTTGCGTGAGCTGCATTCAAGCCTTGCCGGAAATCAAAAAATTAGAAGAGCAATATGGCAGCAAGATTACAGTAATCGGGGTTCATTCCGGTAAATTTGAAAATGACAGAGATCCAGAAGCGATCAAAAAAGCAATCTTGCGCTACGACATTAGCCATCCTGTCATCAATGATTCAGACCTGAAAATTTGGAATAGTTTTGAAGTAACCGCGCTACCAACTTTTGTGCTGATTAATCCGCATGGCAATGTGGTGCAAACGTATGTTGGTGAAAATGAAGTGGGCAAAATCAAAGCCGACATCAAAAAATTAATCTCAAAATATAAATTCCAACTCAACCGCGATCCGCTGCCTTTGGCGTTGGAAAAATTTGACGTGATTGGCAATGTTTTAAGCTTTCCAAGCAAGCTAGAATACGCCGCCGACTTCACTTACAAGTCGCGCCAATTGCCGGTGATTTTCATATCTAACACTGGTCAAAATAACATTGTGGTTACTTCGCTTTCTGGCGACATGGTGGTGAAAATTGGCTCAGGTCAAAAAGGTTTGGAAGATGGAACTTTTGACGTGGCCTCTTTCAACGCGCCACGCGGCATGATTTATCACGGCGGCAAACTTTATGTTGCTGACTCGGGAAATAACGCTCTGCGCGAAATTGATTTTAAAGAAGGGCGTGTCACAACCCTTGTGGGATCAGGCTTAAGAGGTGATGTTGTGGAAGATAAAGGGTTTTCTGATGCCAAAGATGTTGAGTTGTCATCTCCAAGTGACGTTGAGTTTTTCCCGCAAGGATCTCACGAAAATATCGTAATTGCCAATTCTGGCACCCATCAAATTTTGTCTTACAACCTAAAAAAACAAACGATCTCAGTGCTTGCTGGAAACGGCTCGGAAGGCTCGTCTGACGGAAAATATCCGGATAATTCTTTAGCTCAAACTTCTGACATTGCGGTCTTTGGTCACAAACTTTATTTTGTTGACGCAACCAGTTCAGCCTTACGCGTTCTTGATGAGTCTGGTGAAGTTAAAACTTTAATCGGTGGCGATTTAACAAAATCTGGTCACGCCAATGGCGACAAAGACAAGGCTTTGATGCAACACCCGCTTGGTTTGTTGGTTGATGACACCGGTGCTTACATTTCTGACAGTTACAATCACTCAATTCGTAAATATGATTTTGCCTCAATGCAAATTCACGACATGGCTGGTGCAAAAAGGCGTGGCACTAACCTTGGCGCCTTTGATGAGCCGGAAGGAATTGTTGCGATTTTAAATAATTTCTACGTCGCCGATTCAAACAATAATCGCATTTTAATCGTCAATCGCGGCACGCTAAATTTTGAATTGCTCGACGTGATGCCGCCTTTGAAATTGCCGAAAGAAGGCTTTTTGCAATATTTACCAAACTTGCAAAAATCAGAAGATATTACGGTTGCTGATGGCGCCGAAATTCTTTTAAAAATTGATCTAAAAGCTGGTTGGAAAATCAATGAAGAAGGCCCAAGTTTTGTCAATTTGCTTGAGTTAGCAAAAGACGATCAAGCCAATCTGGTGGCCAATTTTGACTGGCACGCCGTCAAAGACAAAGAAATGAAATTGCCGAAATTAATTGCTGGTAAAAACTACGTTCTGCAAGGCTCGATTTACTACTGCGAAAGTAAGACAAATTCTTTGTGCTACATCAAAAGCTACGAGCAAAAACTGGCGGTAGAGTCTGGTGAAAAAAATAATCAAATCGTTATTAAGCTGGCTTACTAAAGAGCGGCTATCTGATACAACTCATATCGTCAAAATCCACTCCGCCCTCGGTGTCACCCCGTCTTCACGACGGGGTCCAGTCTCCAAATTCCGAATTAAGTTTGTACCGCGCTGACTAGACCCCGTCGTGAAGACGGGGTGACACCGAGAGTGGTAATACATAAATCCGTTTTCAAGGAGGGGAGTGCTTAAAAAGCGAGCCAATAATTATCCATTTTCCTCGCAAAATTCCCTTCTTTTTTAGATTTAACTTTTTATCCTCCGGCAATCCTTTTAAGCCACGAATAACACGGCTTTTGAGCCCTCCGCCTTTCTTACAAAAATAACAAAAAAACCGTCAAAAAATGTCAGCTAAAAAACAAGACAATACTCCTGCTGTTGAAGAAGTAATGGATCACACTGTGACTGCCGAATATTCTTCTGATTCGATTAAAGTTTTAAAAGGCTTAGATGCAGTTCGTAAACGCCCCGGTATGTACATTGGCGATACTGACGACGGTTCTGGTTTGCACCACATGGTTTACGAAGTTGTCGATAACGCGATTGACGAAGCTTTGGCGGGGCATTGCGACGCGGTTAACGTAACTTTAAACGCTGACGGTTCAGTTACCGTAAAAGATAACGGTCGCGGTATTCCCGTTGACATCCACAAAGAAGAAGGCGTTTCAGCTGCAGAAGTAATCATGACCCAACTGCACGCCGGCGGTAAATTCGATCAAAATTCTTACAAAGTTTCTGGTGGTTTGCACGGGGTTGGTGTGTCGGTTGTAAACGCACTTTCTGACTGGTTAGAACTCAACATTTGGCGCGATGGCAAAGAATACAACATGCGCTTCCAACATGGGGATGCGGTTTCACCACTTAAAATGATTGGTGACGCTAATGGCAATAAAGGTACGCAAGTTACCTTCCACCCATCTGCCCAAACTTTTAACAACGTTTTAGAATTCAGTTACTCAACTCTTGAGCAACGTTTGCGCGAGCTTTCATTTCTTAACTCGGGCGTAAAAATTATTTTGCGTGATTTGCGTGAAGAAGAGCCAAAAGAATCAATTTTATTCTACCAAGGCGGCGTTGAAGCTTACGTAAAATTCTTAGACAAAAGCAAAAACCCAGCGCACCAAACTTTGAGCGTGATTGCCTCCGACAAAACCAGCGGCATCAGCATGGAAGTTTCAATGCAATGGAATGACAGCTACCACGAAAATATTTTGTGTTTCACCAACAATATTCGTCAACGCGACGGTGGAACCCACCTTGCGGGGCTTCGCTCGGCGCTTACTCGCACCATCAATAACTACGCATCAGACAACAAGCTTTTCAAAAAAGACAAAATCGTTTTGACGGGTGAAGATGTGCGCGAAGGCTTAACTTGCGTAATCTCAGTTAAAGTTCCTGATCCAAAATTTTCTTCACAAACCAAAGACAAACTAGTTTCTTCTGAAGTTAGAACTTTCGTTGAATCTGGTGTAAACGACAAACTTTCTCAATGGTTTGAAGAGCGCCCAAGTGATGCAAAAATCATTGTTGGCAAAGCAGTTGAAGCGGCGCAAGCTCGCGAAGCGGCAAGAAAAGCTCGTGAATTAACTCGCAGAAAAACCTCCCTCGAAGTTTCTAATTTGCCAGGAAAATTGGCCGACTGCCAAGAAAAAGACCCAGCTCTTTCTGAAATTTTCATCGTGGAAGGAAACTCGGCGGGCGGTTCAGCTAAAGGTGGTCGCAACCGTAAATACCAAGCAATCCTACCAATTCGCGGTAAAATTCTAAACGTTGAACGCGCGCGTTTTGACAAAATGTTGTCGTCAGTTGAAATCGGCACAATGATCACGGCGCTTGGCACCGGCATCGGCGCTGAAGATTTTGACCCATCAAAAGTGCGCTACCACAAAATCATCATCATGGCCGATGCGGACGTGGATGGTTCTCACATCCGCACTTTGCTTTTGACTTTCTTCTTCCGTCACATGCCAAAGCTAATCGAATACGGCTTCCTCTACATCGCACAACCGCCACTTTACAAAGTGAAAAAAGGTTCGAGCGAAGTTTATTTGAAAAACGAACAAGCTTGGCAGAGCTACATTATTGAAAATGCTTTGACCAACGCGCTTTTGAAAACCAAAGCCGGAGACAGAACTGGTGCTGATTTGCACGATTTCGTCGGCAAGCTGCAAAAGTTTGCGCACCTAATCCAAAGCTTAACCCGCGTAATGCCAACCGACATTGCTGAAAATTTAGCAATGGCTGGTGCCTTCGACAAATTGTGGATGAAAGATGCTGCAAAATCAAAAGCACTAACCGCAAAAATTGAAAAAATCTTTGCTGCAACCTCAGACGAAGAAGTGACTTGGAAAGCCGTGGTTACTGAATCTGACGATGTTGAACTAATCAAAGAAACTAGAGGAGTTAAAACTTCTTACCTAGTTAAAAATTCTTATTTCGACCTACCAGAAGTTGCGGTAATTGCGCAAATTAAAGAGCAAATTTCTGAAGAGTTTGAAGGTAAATTAAAATTCATCCGCGGCGAAGACGAGCGCGTGGCCACCAAGCCTTTAGAGCTAATGGCAATCATTACCGAAACCGGCAAAAAAGGCGTTACTATTCAACGCTTTAAAGGTTTGGGTGAAATGAACGCCGAACAACTTTGGGAAACCACTTTGGATCCGGCTAACAGAACTTTGCTTCAAGTTAAAGTCGACCAATATGACGACGCCGACCAAACCTTCTCAACTTTAATGGGCAACGTGGTTGAGCCAAGACGCGATTTCATTCAAGAAAACGCTCTGAAAGTTGTGAATTTGGACGTTTAAAACTTAATAGGTCCCTGAGCAAAGCGCGTAGCGCGTCGTCGAAGGGGCCGGAACACCAGTCTCCGGGCCCTTCGACGACGCGCTACGCGCTTTGCTCAGGGACCTA
>CAIRMX010000105.1 GCA_903879805.1 uncultured Alphaproteobacteria bacterium | reverse complement strand
GTCACCCCGTCGAATGACGGGGTCCACCGCGTCACAAGATCGGAAGTAAAAATAAACTTCGGTACTTGCGGCGAAATGGACCCCGTCATTCGACGGGGTGACAAACTAAAGTGACAAGGCGACGCCGAAAGGGAGAAAAGTTTTAGGGGTTTTAATTTTCGCTAGTCTTCAAATCAATCAATCAATTCTCAAATGTTAGACATTAAATGGATCCGCGAGAATCCAGAAAAATTCGACGCGGCAATGGTTGCTCGCGCCAATGAAACTAGGGCGTTAGAGCTTTTGGCTTTTGATGAGGAAAAAAGAAAAAAAACGGCGTTAATTCAAGAATTGCAGGCGAAAAGAAATAAATTCGCGCAGGAAATTGCTGTGGTAAAAAAATCTGGAGGTGACGCCGCAGCTCTTTTGGAAGATTCAAAAAAAGTTAATCAAGAACTCGCTGCAGCCGAAAGCGATTTTTCAATTGATGAAAAGTTAAATGAGATTTTGGCCGCAATTCCAAACATTCCATTGGCTTCTGCGCCAGTTGGAAAAGATGAAAATGACAATGTTGAAATAGAAAAATCGGGTTCTCCAAAAAACTTTTCTTTCGCGCCAAAAGCTCACGATGAGCTTGGTGAAAATTTAAAGATGCTCGACTTTGACCAATCAGCTTTGATGTCAGGGGCGCGTTTTTCAACCCTGTCTGGAGGCTTGGCTCGCATGGAGCGCGCGCTTTCGAATTTTATGTTGGATGTTGCGCTGGAAAATAATTACACCGAAGTTTCTCCGCCAAATTTGGTGAAATCTGACGCAATGCGATTTTCTGGACAGCTGCCTAAATTTTCAGAAGAGGCTTTTTCAACTTCAGACGGCTACTGGTTAATTCCAACTGCGGAAGTTTCGTTGGTTAATTTAGTTGCGAAAAAAACTTTGCAAGAAAGTGAATTGCCAATTCGTTTTACAGCTTACACACCGTGCTTTCGCCGCGAAGCGGGATCTGCCGGAAAAGACACGAAAGGTTTGATTCGTCAGCACCAATTTAAAAAAGTGGAATTGGTTTCAATTACAACGCCTGAAGCATCTGAAGCCGAACATGAAAGAATGACCAATGTTTCTTGCGAGATCTTGCGCCGTTTAGAATTGCCTTTCCGCAAGATTTTACTTTGCACTGGTGACATGGGATTTTGCGCGCAAAAAACTTACGATTTGGAAGTTTGGTTGCCAAGTCAGGCAAAATATCGCGAGATTTCGAGCTGCTCAAATTGCGGCGATTTTCAAGCCAGACGCGGCGCAATTAAATTTAAGAACAAAGACGGCAAAAGTAATTTTGTACATACTTTAAATGGCTCGGCTTTGGCGGTTGGAAGAACTCTAGTTGCGATTTTAGAAAATTATCAAAATGAAGATGGCTCGATTAACGTGCCAGAAGTTTTAGTTGGTTACATGGGTGGGGTGAAAGTTATTTCGTAACTCCATTACTCGCTGTCACCCTGAGCCTGTCGAAGGGTGATTCAAGCCCGTGCCTTGAATCACCCTTCGACAGGCTCAGGGTGACTAAGAGTTTGTTTTAAAAACACTCAAGAAAACCTGTTGCTAAATTCGATCTCCTTCATATTTTCCGCGACCTTCATTTTCACTTACCAAATAAATTAACAAAAAAATGGCTAATACCAAATCAGCGAAGAAAGCGCTTAGCGGCAGCATTGCAAAAAATTTAGTTAACACTGCAAGAAAAAGCAGAATCAAAACTTTCGTTAGAAAAGTTGAAGATGCGATCAAAGCAAGCGACGAGCCTAAAGCACGCGAAGCCTTCAAAGCATTAGAGCCAGAAATCATGCGCGGCGTTACTAAAAAAGTTTACAAGTTAAACACCGCATCCAGAAAATTGACCAGAATCGCTTCAGCAATTCGTAAAATTAAAGCTAAGTAATTTACTAAGAACCCCTCAATCCCGCGCTCTTTTCTTTTAGAGTGTGTTGGATTGAGGGGTTTTTTATTGTGGGATTGAGTGCGCGAATAACCACCCCCAACCCCTCCTTGAAAAGGAGGGG
>CAIRMX010000104.1 GCA_903879805.1 uncultured Alphaproteobacteria bacterium | reverse complement strand
TAGCTGTGAAGCTCTGTGAATAGTGGGCTCAACTCGCTTTATCGCAAGAGATTATTTGGATCTTTTTGAAAATTCTTAAAAGAAATTTAGTGATTTTTAGAGATGGGTGGTAGGTTTTTCAGAGTGTCCTTAACTTATTTCCAGTAATTACGTTGGAGGAAGATCAATTTATGGTGCAGGCTGCGGGTTGCCAGCTCTATGAGTTACCATCTTTGCAACTAATGCGTTCTTTACCCAATTATGAGAGTGAAATTGCGCCTCGGCACAGAAGAGATGGTTTCAATTTTCATTGGAACATTGATGAGGTTGTAGCGGGTTTGGGATTGAATCGATACTCCATCGCAGATATTCTCAACAAAATTTTTACAGAAAACCAAGCATCTGAAATTTATCACACCGATCAAGGACGGGATTCTCTCACTTTTGCAAATAATGCCAAAACCTGCCCGATAAAAGTGGTGCCAATGAGTGAAAATACTAAAGAATTTTACGCCATGTATGGAAATTGCAGCATAGAGGAGTTGGAGCAATGCCAATCGCTACAAATAGATTTGGCGGTTTTTTTACAAGAGACAAAAAGATATTTAGACGCTTCTCAAGCAGCTGATGCAGTTCAAAAAAGTAATGTCGAGCAGATGATTAAAAATTTATCTGCTCCAGACAAAGCCAATCCACCATCAGTGTCACCGCATCTTTACGGCGGTGCTCACAGTGTCGTGAGCTCACAATCAAATCAAATTTCTCACTTGTCATGAGATTGACCCGTCGCAAATAACTAAATTTATCATGCCAATCATTTCATTTTACCCAATTCCTCAGGAAGAAATTTATTTTGGCGCTGACAAGTCTTCATCTGAGTTGATCGCTCAAATCAAAGAGAAATTTTTGGAAACTGAGTCTAGGAAATTAGAATCGAAAGAAATTGAACTGACTCCTTCTTACGAGTATCGTTTGTTTCAGGAAGTGCGTTTTAAAGAGGGAAATAATTTTGAGGGATTTCAAATCACACCACAAAATTCGCAGCGGATTTGTGAAATTGCGGAACAGATGGCGCGAATTTTACAAACTCCCGAACTGGTTTTTGAGTGTTTGCGAGATCTTGATCAAGCTCTAGCTGTAAGAATGGCGGCTCATGAGATTGAGCCTTTTAATAACTCTCCTTCTTACCTGATTTGTGGAGCGGGAAATTTTATCCCCGGACCTTGGCCCCAAGACTACCAACCACTCAACAAAAGGCGTCAACTCAGCGAAGAGCTGCTTCATCGAGAGCAAGAATGTGGCATTAATCTAGAAGGAGTTGCTGTTTTTACTGATGCTGTTGAAGGGAAAGTTGCGGCGCGCTTTGCCAAAGCAGGAAATATTTTTTCTGAGGTAGAGCAAAATAATAAATTTCTTTTTCACGGCAAATTTTCACACCGCTTGTTTTTTGAAATTGTCAGGCAGGCCAGCAAAATAGGCCATCTGGATTTGACTGTTGACGGACAAGAATTGACCCAAAGACAGTTGCTGCAAATTATGAATTCTACTCACTTGGTTGCAGCTCCCGAAGAAGCTTTAAGCGTAAGTTCCGACAGCGAGGTAATGTGGAACAGAATTCTAGATACAACCGCGGACAGCAGCAAACCTCTGAGTAAAATTGGAATTGTGGAAGGCGTTGCTGTTAGAGAGGGCGTGCTAAATCCTAACAATTATTCTTTCAGCTGTCGCTCGCCCTTCGTTTTGAAATCATTAATCACCTGCTTTGGACAAGAGAAATTACCTAATCTCTGTGGTTACATGCTTGATGGTCACTACAAACAAGTGGCGCAAATGGTTTGCAAGTTAAGAAGTCAGGATTCAGCAAATTCTCTTGGTGAGGTGCCAGATCAATTTATTTACCAAAAATTAATGATTGCGATGTCAACTGGCAGGTATGTTTTTCCCGGTGATGTCGGTGAGAGATTTACTTTCACACAAGGATCAAACAAGGCACTCAAAACAACTCCGCTTGATGAAGAAAAATATGGTCAGGGTGTTAGATTGGTAGCTGAGTCAGCTTACTTAGAAAGGCCGATAAAATATGAATCATTAGCTGGTTATTCTAAAATAAAATCAGAAGAGATTTTAAAGTTGCGGCAAGAAAAAGAAGCGGAGTCTGCAAGGCCGCTAAGTTCGGGCATGGTTGCGAGATTGCGGCAAAAAGTTGTAGCAGGCCAAAATGATGGTGGGCCCGAAAAGTAGAATATAAAAGTTCAGCGTAGCTTTAAAATTCTTGGCGGATTTTTGCCGCGATAAAATGTGACGCGTAGGTGGCGCGTTTTTCAAAGTTGTAGTCAAAGCTAAAGCTTGTGAAGTTTTCGTGAAAGGCGGTTATTTCGGTTCCAAGTCTAAGGCTGTTTGAATCCAGATGTGAAATTTGTGAATTAAAAGATGAAGCCTGTCCTTCAAAGCTGGCTTTGGTTGTGGGTGCCGTATTTACCAAAGCATGTCCGTAAGAAAATTTTAAAACTGATGTCACTTTTTTAAATTCAGGAAAGTCAGAGAACCGCGTCTCCCAACCTAAATTTGCACCAAGTCGCGCTTCTAAAAAACTTGCTGACACTGCGCTAACTTTTAAATTCAATTCGTCTGCACCTTCTTCGCTGTAGCCGCCGATGCTGTTGTGCAAAATGTTGAGCGAAGCTTCGGGCGTAAAAATTAAGCCGTGTTTTAATTTGAAATTGCGACCGGTTTTAATTTTTGCTAGGTAAGTTTGGCCAGAATATCTGGCGGTGGCCGCGGCATCTAGCGCAGTAAGGGCGCGATTTGAGCTGTAAGAATTCCAAGCAAAACCAACTAAGCTGTCGAGAAAATATTTTCCAAAATTTTGCCCCGAGTAAAAACTCAATTGATTGCTGCTGATTAAATTTTGCTTTAGGCTGTCGAGTGATTTTACGTTGGAGCGAGCAAAGCTTAAAGCCACGCCGATTGTGGCATCAGAACCTAACTCTTGGTCGGCGCCAATCACTAATCCCAAAGAATTTGCTTTGTAGCCGTCGTCAGATTTGACGTCGTTTTGTGAGGACGCGCTTCCAAAACTTTGCACCCAAGCGCCGTTAGATAAACGTTGGCGCAGCTTGCCCAGTCTGGTTTCAGAGGCGAGAATGGAGTTACTCGCAATGTTGCTTGTCACTGCCAAATTAGCTTTGCTTGATTGCGGCGCTGCTTGATTAAGTGCCTTGGAAAGGGCATCCCCTGTGAGGCCGCTGCTGTCGAGGTAACCTTGAAAATCGGATAATTTGCCATTTGATCCCGCGCCAATGTCGTTTAAATTTTGGTAAATATTTTGCGAATTTTTGTTGGATGTAACCTCATCTGAGGCGAGACGATTAACAGTTAAAACCAGCGAATCTGCGCTTGCCTGCGTGGTGAATTTGAGCAAGCCGTAAATGTTGGAAGCGGTGCCATTTACCGAAATATTTGCATCGGAAATTTGATTAATTGTCGAGCTCGAATTGCCACTAACCAAAGTGAACTCTGTGCCATTAGCAACGTAGCCCTGATTAATTGTTGGTGTGACGACAAGCTTTGCATCAGCGTCAATATTGGCTGCGCCCGACACGGTTAAATTTCCGGCGGTATTATTTCCCAAACTTGTCGCCAAACTGTCGCCGCTATTTAGCGTGAAATTGCCTAAAATATTTTGGCTGTTGCTTGCGACATTGATTGTGCCTGAGCCGTTGCCTGCAACATTTCCCGAGATTGTTAAATTGTCAGCGCCGTAAAAATTTAGCGTGCCGTTGACCAAAATATTATTTGCGTAAATGTCGTTGGAGCTCGCAAGAGAGGCATCAGCGCCAATATTTAAATTGGTTAAAGCGTTGCCGGAAGTGCCGATTAATCCGCTTGGCGCAAAGTCAGTTCCTGAAATATTTAACGTGCCGCCACCTTGAATTACTGCCTCAACTGACCCGCCATTGCTAATTGTTAGGCTTGATCCCGAACTAAGTGCAACCAAGTTGGCGCTAATGCTGGCGCTGGAATTTAGTGTGTGGCCTGAATTAATATTGAGATTATTGAGATCGGTAAAAGCGGCGCTTTGGTTGAAATTAGAATTAATATTTACGCTGCCCGTGTTGCTTGAGCCGTCGACCGCGCCGCTAATTGTGCCGCCTAAAACATTGAGTGTGCCGCTGCCAATTGTGACGTTGCCTGTGAGATTTCCTGAATTGTTAATTACGGTGCCAGCTCCTGAATTGTAAATTGAGCTGAGGCTGCCGGAGTTGGTGATTGTTGAGTTGCTGCCTTCAGTGCGAATGCCGTAATCGCCGCTGGCTATTGTGCCGCTGTTGGTGATTTGGGTGTAATTATCTTTGGCGTAAATGCCATTGGCGTTGGCGCTAATTGTGCCAGAATTAGTCACGGTGCTGTAATTGCTGGAAGTCGCAGTTGAGGCACTCCCAGCGCTTACATAAATGCCGTGGGCGGAAGAGCCGCTGGTTGTGGTGATGCTGCCGGAATTGCTGATTTGGTTATTGTCGCCATTGCTGTAAATTCCGTAAACCCGAGTCGCAAGGTTGCCAGAGTTGGTTGCAGAGCTGTTGCTGCCATTTAAATAAATGCCGTAGGAAGTGCTGCCGATTGTTGAAATTGAGCCGGAGTTGGTGGTGGTGTTGGAGTCACCGCCCAAATAAATGCCGTAAGAAGTTGAGCCTTGGGTGCTGATGCTGCCTAAATTATTCACAATTGAATTGTCAGAAACGCTAATGCCGCGTCCCGAGCTGCCTGTGGTTAAAATGATGCCGCTCGCGTCATTGGTGATTTGGTAGTAATCGCCGCTCGATCTAATGCCGTAAGCGCTGCTGGTGGCGCCAGAATTTCCGGTGGTAATTGTGTGGAGGTTTTTAATTTTATTGAGACTGCCGCTAGTGCCAGAAAGCGAGGTAATAATGCCGCTGGCGCTGGTGGTGATGTCGGAGGTGGTGGTGTAATCAGTTTGGCCAGAGGTGAGAGTGACGGCGCGGGCTGGGTTTGAAAATAGAACGAGCAGGCAGAGCTGCAAAAAGCGGTGGCTTTTGAGCATGGGTTTGGGGGTTTGGTGTTGGTATTCTTGGTTAAATTTTTGGTTCGAGTTTCGTGAATAACCACCCCAACCCCTCCTTGAAAAGGAGGGGCTTTAGATCGAGTTCGATTTCGAGTAACTCCCCTCCTTTTCAAGGAGGGGTTGGGGTGGTTATTCGCGAATTCAGTTTATTACTTTAACTAGCTGTGAATTTGTCTTTTATCTACCGCCAACGCAGCTTCTTTAACTGCTTCGTTGTAGGTTGGATGCGCGTGGCAAGTTCTAGCAATATCTTCCGCAGATCCGCCAAATTCCATCGCCACAACAATTTCGTGAATAGTATTGCCAGCTTCGCGAGCAATAATGTGAGCGCCTAAAATGCGGTCAGTTTTTGCATCAGCCAAAATTTTAACAAAGCCTTGATCGTCGCCAGTAGAGCGCGCGCGCGAGTTTGCCATCATTGAGAATTTACCAACTTTGTAAGCAATATTTGCCGCTTTTAATTCTTCTTCAGTTTTGCCGACAGAAGCAATTTCCGGGTAAGTGTAAATTACATTTGGAATCACGTCGTAATTTACGTGACCTTTTTGTCCGGCGATCATTTCAGCAACTGCCATGCCTTCATCTTCGGCTTTGTGCGCCAGCATTGGGCCAGTGGTTACATCGCCGATTACGAAAATATTTTCTACAGAAGTGCGTAGGTGATTATTTTCAATAAAGCCGCGGGCGTTTAATTTGATTCCGGTGTTTTCCAAACCCAAATTTTCAGTGTTTGGGCGGCGACCAATTGCTACCAAAACTACGTCGGCTAAAAGTGTTTCTTTTTTGCCATCAGCAACTGATTCGATTTCAACTTTAGCGCCGTTTTTATCTTTTTTTACAGACACAACTTTTGAAGAAAGGCGGAATTTGAAACCTTGCTTTTCAAGGATTCTTTGAAAGTTACGAGAAACTTCCGCGTCCATGGCTGGCGTGATTTTATCAAGGAATTCAACAACCTCAATTTCAGCGCCAAAGCGGCCCCAAACTGAACCTAATTCTAGGCCAATTACACCAGCGCCAATTACGATCATTTTTCCTGGAACTTTTTCCAAATCTAGGGCGCCAGTTGAAGAGACGATTACTTTTTCGTCAATTTCAACACCAGGTAATTTTGTAACTTCTGAGCCGGTCGCGATGATGAAATTTTTAGCAGAAATTTTTTCTTTAGTGCCATCAGCTTTGGTAACTTCAATGGTGTTTTTGTCTAAGAATTTTGCCGCGCCTTCAATTGAAGTAACTTTGTTTTTCTTGAATAGGCCAGCAATCCCGCCAGTAAGGCCGGTAACGATTTCGTTTTTGTTTGAGATCAACTTTTTTACATCGATTTTTGGTTTAGAAACCGCAATTCCTAAGCTTTCAAATTGATGCGCCGCATCATGAAATTTATGCGAAATTTCCAGCAAAGCTTTTGAAGGAATACATCCCACATTCAAACAA
Source organism: uncultured Alphaproteobacteria bacterium (assembly GCA_903879805.1). GTDB lineage: Bacteria > Pseudomonadota > Alphaproteobacteria > Rickettsiales > UBA1997 > UBA2645. The sequence continues at coordinate 2,511 of CAIRMX010000104.1, read as the reverse complement.
GTTCCACCAAGTGTTTTGCGTTTTTCTACGCAAGCGGTTTTAAGTCCAAGTTGGGCTGCACGAATCGCCGCAACATATCCACCAGGGCCCGCGCCAATTACTACTACGTCAAAGATGTCAGTCATTTTAGTTATTTTTAGATGTTGGAGAAGAAGGGTTTTTTGTTTAAGTGGTTGAGGAGTTGTGTTGGTCACAATTTTTCTTTTTCTTGCAAAAACTCAACCATTTTTATTTCACCATCAATGAAGGGTTTTCATTGGTTGATTTGCTGTAGTTGATGTCGGAAATTAGGTGGATAAGTTTTTAAGACTCAAAATCAAAAAATATTCACATGCTCGAACATCTATTTGAAGCTAGAAAGCGCCTGTATCCGCAAAGTGTTAAAGGGCGGTTTCGTCGATTGAAATGGATGTTGAATACGTTTTTTTTGAGCGTTTTTTTTGGACTGCCTTTCATTCGTTTTGAGCGCGCTGGAGATGCGCCAGATCAGGCTGTGTTAATTGATTTTGCCCACAGCAAAGCTTATTTTTTCTTCATCGAAATTTGGCCGCAGGAAGTTTATTATTTGGCGGGGATCCTGATTATTGCAGCGGTGGCGCTGTTTTTTGTGACGTCACTTTTTGGTAGAATTTGGTGCGGTTACGCTTGTTTTCAAACAGTTTGGACTGATGTTTTCGTGGGCTTTGAGCGGCTGTTTCAGGGCGATCGCAATAATCGCATTTTGCTGGATCGTCGTAAAAATTTCGAAAAATTCTGGCGCAAATTTTTGACGCACACTTCTTGGATAATTGTCTCACTCCTTACTGGCTGGGGCTTCGAATGCTATTTTGGTGACGCGATTTTATTTACAAAAAATATTTTTCACGGCGAAATTGATGTAAGTTCACTTGGTTGGATTTTAGGAATTGCGGCTTCAACCTATGTCATGGCTGGGTTCGCGCGTGAGCAGGTTTGCACTTACATGTGTCCTTACGCGCGTTTTCAATCAGCGATGTTTGACAAAAATACTTTAATCATCACTTACGACGAGAAGCGTGGCGAGACTCGCGGCAAGATGAAGCATGGCGAAGATTTTAAAAATCGCGGACATTGCATTGATTGTAAGCAGTGTGTTGTGGTGTGTCCTGTTGGCATCGACATCAGAAATGGTTTGCAGATGGAATGTATTGCGTGCGGCTTGTGCGTGGACGCTTGCGACAATGTCATGGAGAAAATTGGTCTGCCGAAAGGGCTGATTCGCTACGACACGATGGATCATTTGTTGAATCCGATTCCGGAAAAAAAGTTTAAAATTTTGAAGCCGCGCACTTTTCTTTACGGCACGATTTTAACTTTGGTTTGCGGCATCATGCTGCGTAATTTGATTTTGAAACCAACGCTAGAAATCAGTGCTATTCCTGATCGCAACCCGATTTTTGTGACGCTTTCTGATGGCTCAATTAGGAACGGTTACACGATTAAAATTTCTAATAAAACTCACGAGAAAAAAACTTTTGGCTTAAAAATTTCAACACCAAGCGAGGCGATTTTGAAATTGCAAAATGGTGATTTAACCGCGCTAGAAGTGGCGCCAGACGATGTGGGAAATTTTAAAGTTTTTGCAATTTTGCCGAAAGATTTAGTGGCAAAAAGTGACGAGGGCAGGGGTTTGCTGGAGTTTGTGGTTACTGACGAATCGGGCAAAGGCGAGCAAAAAATTCAGGCAGTTTTTATTGGAAAATGAGGTCGCATGAAAGGAGCGCGAAGAAGTTTGCAGGAATGCATTGATCAATTTATATCTCGCGAGCTGGGCATAGCGGATACGCTTTGTAGCAAGTTGCATTGTTTGGGAATTGATCTCAAACAAAATACCGCCGAGGTATTCAATGGCATGTACGCGACGGCAATATTGGTGCCGCAGAAAAAGTTGGTGATCAAATATTGTGGAAATGAAACGAGCGCAAATATTCCCAAGCCTCACAACGTAAGTCGCCACATATTACAGCCTTATTGCTCTAGCAGTATTTTGGGAAATGACCTGATGATATTTCCGCTGCTGGATACAGCGTCAAATACAGCACAAGATGTTGCGGCTTTGCATGAGGGTTTGAATAAAGAGGGCTATATTTTTGATGATGATAAATTGGCTAACATCGGAAAGTTTGGTGAAAATCCTTATGTAATTGATAGCGATGCGGTGTGGATTGATAAGAAAAGAGAGCTAGGTGAGTGATCAAACTAGGCCGATCCAGTGGGATATTATTTTTCCAAGATTTCCAACCGATCATCTAATAGGTGCAAAAATGGCTAGAGCGGAGTGGAATTTTAGCTCGGAAGTCGAAAGAGAAATGTTTGCGCAATCTTTAGAAATCAGGGATATTTCTCAATTATGGAACCTCTGAACAACCCACAAATTCCTCACCACGCAACTGAGAATTTTTAGATTTTCCAAATCCAAAAAAAATTCCCTCAGTTTTTACCATAATTTTCTCGCAAAATCAGCCAATATTTTAGCTAACCTTGTTACTTTTG
>CAIRMX010000103.1 GCA_903879805.1 uncultured Alphaproteobacteria bacterium | reverse complement strand
TGACGAGATGGACCCCGTCGTGAAGACGGGGTGACACCGAGAGAGAATGCAAAAAAAAGGCGAGCCTTTATTTAAAAAGGCTCGCCTTAATTTTTTGTCCTAACTCTAAAACCTATTTAGAAAAGATTGAGAAAACCGATCCCAAAAATGACTTCTTGCGATTGTTATTATTACGTGGGTCAAATTTTCTTTTGTCGCGACGGTTATTATTTTTTCTATGATTATTATTATCGTTGCGAGGTCTTCTGTTATTGCCGCGATCAGATTCTTCTTCGTGCTCATCACCTTGTGATAAATTTTCAAAATAGCTTTTTTCCAAACCTAATTGATTCACTTTTCCGGTGGTTACTGGCATTTCAATTTCGCGTCTTTCTTCGTCAGAAAGGCTTTTACGCTTCTTGATGCTAAAGCCTTGGCTGCCGGCATCATCAGATGGATGCATGAAGATGTGAACGTCGTAATTTTTTTCAGTAGAAACGATTTCACCTTTTTTGAAATTCATCATGTAGGCGATGGTTTCAGAATTGGTGTAGATGTAGATAACTCCAGCTTGTTTGTCAGCGCAGGCGTGACGAATCGCGCGTAAAATGCTCACAGCTAGAATTTCAACTGAACGCACATAACCAGTGCCGCTGCAATGTTTGCAAGGCTCAGTGATGGTTTCAAAAAAGCTGGCGCCAAGTCTTTGACGAGACATTTCAAGCAAGCCAAACACACTGATGCGGCCCAATTGAATACGAGCGCGATCATTTTGTAATTCGTCGCGCAAAGCTCTTTCAACATTGCGGCGATGTTTTTGGTCATACATGTCGATGAAATCGATCACAACCAAACCAGCCAAATCGCGTAGACGAAGTTGTTTGGCGATTTCTTTAACAGCTTCCAAGTTGGTGGTAACGGCAGTTTCTTCAACGCCGCTTTCTTTAGTTGAGCGGCCAGAGTTTACGTCAATTGCAACTAGAGCTTCAGTGTGGTCGATAACGATTGAACCACCCGATGGAAGATTAATTTGCTTCTCGTAAAGCGCTGAAATTTGTTGCTCAACACGATATTTATTGAAGACGGGAACACGCTCATCGTGAAGCTTCACGTTATGCGCGCTGTGCGGCATGGTTAGTTTAACGAAGTTCATCACAGTTTCAAACGCTTCGGCGCCTTCAACTACAACCTCGCTAACTTGTTCATTGTAAACGTCGCGGATGCATCTTTTGATCACGTCATCTTCAGCGTGAATAAAGGCCGGAGCTTTTGAAGTGGTGGAAGCTTCTTTAATGCTGTCCCAAAGGCGCGAGAGATAGTCGCAATCGCGTTTGATTTCTTCTGGTTTTTTACCAACGCCGGCAGTTCTGATGATTACTGATCGGTCAGCTGGAACGTTTAACTCGTTTAAAATTGAGCGTAAAAGTTTGCGATCGCGGAAATTATCAACCTTCTTAGAAACCCCGCCTTTGTTAGGCGTATTAGCCATCAAGACGCTGTATTTTCCGGCGATTGAAATGTAGGTGGTCATTGACGCGCCCTTATTGCCACGCTCTTCTTTGGCGCATTGCACCAAAATTAATTGACCTGGTTTGATCGCATCTTGGATTTGGTAACGCTTGTAAATGTTGTGAATATTGCCGCGATAATTGCCGGTTTCATCTTCAACTGAGTAAGCGCCGGTAACGATTGATTCGCTATCGTCATCTTGCTCAGCGCCTGCTGGGCGATTGCTTTGCGGTGCAGCGGTTTCTTCTTCATCTAGTTTGGCAGCTGGTTGATTGCTGTTCATTTCGCGCAGCTTTTGTCTTTCAGCTTCTGAGATTTGGTAATAGTCAGGGTGAATATCAGCGAAAGGTAAAAAGCCGTGGCGGTCAGAACCGTAATCAACGAAAGCAGCTTGCAGAGATGGCTCAACTCTAGTAACGCGAGATAGGTAGATATTGCCTTTGATTTGTTTGATAGCGACTGCTTCGCGGTCGAAATCTTGTAAAATTCCGTCTTCTAATACAGCGACTCGCGTTTCTTCGCGGTGTGCTGCGTCGATCAAAATTGTTTTATTCGTCATTAGTTTTCTCAAAAATTATTGTTTGAGAAACATCTATTTTCTAGGGCAGCCAAATGTTTTTGAATGTGGTTTTCATGTTCAACATCTTGTGAAATTTTAGAAAATATCTGTTTCAGGAATCTGGGAAGTTTAGAAATAAATTCTTTTCGTCAGTGGTTTTCGTGGTGTGTAAAAAAGTTTAAAAAACTTGGGCGCCATTAGAAATTGGCAAACTTTATTATGCTAGATTTATTTGCCCTTTTTCAGCTTTGAATCAATCCAGTTTAAATATGGTTTGGAGCCTTGATTTATGGGCTTCGCGAAGATTTGTGGAATTTCGTAACTGTGATGTTCTTGGATGATTTTTTCGATCTCTTTATAAAGTGAATTTTCGCTCTTAATGCTGACTAAAATCTCGCGACTTTTTTCTAGTTTTTCCTGCCAAAAATACATGCTGGTAATTGCTGAAAATTGCACACAAGCGGCGAGATTTTTTGTTAAAAGGATTTCTCCTAGCTTTTTGGCTGAGGCTAAATTTGGATAAGTTGTTTCAACTATTATAAATTTTTTCTTCATAAAATGGTTCGTTTATTTGCCCATCGAGGACTTGCTAAAGAGAAGATTTTGCAGAACACAATTGCAAGTCTTAATCAGGCTCACAAAAAAGGTTTTAAGGCGATTGAATTTGATATTTGGTTTTTGGAAGGAGAGCTTTTTTTAAAGCACGATCATCCAAAAAAATCAGAGTTAAAAAATCTGCCGAAATTTCGTGATTATTTGCAGTTTAAAAATGATTTTTGCTATTGGTTAGATTTTAAAAATCTTGACGAAAAAAATGCGCTGCAGGCGCTAGAAATTGTCAAAAAAGAAATTGATGCATCTGGGATTAAGCAAGGCCAAATCTACTTCGCGCCATTTATTACTGATTACAAACTTGCTGGAAAAATCTTTACTAAAATCAGAAAAATCTTCGGCAAAAAAGCGCAATTAGTTGCGGTTTGTGAAGAGCTAAAAAACTTTGAGCAGATTAAAATTTTGCGTGAGTTTTTAAGCAAAAAAGAGGTGAAATTTTTGTCAATTTTTCATCAATTGCTCGACAGAACTTTTGTTAAAATTTTCTCGGATATTGAGATTTTTGCTTGGACAGTGAATGATTTGCAAAGGCTAGGAGAGCTTGAGGTGATTGGCGTTGCAAATTTTGCTACGGATAAAATTTTGCCGAAAGACCTTTAGCTAAAAACTGAATTCTTGAATAACCACCCCCAACCCCTCCTTGAAAAGGAGGGGAGTTACTTGAAATC
>CAIRMX010000102.1 GCA_903879805.1 uncultured Alphaproteobacteria bacterium | reverse complement strand
TGAATTGGCGTCTCTTTAACTGGATTTTCTTTAACTTCGGCAACCGCTTTTTTGACTACTTTTTTAACAACTGGTTTTGAAATTTTTTTAGGCATATTTTCCTCGCATTTTAAGATTAATAAAAGCCTTTTAAGGCTTGCCTAGTATGGCTTCGCGAACCATCACTATCAACTCAATTGAGATGATTTTTTGAACAATTTTTAAAAAAGTTTTGAAGTACCAAAACGATGATGAATAACCATGGAACTCTCGATCAGAGGATACGCCAGACATCGCGGCGTTGCCGAGTCGGCAGTTAGAAAAGCAATCGCACAAGGAAGGATTACCAAAGGTAAAAATGGCAAGATAAACCCCAAAGTAGCAGATAAAGAATGGGGTCAAAACAGCGATCCAGCGCAAACAAAGGCAGAAAATACCTTTGATTCACCCGATTATAGCCAAAATTCTGCACCAAATTCCCAAGGAAATTTAATTGGTGGGCCAAGCTATCAGCAAAGTCGTGCGATTAAGGAGGCGTATGGCGCAAAACTCCTTCGATTACAGTTTGAGAAAGAATCAAAGAAGCTGATTTCGATAGATGATGTGAAGGTGTCGGCGTTCAACGCCGCCCGAATGACCAGAGATCGAATTTTAAATATTCCTGATCGCGTAATTCCGCAACTTGTTGGCAAAACCAACATTTTTGAGATGAAAGAAATTTTAAAAGCCGAGCTGGTCAAAGCGCTCGAAGAATTATCGAAGGTTAATGATAAATTATGACGACATTTATTTTAAAAATTTCTGTGAAGGCTTAAAGCCGGACCCGAATTTTACAGTATCAAGTTGGGCAGATAATCACCGCATTTTAAGCAGCATTTCTTCGGCAGAACCTGGACCGTGGAGAACGGATCGCACTCCTTACCTGAAAGAAATAATGGATTGTCTTTCGCCATCGCACCCTTGCGAAAAAGTGGTGTTCATGAAAGGCGCGCAAATTGGCGGGACTGAATGCGGCAACAATTGGATGGGTTTTGTAATCCATCACGCACCAGGACCGATGCTGATTGTAAATCCTACAGTTGAGACTGCCAAGCGCACCTCGAAAATGCGGATTGATCCAGCAATAGAAAATTGCCCAGCACTAAAAGAAAAGATTTCTGATCCAAGATCGCGCGATTCTGGCAACACAATTTTAATGAAAGAATTCCCTGGTGGAGTTCTTGTTATGACTGGCGCGAATTCTGCCGTTGGACTTCGCTCAATGCCGATTCGTTACCTTTTTTTAGATGAAGTTGACGGCTACCCGGACGATGCTGCTGGTGAAGGCGATCCGGTAAACCTTGCGATTCAAAGAACGGCAACGTTTTCCAATCGCAAAATTTTCATGATCTCAACACCAACGATCAAAAATTTTAGTCGAATTGAAACTGCTTTTTTAGAAGGCGATCAAAGATATTTCTTTGTGCCATGCCCTGATTGTGGTGAGTTTCAAAATCTCAAGTGGGCGCAGATAAAATGGCCGAAAGGCAAACCGGAATCAGCTTATTACGCATGCGAAAAATGCGGCTCAGTTTGGGAAGATTATCAAAAAGCAGAAATTTTAAAAAATGGAAAATGGGTTGCGACCAATCCTAACAATAGCAACAAGACAATCTCTTTCCATTTATCGTCACTTTACAGCCCGCATGGCTGGACAAGTTTTGGTGACATAGCGCAAGAATTTTGCGAGGTTCATAAAGACCCACCAAGACTTCAGGTTTGGACAAACACAAAACTTGCAGAGACTTGGGAAGACATGGCGGGGGAAGTTATTGATCCGACAGGATTAATGAAGCGCCGCGAAAATTTTGGCACCAGATTATTTAAAGACATCGCCATCATTACCGCTGGCGTGGATGTC
>CAIRMX010000101.1 GCA_903879805.1 uncultured Alphaproteobacteria bacterium | reverse complement strand
GACATCCACGCCAGCGGTAATGATGGCGATGTCTTTAAATAATCTGGTGCCAAAATTTTCGCGGCGCTTCATTAATCCTGTCGGATCAATAACTTCCCCCGCCATGTCTTCCCAAGTCTCTGCAAGTTTTGTGTTTGTCCAGACTTGCAGGCGCGGAGGGTCTTTGTGAACCTCGCAAAATTCCTGCGCTATATCACCAAAACTTGTCCAGCCGTGCGGACTGTAAAGTGATGACAGATGAAAAGAAATTGTTTTGCTGTTGCTGTTAGGATTGGTCGCAACCCATTTTCCATTTTTTAAAATTTCTGCTTTTTGATAATCTTCCCAAACACTTCCGCATTTTTCGCAGGCGTAGTAAGCAGCTTCAGGTTTTCCTTTCGGCCATTTTATCTGCGCCCACTTGAGATTTTGGAACTCGCCACAATTAGGGCAGGGGACAAAAAAGTATCTTTGATCGCCTTCTAAAAAAGCAGTTTCAATCCGACTGAAATTTTTAATTGTCGGAGTCGAGATCATGAAAATTTTGCGATTGCTAAAAGTAGCAGTTCTTTGAATCGCAAGATTTACTGGATCACCTTCGCCAGCGGCATCGTCAGGATAACCATCAACTTCATCGAGAAATAAATATCGAATCGGCATTGAGCGCAAGCCCACAGCAGAATTCGCGCCGGTCATAACCAAGACACCGCCTGGAAATTCCTTCATCAAAATTGTGTTGCCGCTGTCTCTTGATCTTGGGTCGTTTACTTTTTCCTTTAGAGCAGGGCAGTTTTCAATTGCGGGATCAATCCTCATTTTTGAGGTGCGCTTGGCAGTCTCAACTGTCGGATTTACAATCAACATTGGTCCTGGTGCGTGATGAATTACAAAACCCATCCAATTGTTGCCGCATTCGGTTCCACCAATTTGTGCGCCTTTCATAAACACCACTTTTTCGCAAGGGTGCGATGGTGAAAGGCAGTCCATAATCTCTTTGAGATATGGCGTTCTGTCCGTTCTCCACGGTCCAGGTTCTGCTGAAGAAATACTGCTTAAAACTCGGTGATTATCCGCCCAGCTTGATACTGTAAAATTTGGATCTGGCTTTAAGCCTTCACAGAAATTTTTAAAATAAATGTCGTCATAGTTTATCATTAACCTTCGATAATTCTTCGAGCGCTTTAATCAGTTCGGCTTTTAAAATTTCTTTCATCTCAAAAATGTTGGTTTTGCCAACGAGTTGCGGAATTACGCGATCTGGAATATTTAAAATTCGATCTCTGGTCATTCGCGCGGCGTTGAACGCCGACACCTTTACATCATCTATCGAAATCAGCTTTTTTGATTCCTTTTCAAACTGTAGTCGAAGCAGCTTTGCGCCGTAAGCCTCTTTAATCGCTCGGCTTTGTTGATAGCTTGGTCCGTTTGTTGCGCTTGGTATTGAATTCTGGCTGTAATCGGGCTTTTCCTCAGTAAATGCTGCCTTTACTTGCGCCGGATCGCTGTTTTGCCCCCATTCTTTATCGGCTATTTTAGGGTTTATCTTACCATTTTTGCTTTTGCCGATTCTTCCCTGAGCGATTGCTTTTCTAACTGCCGACTCGGCAACGCCGCGATGTCTGGCGTATCCTCTGATCGAAAGTTCCATGGTTATTCGTCATCGTTTTGGTACTTCAAAACTTTTTTAAAAATTGTTCAAAAAATCATCTCAATTGAGTTGATAGTGATGGTTCGCGAAGGCATACTGGATATGCCTCTAAGAGGTTTTTTTCTATCAATTAAAATAAGGAGTAAAATGCCAAAATATCCAAATATCGAAGTTAATCTTACCAACGAAGACGGAAACGCTTTTGCTATTTTAGCAAGATGCAGAGTCGCTGCAAAAAAAGCTGGTCTGACAAAGGAAGAAATCGAAGTCTTCACAAATGAAGCTGAAGAAGACGATTACGATCATCTTTTGCAGGTTTGCCAGAAATGGTTTAACTGCATTTAGTCAATTTAATTACTAATCAAAATTTCTTTAAATTTATGCCTAAAAAAATTTCAAAACCAGTTGTTAAAAAAGTAGTCAAAAAAGCGGTTGCCGAAGTTAAAGAAAATCCAGTTAAAGAGACGCCAATTCAAAAAACTGAAACCAGCCGCCCAAATACTAAAATTTCCCAATTAATCGAGATGATTAAATCAGCCGAAGAGGGAATTACCTTAAAGCAAATTTGTGAAAATTTAAAATGGCAGCCACATACCGCTAGATCGGTAATTTCACGCTTAAACAAAAATCAAAATCTTGGCATCATAAACGATAAAATTGCCGGTGGTGATCGGGTTTATAAACTGCCAAAAAAAGATTAAAAAATTGCTCTAATTGACTTGATAGTAACCATTGCCGAAGGCATACTACATAAGGCTTTAGGGCTTATTTATTAATCTTAAATTTTATTAAAAAAAATGAGCAAAATAGAAAATATTTTAGAAAAATTAGGGCAAAATATCAAAAATCATGAACTAAGAT
>CAIRMX010000100.1 GCA_903879805.1 uncultured Alphaproteobacteria bacterium | reverse complement strand
TGGTATTCATATTCTGAACAAGATGGTTAAGTTGGGTATGCCAGATTCGGTTCGGATTTAGTAAATGTTGTTGATAAGGGGGCGAGTGTGACTTGATTTTGATTCATGCAACAACGCCACGCGGAAGAGTTAAGTAAAAAATTAAAAAAATCTAAATCGCCAGAAAGCTCTAAAAACAAAAGAAAGAAGCTGAGTTCAAAATTAAATTTCCGTCGCGGAAAACTTTTTTGTTACAATTTGACAAGGGTTGAAGAGCTAGGATTCTCGTGCATCGATTGCGGTTTTGGAATTTTGTACGAGCTCGAAGAAAATGTTCCCGCGCAAGCAAAAATTGTGGAGACGATTAAAAATGGCGAAAAGTATTTGGTCAAAAAATCAAAGGTTAGGGCAATCAATCTCAACGCTTACAAGGCTTACTTGCGCAAGGTTGTAGACGGCGACACGATTCACGTGGTTCTTGATTTGGGTTTTAAAATTTTTCACGAAGAAATTTTGCGTTTACGGCAAATTGATGCGCCAGAAATTAGTTCTAAAGCTGGTAAAAAATCTGCGCGTGCTTTGAAAAAAATTTTACAAGATTTGCCTTTTTTAATCGTCAAAACTCACGCGACCGACATTTACGGACGTTACCTCGCCGATGTTTTTCTGCCCGACAAAGATGGAAAATTTTCTGTCGAAGAAACCGTGGAAAAGGGCGATTATCTAAGTCAGATCCTACTTGATCGGAAATTTGCTGAGCCGTTTTCTTGAATAAAAACACGAAGCTCTTGAACCCAAATCCGTCATTAGAATCACGCCATTATCTCTACTAACCCTTAATTCTATCAGCCTCGTTCTCTGCTCCGCTCCGTCAGCGTATGCATGCTACGCTTTCCGGTGCGGTGCTCGCCCGAGACTAATAGAATTAAGGCTTAGCGAGATACTGTCGCAATTCTAATGACGGATCTGGGTTGAAATTTTTTACGGCTAACTCTGTGTCGGAATTAACAATTGCCGCTGCTTCACTTTTTAAAATATTTGCATTTGTAAGCTTTTATCTTGCCAGGGCCTGAGGCGCTATTCATTTAGTCACACCAGCGGCCAAAGCTTTTATTCCGCTCAAATTTGATTCAGAGCTCGATGCAAGCGCCGCATATTCCGTTGGGGATAATTTTGTAAATTTATCAACCACATCGTCAGGAATAAATGTTAGGCGTAAACCAACTGATTTACCGCCTTTGCGACCAGAATAAATTCCACAAGCCTCACATTCTTTTTGAAAAGCAGCTGAAAATTTTTTGGCTTCAACCGCTGAAATACCAGGGATGTCTCCAATTTCAGTGGCTATTTTAAGATATCCGCCTTGCTTATTTGCTTCATTTTTAATGCCGCCTCTTTCTTTGGCTTTGGCGATAATCGCCAAAACCTGCTCCCGCTCTAGCTTCTGTCTTTTTGGTTTGTCCACACTGCCAGCTGCAAGATTTATGAGAATGTTAATGAAGGTATCTTCAAGCTCAGAGGTCTCTGACTTTTTTTCTTTGCCATAAATTCCATCAACCACTTTAAATTTATTAGCCCGAGTAGCTGGATTGTGAGAGCCGTCCGGATCTTCAGCGACATACCAAATATTTTGATCTTTTTGTTTCATTAGTGGCGAAAACAAAGATGCCTTAATGCTTCCCGATGGTTTTTTTTCAACGGTAAAATTTTCATTTTTACCTTGCGGACTTTTCCTCCAATCCTTCTCATCATTGGCCTTAAAAACTGGTCCCCCCCCTTCGTTTGTGGGATCGGAGTTGGGAATTAAAATTTCTTCGAATTGAGATCCAGAATCGCTCCCCAATACGTCGCCAACTACTTTTGCCCCTTCTTTTGGATCTGGCGAAGATAAAGAAGTCCCAACGCTCTCCGATGGTTTTTTTTGAACAGCAAAGGTCCCGGGGTCATTGCCAGCTTGCATGAGATTAAAATTTATTTGGAATAAATTGCTTTCTATTAAATCCAAAATAGCTGGCCTCTTTTCTTTGTTTTTAGGGTCGATGGCAAAAATTGAAATCTCTTCGAATTTAGATCTAAAATCGCGCAATACGCCACCAATTACTTGCGCCGCCTCTTCTTCTGGATATTGAAAAACGCCAATTGACAAAGCAGGTACGGCAATTTTTTTTACACCTTTTTCCAAAGCCTTTTCTAGCAAGGCTTTGTAAGTATTTTTTAGCGCCTCTTTTCTGGCTGCAATTTTACTGTCCGATACTTCTTGGGCATCGCTTTCTAAAACTTTAAATTCATCCCTTCTGCAATCTGGACCAACTGCGTGGATTATAAATTTGACTCCATTTGTTGATCCGATTTTTGATTTTGATTTTGAATCTAAGTCGGGGTCAATCTCGGCAATTGCAACCTCTCCAGTTTTTAACTTTTTTGCCGGCACCTTTATTTGCGCTTGCTCGTAGTGAGGGTTTTCGGTTGATTTAGTTGTAAGTTTTTTAGCCTTACTATCCCAGAATAATAATTTTCCCTCATCATCTTTAGCCCGCTCTGTTTCCAAAATAGCTTTTCCTTTATCATCACAAGCGCCAACAAATATTGTGCAATCTTCAGTATTTGCATCGCCTTTCAACAGTGCTTTTGCAAGATTGCTTCCCTTATTTTTAAAATAGTGGCCAGTTGTTGCGTCTTGACAAAGAGTCGTCTTTTCATACCCAAATTCATCATGAACCGCCTTGTTTAAACCGCTTATTCCATAATTACCCAGATCAAGCACCGCATTGCCGGCATTAACAATGGCCTCAGTTTTGGCTGTAAGGATATCAGCATTATGAGTTGTGACGCTTGCAGAGCGCCTTAAGTCATTGGCCCAGAAATATTTAGCCCTCTCTAAAGTCATTTTCCGAACCTCTTTCTTCAGGGTCGCTGACCCCGAGCTTTTATCGAGAGTAACCACTTCTGCCTTAGCATTTTTTTCGTTATCATCGATGTTAGCGCCAGACTGAACATGTTCAGTTTTATCCGGTGTAACTTGTGATATTTCCAAATATAATTGTTCCGCTTGCAGCAGTTTATTTAATCTAATCTGCTCGGATGTATTGCTATCCGCCACCGCCGCTGCAAGTTCTGAAGTTATCGCCTCGATCTTTTGATTAATTGATTCGGCGACTTTGATTTCTATTCTAGAAAAATAATTGTCGCCTTGCCAATCCCATGACTGCCATTTCTCAACATCCTTCTTGTAATAGCTGTACAAACTCCCCGGAAACTTTCTGTCATCAGATACAGATCCCCACGCGGCTTCCTCTTTACTCACAAGTGGCCTGGGTTTTATTCCGGCTTCATAAAAATCTTTTTCAATCGCGCTTAATCTTGCCGCCCAGATTGCATCGCTTTCTGCAGTTTTGTCACCTTCCGCATAAAGAATTATTGCAAGCCGCCGGTCTGCATTGTCATCTTTTGAGTAGGCAGGAATTTTCTGCGAGCATTTAGGAAGTTGCTGATAATTAAAATGGCCATTTTTAATTAAAATTTCAGCGGCCTTACTTAAATCTTCAGGCTCAACAGATATGAAGACTTTAAACTGATTTCCAGGGGTGGTTGAGTCTCTCCAGAACCAATGCTGATTATAAATAATATCCTCATCTTTACCGCCAGGACCTTTTTTATAAATGTCAAACAAAGCATTATTCTTCTCTTTTACAGCTGCGTTTCCGTCGTCAACACTGGCAAAACTTCTACTGTATTTAGGTAAAGGGATGGCCCGCTCTTTATTCTGCATCAAAGCAGAGGCAGCTTCTCTTAAATGATTTCCCAGTGAATATTTGTCCTCATGAAGTTTAAGTTGTTTTTCGTTAAATTTTTTAAATGGCTCCTCAGGATCATCACTCTTCACCGAAAAACTCCCGCCATTACAATTTGACTTAATTTCTTGGGTTACAATTTTTTGCCCCTCCACCAAAAGATCCAAGGAATCACTTTCTCTCTTTTTGTAATGTGGGTTTAAGATTACTTCTTCAATCGTATTCGTTATTGCTGGGGAGTTGCCGGGGGAAAGGAGTGTTTGCGAAACTTTATAAACTGCATAAATTTCTTCAGGGTCGATAGCTTCAAAATCTATTTCTTGATAGAGGGGAGCCAGAGCTTGCATATTAGTTGCAACCTTACCTTTTTTGGGCCTGATATCATAAATCCAACCGTTATTTCCCGCATATTTCGCCGCAACCGCAAAATTAAATGTAGTAGCTGCCGCGTATGAAGCTCGATTCTCCAGACCTCCTGGTCCCTCCACTCGTTCCCGTTGTATTTTGTAAGAGCTCAATTGTTGCGAAACTCCATCGGAAGTAGACATTCCTACATGTATGTCTTCAAACTGCTGTCTAATTAACTCTTTCGTTAAATCGCTTCTTTGATCAATTCCGCGGAATAATATTTCGCTACCATCCATTTCCACAGTTTGAATCCCATCAAGATGGTGTATCTGCTCAGCAAATTTTTTCTGAAATTGCGATAAAATTTTTCCAACAACTCTTTTTCTAAGCTGCGTAGCATCAGATATTTTTCCAAAAGCAGCATATTTTGTAAAGATGGCTTCAAACTTTTTATCAGTTGGTTTTTTATCGCCCATCTGTCGAACAAAAGCATCTCGCTGCAAATTTTGGAGAGATTCTTTATTGGCAACAAATCTTGTCGCTAAATCTAGCGCCTTATCTGGGGCTAGGCCTTTGGCCTCTAATCTTTCAGAAATTAATATGATTTTAAGCTGGTTAAATGG
>CAIRMX010000099.1 GCA_903879805.1 uncultured Alphaproteobacteria bacterium | reverse complement strand
GCGTTCCAGACGATACGCATGTCGATGAACTCGGTCTCACCGCCATTCGCCGGCACGATACGGCCAGCAAGAATCGAGGCCAGTGCAGGAATTGGCTTGAACGATGAATCGCTGTGCCATAACTGGTTGGCCAGCGTGTTGATCCACTGCCGGTGCGAGGGCTCAACTACGGCGCCGTCGGGACCGATGTTGGTCAGGATCGACAGCTCGCTGCCCTGTCCCTGTGCACCAAGCCGGGTACGCTCCAACTTGCCGAAGCGGCTAGCAAAAGCAATATGCTGCGCATCATCAATTGGCTGCCCATGCAGAACCAGAACCGCGTGTTGGTCTAAAGCAGCGCGCAGCGCGGAAAAATCTACATCCGAAAGGGGCGCCCGCAGGTCAAGGCCGGTGACCGCGGCACCGAAAGCGCCAGCGCAGGGAGAGAGCGGAGAAAAAGTCAGCATGATCAATCCAGTGTTAAATACGTGAGCTTTTCCATAAATTTTGTTTAAAAACCGGCTATTTACTATCAAATCCTACATTGCACACTTTTACGAATAAATTTTTTTTAGACAAGTTTATTGATAAATTCGTCTACCCATTTTCTATCCCACGTGCCATTTTGAATTTGTTTTTCCCATTCTTTCTCTTTCAATGCAACTGCCTCAGATTCTTCAATGACGCGAGGCACCTCGCTTAAATCAACGGTTTGAACGCCATCCCAGTCCCCCAAAATTAAATCACCAGGATGAATGGTGACGCCGCCACAAGTGATGGGATATCCTATTTCGCCAGGACCCGATTTAAAAGGACCATTAGGCGTTGCACCTAAGGCAACAACGCCCAAATCTAATTGAGAAATTTCTTCAACATCACGAATGGCGCCATTGACAACCATGGCTTCAACACCACGCATCAAAGCGTAATTACTCATCATGGCACCAAAAATTGAAGTATTCAGTGCTGCACCTGCATCTATCACAATCACGTCACCTGGTTGAGCGATGTCGATGGCTTTGTGCAACATCAAGTTATCGCCTGGGCGCACCATGACAGTGAGTGCCGGACCAGCAAATTTTTTCTTCTTGCCGTATTGATTAAATCCTGCATGGAAACCTTGCAATCGAAAACAAACATCACCAACGTTTGAAATTTGAATTTTTCTAGCGCGCTCGATCCATTTTTTTTCTACGCGTTGAAAATCTGTATTGATTCGCAATCCAATTTTGTTTAATGACATTTTAAGTTTTCCTGTTTGTTTATTTAAAATTTTGTTTACTCTAAAACTACGCCGGCTTTTTTGATCACATCTGCCCATTCTGCAGTTTCTTTGGTAATTTGTTTGGTGAGATCGGCGCGCGAAGCAAAAAATGATGACATGCCTAAATCAGCTAACTTTTTCTTTACATTTTCTTGAGCCAATATTTTTTGAATCGCCGACTCTAACAATTGCAAAATATCAGGAGAAGTTCCTTTTGGCGCGTATAAGCCGAGCCAAAATAAAACTTCATAATTGGGCAAGCCTTGTTCAGCAACAGTAGGCACATCGGGCAAATCAGGTGCGCGGTTGCTAGAAGTAATTCCAAAGGATCTCAATTGTCCAGATTTAATTTTTGGAAAGGCTGAAGGCGTCGTGTCAAACATTAGATCAGTATCGCCACTCATCAGCCCAGTCACCGCGAGCGATGTGCCACGGTAGGGGACGTGCAAAAGTTTGACGCCCGCTTGAACTTGAAACATTTCTGCGGCCAAGTGAACACTCGTTCCGCTTCCACCCGATCCATAAGAAATGCCGCCAGGCTTGGCTCTTGCCAGTCTTAAAAGATCCTTCATATCTTTGATATTGGAATTGGCTTTCACAACAATGATGTGCGACCCTGCAGAAATACGTGAAACTGTTTCTAAATCTCGCAAAGAATCATAGGGTAAATTTTTATAAAGTGTTTTATGCGAGGTCATCAAGGTATTGCCAGCAATTAACAATGTGTAACCATCAGCTGCGGCTTTTGTGGTGGCTTGCACGCCAATTACGCCTGC
>CAIRMX010000098.1 GCA_903879805.1 uncultured Alphaproteobacteria bacterium | reverse complement strand
GGAACATCGAGTTTCCGGCCCTTCGACGACGCGCTGAAGCGCTTTGCTCAGGGACCTATGTAGTTTAGAATTATTTATTCATCTTTCTCAAAAATTTTAGTTGGCATTTGAGAGCACAAAATTAACTTCCGACCCCTGCAATTTTTTAGAATATTTCAAATCAAATCTCTTTTCAAAACCATGTCTCTCTTAGATGCAAAGCCTATTTACAAACCCTTTAATTATCCTTGGGCATATGACGCTTGGCTTAAACAACAGCAAATCCATTGGCTGCCAGAAGAAGTTCCTTTGGCAGATGACGTTCGCGATTGGAAACATAATTTAACCGCCGGCGAAAAAAATCTTTTGTCGCAAATTTTCCGCTTCTTCACCCAAGCTGATATCGAAGTTAATAACTGCTACATGCAGCATTACTCACGCGTGTTTCAGCCGACCGAAGTTAAAATGATGCTCGCCGCTTTTTCCAACATGGAAACTGTCCATATCGCAGCTTACTCACATTTGCTCGACACCATCGGAATGCCAGAAACTGAATATTCCGCCTTCATGAAATACAAAGAAATGAAGGATAAATATGACTACATGCACCAGTTTGGCGTGGCCACCAAAAAAGACATCGCAATTACTCTAGCAGCATTTGGTGGCTTTACCGAAGGCTTACAACTTTTTGCTTCTTTCGCGATTTTGTTAAATTTCCAACGCTTTGGAAAAATGAAAGGAATGGGTCAAATCGTGGCTTGGTCAGTGCGCGATGAAAGTCTGCACACCAATTCTATCATCAAATTATTCCGCACTTTCGTCCAAGAAAATCCTGAAGTTTGGGATGAAGATTTGAAAGGCCGCATTTATGAAGCTTGCGCCACCATCGTGCATTTTGAAGACGCTTTCATCGATTTGGCTTTTGAAATGGGCAACATCGAAGGCCTAACTTCACGCGAAGTTAAACGCTACATCCGCTACATCGCCGACAGACGTTTAAACCAACTAGGACTAAAAGATATTTACATGATCGACATCAATCCTCTTCCTTGGCTTGATGAAATTTTGAATGGCGTTGAACACACCAACTTCTTCGAAAATCGTGTTACTGAATATAGCAAGGCCTCTACAACCGGAACGTGGGAAGATGTCTTTGAAGAAATCGACAAAGGTCGTGAAAAAATGTTGGCGGTATAAAATGACAAACAAAATTAAGATAAAAATTTTCATCACAAATTTCTTAATTTTGTTTTTCTTCACCAGCAATTCCTTCGCCTCAAACAGCCGCAATCTCACCGTCTTCGCCGAGCCAAACATGTCTTTGGCTCTCACCAAAATATCTCGCCTCTATTCGCAAAAATCTGACGTAATAGTTTCTGCAAACTTCAACTCTTCTGCTGAATTAATTAACAATATTGATTCAGGCGAACCTGCCGACGTTTTTATTTCTGCCCACACCGGCTGGATTGAAACCCTACGCCAGAAAGGCTTGGTTGACGTTTACAATGTTGGGTTCATTGCCAAAGATGTACTGGTTTTAGTCACTTCAAAATCAAATCCATCTTTGCCAGAAGAGCTGCGCCGCAAAAATCTTTCAGTTGAAGAGGGTTTAAAAATTCTCAATGCCAATAAATCAACTTTGATTTTGGACTACGAAGGCAGCTCATCAGGAAAATTCAGCAATGATTTAGTAAAAAATTTCGAACTTTTCGATCTACAAATTTTCCGCAAATTAGCCGAAGATAAAACCCCAATTTTCAACACCATTAAAAGCGACCCAACGCAATATGCTTTACTACTTGCCAGCCAAGTTAGCGGCGATTCTGAATTTCAAGTTTTAGCGACTAAAAAAGATTCTAATATTTTTTACCAAGCTTTGGTAATTGCCGGCGACAACATGGAAGTGGCAAGAGAGTTTTTGAAGTTTTTGAAAACTCCTGCAGCGATTAAGATTTTAGAGCAAAGTGGGTTTGACGAGAGTTAAAAATCATCCTCTGCACTTACTCTACTCTCGGTGTCACCCCGTCTTTACGACGGGGTCCATCTCGTCACAAGTTATGAATTCTATTCTTTTATTTCTGAGCTCGTGACACTGTGGACCCCGTCGTAAAGACGGGGTGACACCGAGGATGGATTAGCTTTGGCTAGTCAAATATGTAAATCTTTTTTCCGATTTTATTTTTCCCCGACCCTTGATTTTGCTGGTCAAAAGTTAATTTTGCACTTGGCGTACAAAATTCAAAATCCTGCCAATTCTAAGCCGAAATTTTCTTCACCCGCACCAAAAGCAAATCGTGATTTCTTCTTTTCAAAATCTCGAAAGCGTAGCCGTCAATTTCAAATTTTTCGCGCTCTTCGGGAATTCTTCCCAAATTGCTAATGATGAAAGCAGCCAGATTGTAGGCATTGTCACCTTCCAAAATTTCCCAATCTAATTTTTTATTAATGTCGCGAATCAAGGTTTTTCCGGCAATTTTGTAAGCACCCGATTTAACCCGAATAATGTTAATTTCCGATTCATCTTCTTGCTCTTTAATCTCGCCAACAATTTCTTCCAAAATATCTTCCAGTGTTAACAAACCCAGCATCGAGCCATATTCGTCAACCACTAAAGCGAATCTTTTTTTCTTTTTTCTGAAGGCAAAAAGCTGTGAGCGCAAACTGTTACTCGAGGGCACAAACCACGGCTCAGAGGTTGCAGGAGTTAGCTCAAATTCATCCAAACTACCTTTGTGGCAATGCAGCGCTTTCAGCAATTTGCGCACATTCAAAATCGCCACGATATTTTCTTTACTGCTGCGCCACATTGGAATTCTGGTGTAATTAATTTCCAAAGCTTGCGAGACAATTTCCGCCAGCGGCAATTCGGCGTTGATTGATTCAATATCTTTGCGGTGAACCATGATTTCGCTGATTTCAGTATCTGACAAATCAAGCACGCCGTCGATTAAATCTTTGTCATATTTGAAAATTGAGCCTTCCTTGTGCTTTAAATCTACGGTGTCGCGAATCTCCTCCAGCTCTTGCTCTTTTGAGGATTGATCGGTTTTTTTAAAAAACAGATCAAGTACCGAATCAACCAATTTTTGTATTAAATGCGTGAAGGGAAAAAGAATTTTCACCAAAATATCAATCATCGGCGCCAGAGCCATTGCCACTTTGTCGGGCATTTTTAAGGCAAAAGTTTTTGGAGCGATCTCAGAAAGCACAATCACAATTAGCGTCATTGCAATAGTGGCGTAAATTAATCCAGTCTCGCCAAACAAGGCAATTCCTGCCGCCGTAGCCAAAGCAGAGGCCAGAATGTTGACGATGTTATTTCCAATCAGCATTGAGCTGATTACCTTTTCACGACTTTTCAAAAGCTTTTCTAACTTTCGCGCCCGCTTATTTCCTTCACTTACCATGCGATGCACTTTGGCACGTGACGCCGCAGTAATAGAGGTTTCAGAGCAAGAAAATAAAGCTGCCACAACGGTTAAAACCACAACAGCCATTAAATAAAAAAAGGTTAGATCGTCCATTTTAGATTTTGTTAAAATTGATGCGCGGGTCGATGATTCTGTAAGTAAAATCACTAATGATGTTTGTGATTAATCCCAGCAAAGTAAAAATGTAAAGCGTGGCAAACATCAGCGGATAGTCGCGCGACAAAACCGCTTCGTAACCAAGCAAGCCCAAACCATCCAAAGAAAAGATCACCTCGATGAGCATTGAGCTGGTAAATAAAATTCCAATTAAAGCAGCGGGAAGTCCAGCAATTACAATCAACATGGCGTTACGAAAAACATGTTGATACAAAACTTGTCTTTGGTTCAAACCCTTGGCGTAAGCAGCTAGAACATATTGTTTATTGATTTCTTCAATGAAGGAATTTTTGCAAAAAAATGTTAGCGAAGCAAAGCCGCCAATCACCATTGCAATTAACGGCAAAGTCATGTGCCAAAAATAATCGGCGATTTTTGCTGGCCAGCTAAGTTCGCTAAAATTAGCCGAGACAAGGCCGCGCAACGGAAAAATATTTAAAAAATTGCCGCCCGAAAAAAGCACAATCAAAAGAATCGCAAATAAAAATGACGGAACGGCGTGTAAAAAAATAATCACGCTGCTGGTCCATAAATCAAACTGCGAGCCGTCGCGCACTGCTTTTCTAATGCCCAGGGGAATTGAAATAAAATAAATCAACAACATTGACCACAAACCAATCGAAATTGAGACCGGCAATTTATCTAAAATTAAGTCAGTGATTTTTTTATCTTGGTAAAAACTTTCGCCGAAATCGAAGGTGGCATATTTTTTCATCATGAGCCAGAAGCGCTGGCTGAGCGGTAAATCGAAGCCGTAGAGTTTTTCTATTTTGGTTAAAATTTCTGCATCAACGCCGTTTGAGCCTTTGTATTTTGATTCGGAACCAGTGGTGAAATTTTTTACATTGGGTGCATTGGCAACTGAACCAGCAACCTCGCCGCCGACTTTGGTTGTGTTATTCATTTGCGCCAAAAAACGCTCCACTGGGCCGCCTGGCGCAGTTTGAATCAGCAAGAAATTTACGAGCATGATTACGAAGAGCGTCGGGAAGATTAGGAGTAGGCGTTTTAGGAAATATTTTGGCATTTTTTTGGTTCGGAGTTTGCGAATAACCACCCCAACCCCTCCTTGAAAAGGAGGGGCTTTTCAATCGAGCTCGGGTAGAGCACTCCCCTCCTTTTCAAGGAGGGGCTGGGGGTGGTTATTAACGCACTCGATTATTTTAATTACATCCAATCCGGATCACTAGCACCTTCACCCGCAGGCGTCGGCAACTCAAACTCAAACCCAGTCACAACATCAATGACAAAAAGCCTAGGCATACTGTCGCGCCCGTAAGCGCCTTTCTTCTTCGAATAAATTAAGTAACGCCCATTCGGCGACCACTTCGCGCCTTCAACCAAATAAGCACTCGCCAGCAATTTTTCACCTTTGCCATTTGGCGCCATTACGCCGATGTAAAAGTGTCCGCCTTTAATTTTAGTGAAGGCAATTAATTTTCCATCCGGTGACCAAACTGGTTTTGAGTAAGATCCAGAATCTTGCGTGATGCGACTAACTGACGAACCATCTGCATACATTACGTAAATTTTTTGGCCGGCATCACGATCTGACGCGAAGGTAATAAATTTTCCGTCAGGTGAATAGGCCGGAGTTGTGTCAATCGCCGGACTTTTAGTTAAGCGGCGCGCCGAATTGCCATTAATATTGAGTTCATAAATATCACTATTTCCGTCAACAATTGCCGAAAGCAAAATCAGATTTGGATCTTTCGGATTGACACTAGCGGCAAAAGTTGTGCCGCGAAATCCGCCTAGTTTTTTGCTGCGCAAATTTTTCAAATCGAGTGAAAAAATTTGCGGCTTATCTTCAAAATAACGCAGGTAAAAAATTTCATTTTGGCGCTTCGAAAAAATCGGCGTCAAAACCAATTCACGCCCGTCGGTTAAGGGGTGCTGATTTTCACCATCAAAATCAATTAAATTAATTTTTTTAATACGTTTGCTTGCCGCACCTGATTCAGAAACGTAAAGAATTTGCGAGGTAAAATGCCCCGAACTTTCACCGCTAATTGATTTAAAAATCTCATTCGAAATCATATTCGCCGCCTTGCGCAAATTGTCTTTCGATGCGGTATAAAATTTGCCAAATAATTGACGCTGATCCAGCACATCCCACATTCTAATTCGCACTTCTAGATTACCGCTCGCATCGTAATTAAGTTGCCCAACAACAATTGCACCAATGCCGGCCTTGGCGTATTTTTCAAAATTTGGAATTGATTCTACAGTGAGATTATCTTGGGCTAAACTGGCGTCTTTCTTGGCTTCAAGCTGTCCGGCTTGTTTTAAAATATCAAAAAGATCGGTGGTTTTTAAATTTTTTCTAATGCGTTCAAAAATTTCAAAACCGTCAGTTCTTAAATTTGGATCAGCTGCATCAAAACCAAAAAATAAAATTTTGGTCTTTGGTACTTCTTCATTTTTTACTGCAAACGAAACCATGGCAAATGCTTGATTTGTCAGGCTTAAGAAAGTTAGTAAAAAAATAACAAAGCGAAAATTTTTCATCTTTTACAAAGTTTCAATTAGGATATTTCCGTTGGTGTATACACAAAGTTCCGAGGCAATTTTCATTGATCTTTTAACAATTTCTTCGGCAGAAAAACTATCAATTTCAACTAAGGCTCTAGCCGCTGAAAGCGCGTAATTGCCACCCGAGCCAATTGCCGCAATGCCGTCTTGCGGCTCAATCACGTCACCGTTTCCAGTTAAAACTAGCGACACATTTTTATCGATTACAATCATCATCGCTTCTAAGTGACGTAAATATTTGTCAGTGCGCCAATCTTTGGCAAGCTCAACACAGGCGCGCATCAATTGATTGGGATATTGCTCTAATTTTGATTCGAGTCTTTCAAATAAAGTGAAAGCGTCAGCCGTGGCGCCCGCAAATCCACCGATAATCGAGCCATCACCAAGTTTGCGAATTTTTTTGGCGTTGGATTTTAAAACCGTAGCACCCAAAGAAACTTGCCCGTCTCCAGCAATTGCAACCTTGCCGTTCTTGCGCACACAAAGAATCGTCGTGCCATAAATTTGCGATGGATTTTTATGCTCTAGCATTGGATGTTTTTTAAAATTGATATTGAATCCAACCAACATAGGCCAATGACAAAACAAAAATCAGCAAAAAATTTCTCGATAATTTTTTTTCTGGGAATAGCCAGCGGCCTTCCTCTAGCGCTAATTCTTTCAACCCTCAAAGCGCTGCTTTTAGAAAAAGGTTTTGATTTAAAAACCATCGGATTTTTTTCACTGGTCGGCCTGCCCTACACTTTAAAAATTTTCTTCGCACCCATCATCGACTCTTGTCCGGTGCCGTTTCTCACAAAAATTTTAGGGCAAAGAAAATCATGGATTATTCTCAATCAACTTTTGCTCGTATTATTTATTTCACTTTTAGGAGCGGCTGGAATTGCTGGAAATATTAGCTCCATCGCAGTTTTTGCAATTTTGGTAGCATTCGCCTCAGCCAGTCAAGACATCGTAATTGACGGCTACAGAATTGAATTAATCGAAAAAGAAAATCAGGGACTCGCCGCCAGTTTTTACGTTTACGGTTACCGCATCGGCATGTTGGTTTCGGGTGCCGGAGCTTTGGTAATTGCTGAGTTGGTAAGTTGGGACGCGGTTTATTTTGTGATGTCTGGCTTCATGCTCACTTCAATTTTTGTGACAATGTTGGCCGATGAAACTCGCAAAAATTTCAAACAAAAAGATCACGATTTTTTCTCTTGGTTCAAACATTACGTCTTTGATCCGCTTCGCGATTTAACCCATCACGACAAGTGGTACGTGATTCTCGCCTTCATCATTTGCTTTAAATTGGGCGACGCTTTTGCAGGCAGCCTAACCTTGCCATTCTTGCTTGAAATTGGTTTTAGCAAAATTGAAATCGCTTCAATCGTAAAAACTTTCGGACTTTTCGCCACCCTTTTTGGCGTTTTTATCGGCGGGGTTTTTGTTAAAAAAATCGGCATCACCAAATCTTTGTGGCTCGCAGCCCTCGCGCAAATGCTTTCAAACCTAGCCTTTTCTTACCTGTCAAAAATTGGTTACAATCAAGAAATTCTCTACGGCGTAATCTTCATCGAAAACTTCAGCGGCGGCATCGGCGACGCCGTTTTCGTTGCCTACCTAAGCGCACTCTGCAACGCCAATTTCAGCGCCACGCAATATGCAGTTTTGGTTTCTTTCACGACATTGGCTCGAAGCCTCCTCACCGCCAGCGCCGGAATTTTCGCACAAGCTTTGGGATGGTATGAATTCTTCATCCTCTCAACTTTCTTGGCCGTTCCGGGATTGATATTTTTGGGGTTGCTGGGGTTTAAAAAAAGAAAGATATAGCAAACCAATTCACCCTCGGCGTCACCCCTTCATTCGACGGGGTGACAACAAGATTGAGGGTTGTTAGTTATTCGATTTCGCGGGTGATCCAGCCGCCGCCGAGGACTCTTGAGTCTTGGTAGATTACGCAGGCCTGACCCGGTGTGATTGCGCGCGTCATTGAATTCATTTCAACTTGCGCTTCGCCATTTTCAGTAATTTTTACGACAGCATTTTCTTCTTCGTGGTTGGAGCGCAGGCGGACTTTGGCGTGG
>CAIRMX010000097.1 GCA_903879805.1 uncultured Alphaproteobacteria bacterium | reverse complement strand
GGACCTATGACTGCTTTAACCCCCCGAACACAAAAAAGCCGGCCCTTCTTTTTAGAAGAGCCGGCTTTTTAAATTTGTACCAGAAAGCGATCTTACTTAAGCAGCTTTAGCTACTTTTGCTTTGATTGGGGCTTTCTTTTCTTTAACTGTTTGCACTTCATTTAGAGTACCAGACTTGATCAATTTTTTCTTGATTTGTCTTCTAAGTTTTTGAGCAGATTCAGTAAGTTTAGAGTAACGATAATTTACCAAGAAATTATCAATATTTCCGAACTTATTAACTGTTCTAAGAGTTGAAGTAGCAATCTTTAGAGAGATATCTGCTCCAAGAGTTTCGCTCTTGAAAGAGAGTGTTTTTAAATTTGGTAGAAATCTTCTTCTTGTTTTGCGGTTAGAGTGAGAAACTTTGTTTCCACTCATCACGCCAACAGAAAGTAATTCGCATTTTCTAGACATTTGTGAGAAGTAATAAAATTATGTACAGTTGTAAGCGCCTTCACCAGAGATGGCAGCTACGATTGTTGGAGCACCGAACATTGCAGCAATACCCATTGCAACACCGATCATCAAACCCCAAGAAACTTTACCTGTGAAGAAACCGATACCAACTGAGATAATTGCGAAAGCCGCGAAAGCTTTACCGCCGTTACCAGTAACAACTTTAAGTGCGTTACACATTGTACCAACTAGAACGTTCGAGTTAACGTCTGCAGCAACAGTTGTTGCAAAAGCGTCAGATGACAAAACCGGTACAATCGCTGGTGCAACTGCTAAAAAGACGAAAGACAAAAGAGCTGCTTTCACCAAAAAAGAAGAAAGTTTTTTCATAGTTTTTAATTTTGTTTAAAAGGGAAGACAGTCCAAAAATCTAATGATTTGTAAGGCGGGGCGCACCTTGTCGAAGTTGTTTTAAAATTGCAACAGAGAATTTTTATCAACCTATGATTTTTATTTCCCATTCCAAATTGACACCCGATTTTTCTTTAACCAATTTTTTTACCTTATTTCCCAAATCAATTAAATCCTGCGCTGAAGCACTCTTTTGATTAATCATAAAGTTGCAATGCTTCTCAGAAATTTGTGCATCGCCATTAGTCATGCCGCGACATCCCGCTTCGTCAATTAACTGCCAAGCTTTTAGATTATCAGGATTTTTAAATGTGCTGCCGCCGGTTTTGGCACGAATTGGCTGCGCTTTTTCGCGCTGTTGATTTAGCTCAGCAATTTTTTCGGCAACAACTTCTACAGTCGATTTTTTACCTTTAAGCAAGGCTTCGACAAAAATAAAATTTTTAGAAATTTTATTGCCGCGATAATAAAATCCGAAATCAGAATTTTTTAATTCGATTAAATTTCCTTCAAAATCGAGCGCCGTTGCGCTAACTAAAATTTGCGCCATATCCGATCCGTAGCATCCACCATTCATAGCGATTGCGCCACCGATTGATCCCGGAATTCCGCTTAAAAATTCTAATTCAGCCAAAGCTTCGTTTTTAGAAAATAAAGCAACATTACCGCATAAAGTTGCAGCGCCCGCTTTGATAAATTCACCATCGCAAGAAGTTTTGGCAAACTCGCCGCCAAGCCTGATTACAACGCCTTTCACGCCTTCATCACGAATGATTACGTTTGACGCAGCGCCCAAAATATTAATGGGAATTTCCTTCGGACAATTTTTTAGAAAATCTTGTAAATCAGCGATATCAGCTGGACGAAACATGATTTCGGCTTTGCCGCCAACATCAAACCAACTTTTTAATTCAGCGTTTTCGCGATAAATTCCGCGCACTTTTGGTAAAATTTTTAAGAGATCAGACATTGTGATTTAAATTAAAAATTACCGAAACGCGGCCTTCGACTACAGCCTTCTTTTGATATTTTGTTGTCACCCAATCAGCTGGAAAATTTTGCCAATCTTTTTTGGAATTAGCGTCCCACAAAAATTTTTTACTGCGCGAGATTTCAGTTAAAATCCAAGTTTTGTAAGAGTCGTGATCTGTTGCAATTGTGAGCTTGGCGCCAGATTTCATTTTTGGCGATAAAACTTCATCTAAAAATTCTGCGGTGATTAAGCGGCGCTTAAAATGGCGAAATTTTGGCCAAGG
This sequence comes from uncultured Alphaproteobacteria bacterium, assembly GCA_903879805.1. Classification (GTDB taxonomy): domain Bacteria; phylum Pseudomonadota; class Alphaproteobacteria; order Rickettsiales; family UBA1997; genus UBA2645. Next base: position 15,934 of record CAIRMX010000097.1, on the reverse strand, counting down.
ATCGGGAAATAAAATAAAAATTTGGTCGAAATTTTTATCAGGAAATTTCGCAAGCAGCAGTCGCACATCTTCGCGTGAAACTTTTAAATTTGGCAGTGGCTCAGCTTCGAGTTTAGCTAGTAAATTTGCCACTCCGTTGACATGTGGCTCAGCGCCAAAAAAGAAAGTGTCGGGATTTGTTTGAGCTTTTTCAAAAAGAAAATCACCAAAGCCAAAACCTATTTCGAGGCAAGTTTTTTGTGGTAGAGATGCGAAACTTTCGATCTCGTAACGCGGCAATAAATCTTCAAGCAAAGTGGTTTTGTGACCAGAAAATTTGCGACTTTTAACGCGTCCGAAACTGCGAATTAAGCGATTATTTAGAGAGTTTGGCAATTCTTGCTGCATGTCTTGCGCCTTCAAATTCAGTGGAAAAAAAAGCTTTCACAATCGAAAGCGCAGATTTGTTTGTAATTACTCGCGCACCAAGACAAAGCACATTAGCATCATTGTGAGCACGCGCCAATTTTGTTGCTTTTGCATCGTGACAAAGCGCCGCTCTGATATGTTTAAAGCGATTAGCAGCAATTGAAATGCCAATGCCTGAACCGCAAATTAAAATGCCGCGAAGCTGATTTTTTTTGGTAATTTTTTTAGAAAGTTTTTGGGCGTAATCGGGATAATCCACCGATTTTTCAGCTGAGTCGCAACCGAGATCTAAAATCTCAAATTGTAATTTTTTTAATTCTTCGATGAGGAATTGTTTTAAAGCGAATCCGGCGTGATCGGAGGCAATGAGGATCTTTGGCAAATCTGTTTTCTTTGGGGGGGATTTTTTCATCTCTATAAAAAGTAAAGGCGACCCAAACTGGGTCGCCCATACGAATTATCTCTTACGGTAAGTCTGAGCTTTACGAGCTTTTTTCAAGCCGTATTTCTTACGCTCAACCACACGTGAGTCACGAGTTAAGAACCCGCCATCACGAAGTGGCTTGTGAGTTGTTGGATCGAAAGCAACTAGTGCTTTGCTGATACCATGAGCCAACGCACCAGCTTGTCCTGATTTTCCGCCGCCAGCGATTGTGGCAATAACGTCAAATTTATTTTCATTCTTGGTAGTTCCGAAAGGAGCTACTGCAATGTTGAACAAGATTTCTCTGCCAAGATAAATCTTAGCATCGCGATCATTTACTGTAACTTTGCCGGTTCCTTTTTTGATCCAAACACGAGCTGCAGCATTTTTTCTTTTGCCTGTTCCGTAAGCGCGCCCTTGAGCGTCAACTTTACGTTCTCTTGGAAGAGCAGCAATTCCAGCTGGAACTTCTTTAACTTCGATGATTTTTTCTTTTACAACTGAAGACATAGTTTTGATTAGTTAGTTTTTGTATTTTTGCGATTCATTGAAGCAATGTCCAAAACTTGTGGGTTTTGCGCTTGATGATTATGTACCGCACCTTTGAAGATACGCAATTTAGTCATAATATCGCGCTGCAATGGTCCGCGAGAAATCATACGAGAAACTGCACTTTCCAAAATTCTTTCAGGAAATTTTCCTTCAATGATTTCGCGAACTGTTCTTTCTTTGATTCCACCTGGGTGGCCAGTGTGCCAATAGTATTTTTTCTCAGCATATTTTTTGCCGGTCAATTTTACTTTCTCAGCATTGATGATCACAACGTGATCACCGCAATCAAGATTCGGTGTGAATGTTGCTTTATGTTTACCACGAAGCAAGTTAGCAACAATCGTAGCAACTCTACCCAGAACTAGTCCCTCGGCATCAATCAACCACCATTTTCTTTCAATTTCGCTAGGTTTAGCGACGTAAGTTTTAAGCATAGAATATCCTTCTTCGAATTAAGCTGAATTTATAAAAATATTTGGGAACACAAGCGGGAAAAGAGGCGGCGCATTAAAGTTAGCAAAAGCTAGAAGTCAAATTAAATTTTCTTATTCTAGCGTAAAAGCACAAAATCACTTTTAAGCATACTAAACGCGCAAACGTCAACATAGGCCCCGCGATGGTAACGATGTTGACGCAAAATCCCCTCCAAAACAAATCCCGTTTTTAACAAAAGATGCTTCGAAGTTTCATTATTTGTTGAAGCAAAAGCCTCAATTCTGTTGACGCGACCGTAATAAAAATTTTCGAAAGCATATTTTAACACTGCTTTAATCGCATTCGTCATAATACCACGACCCCAATATGCGCAGGCCAAATCGTAACTAATTTCAATTCTACTTTGGTAAGCATTGTAACTGGTAAGACCAATTGAACCAATCATGCGGCCAGTCGCTTTATCGCCGATCGCAAAGTAGATTCCGTCATTTTGGTAAAAGACATTGCGCCAGTAATGAAGCTCTCTTCTAGCGCTTTCTAAATCATGCGGAATCTCGCATAAAATAAATTTGTTAACTTCTGGATCGGCGTAATAAGCAAAAAAATCTTCAACATCGGCGTCACATTTTTCACGCAGCTCAAAATCACCCAAATCAATTATTGGAAAAACTTTTTGTGAATTCTGGGTGTAATCTTTCATCCTAGTTTTTTTCTAAAATTGAAATTTCTACCAACTTCATCGAGCGACTATCGGCATCGATAATTTTAAAATTTAATCCGTACTTTTCGATTTCTTCATCAATTTCAGGAACGCGTCTAAACAGCGCCATCACTAAGCCGCCGATGGTGTGAAACTCGTCATCATCTTGCTTAATTTTAATCTGCAAAATCTCTTCGACTTTCTCAATATCAACTCGTCCGCCAAATTGAAAAGCTTTGTCGTTAATTTTTTTGACGCGAAAAGAAAGGCTGTCTGACGGCAAATCATGCTCGTCTTCAATATCGCCGACAATTTGTTCCATCAAATTTTCAATCGTCACAAAACCATCAACGCCACCAAATTCATCCAAAACAATTGCCACGTGAACTTGCGCCAAGCGCATGCGACGCATTACTTCGAGCAATTTCATTGAACCGGGAACGAATAAAATTTTACGCAAAACTTTCGCTACAGTGAAATGCTGGTCTTCTTTGCAGAGAAATTTCGCCAAATCTTTGCTGTGAATAAAGCCGATAATTTCGTCGAGATCTTCTTTAAAAACCGGAAGTCTGGTATGCCCGTCAGTTGTGATAATTTTTTTAACTTCTTCGAGTGTGGCATCGTGCTTAATCGCAATCAAATCAGCTCTTGGCGTCATCACATTGCAAACTTTTTTGTCGCCAAAAGATGCAATGTTTTTGAACATTTTTTTCTCTTCAGCGCTAATCAACCCTTCTTTTTCATAATCTTCCAGCAAGTGCGAAATAACGGAGAAAAATGACTTTTTGGTTTTTTTGCCAAAGAGATTAAGGAAAAAACTTAATAATTTTTTAAAACGAGATTTGCCTTTAACAGCGCGAGCCTTCTTCTTCGACGAGCCTTCCATTGATTAGTGATTTTATTGATAGGGATTCTGAATTTTTAGTGTTTTCAGAATTTTTATTTCGAGATTTTCCATGATTTTTGCCATCTTTTCATCTTCGTGGTCAAAACCAATTAGGTGCAAAATACTGTGCAAAATCAAGTGCGTCAGATGCTCATGAAATTTCTTTTTTTGTGCAAGGGATTCTTTTTTGACTGTTTCGTAAGCAATCACAATATCGCCCAGAAGCAAATAATTAGAGGGTCCAACCGCTTTTTTTAAACCGATTTGGCGAATTAAATTTTCATCCAAATTAGAAAATGACAAAACATCAGTCGCCTTATTTTTGTCGCGAAATTGCTGATTTATTTTTTTAATCTGCGCGTCTGAAACCAGAGAAACCGCAATTTCCAGCGTGAAATTTTTAGTTAAAAGTTTTTTTAAATCGGTGAGCGGAATAATTTTTTGGCAGATTTTTTCGACCAGTTTTTCGATATTTTTTTCCTCATTCCATTTTTTACTTTTTAGCTCCAAATCAATAAAAATCATGTCTCGCAGCTATTTGGATTAATGCAGAGCTTCATTTTTTTCGGGCAAATTCTCGCCGGCATTTGTCCCGAAAAAACCACCGATTCGTCGCTAGCGTCAACTTTTTTACAAATCGCCACCAAGCTCTTAATAAAGTGCCCGTCAATGTTTAGTGCCGGCACTCGCAAATATTCTGCAATGCCAAATCTTTGCGCCAATTTTTTGTAATCAATGTCGAGCTCAACCAAAGTTTCCGAATGTTCCGAAACAAAAGAAACCGGCACAATCACCGGAATTTTTTTATCCAAAGCCGCTCTTTTTATTTCTTGATCCAAACTCGGCGAAGTCCATTGCAAGCGCCCCACTTTTGACTGGTAGCAAATTTGAAAATTAATTTCCTCTTCTTTAACCGTACAAATTTCTGCCAAATTTTTGACAATTTTTCTGGTAGTTTCAGTGATTTGAAAAACGTAAGGGTCTCCCCGATTAATTAATTTTTGCGGCAAACCATGCGCTGAAAATAAAAAACGAAATTTCGTAAAATCAGCGCTAGATTTCAAAATTGTTTGTTTGATCAACAAACTGTGCGACTTGATAAATTCAGGCTCGGTCGGATAGCAGCAAACAATTTTTGCAGCCACATTCTTTTCTGATTTTCTACGCACCGCCATAAATTTTTCGGCAAAGTCATTAATTGAAGACTCTGACGTGGCGCTCGAAAATTGCGGATAAAGCGGCAGTAAAATTAATTGATCGGGATCGTATTTTCTAACTTCTTCAACCGTCTCTTCGGCAAACGGTTTCCAGTAGCGCATCGCAACAAAAACTTTGAAATTTCCTGAAAATGACAGCTCTTTTTCCAGCGCGTAAGCTTGGCCCAAAGTGAAATCTAAAAGTGGCGATTTGCCGCCAATTTGCGCGTAAATTGCTTGCGCTTTTTTCTCTCTTTTTGACGAAATAAATTTTGCTAAAAAATAACGAAATGGCTGTGGCAAGCCAATAATGGCGCGGTCGTTAAATAAATTAAAAAGAAACGGTTTAACCGAAGTTAGCGCGTCGGGACCACCCAAATTAAATAAAATTACGGCGGTTTTTTTGTTTAGATTTGTCATTTAGAGAGAATTTTTTTTACACCCAAGCTGCCGATAAAAATCAGCGAAAAAATTACCACAATTGCTGAGCTAATTGTTAAATCGTAAATGGTTGCAGCCTTGAATGACAAGGCAGCAATCACTGTCGCTACAATAGGGCTTAATAACATCATTTGCTTGGCTGTACTTGAAAAAATTCGCGCAATTGCTGCTGGCAAAACCAAAAGAGCCGTCATTAAAAACACACCGACAATGCGCGCCGACAAAGCGATTGCCACTGAAAGCAAAATTAAAAAAGACAAATTCCACAGCTCAATTTTGACGCCCTCAATTTGTGCCAAATCTTGATTAGTGTTAATGAGTAAAAGTTTTTTGAAGGCAAAAATAACGTAGAAAATTGTGACCAAGGTAATTATGGCGAGCGCGCAAATATCAACGCTTCCCACCGTTAGAACGTCACCAAAAATGTAGGAAGTAAAAGAGAAATTTTTTAGCCACAGATCATTTAAAATCACCGAGGTGGCAACGCAAAAATAAGACAAAATCATTACGATTACATCTTTTGAAAAATAACGATTTTGTGAAATCAGGCGCACTAGAAATGCGAAGGCGACAGCGAAAAAAATAATCGCCGCAATTTGATTCAACTCACCAATTGCACCTAAAACTAACCCGAGCAAAATTGAGTGCGACAAAGCATCGCCGAAATAAGATAATTTTTTCCACAAAACAAAAACGCCCAGTAGCGACGAAGAAATTGCGATCAAAATTATGGCAAAAAAAGGATTAACCAGAAAAGTTTCAATCACTTGAGTTTTTGTTTTTTCAATTATTAGAATTTAGCGCTCATCTCTCATCTTTTAACAAACTTCTAACAATGTCAGAAAAAACCAAAGAATCGCTTTCTGTTTTTATGAAAAAGCAAATCAGCGAAAAATCTAGCAAAAAAACTTTAGCCAAAAAGCTCAATGCCGCTGCCGCAAAAAATTTGCAGCCCGGTCAAGAAAAGGAAAAAGAAGGGGAAAGCCCTGAAGATGAAATGACCGATGAAGAAAAATTAGAAGAAGCCAAAAAAGCGTCACGCAACAAAGCTGCCGGACAAGATCAAACTGAAATGTTGAAAAAACTTTTCATGGAAAATTGCGCTAAATATTTGCTGATGATTTCAATGTTGGTCGTGCTTTCAATTGGCGTGATTAAATTTGGACCGGCAATGGTTGGTGCTTTAAACGGCTTGGTTACCAAAATGATTCTTGGGTCTTTTGGAAAATAATTTCTCGGTGTCACCCCGTCTTTACGACGGGGTCTAGTCTCCGAACTCCTAACCAAAAGTTTTTACCGTGATAACTGGACCCCGTCGTAAAGACGGGGTGACACCGAGCGGGAGATATCCAAATTTAAATAAACTCCCAAATTACGAAAAAACCCCTCGGTTTGACTTTTTATTTTGCCCAAATTACAAGTCCCAACCTTCATTTCTGGACTCAACTTACCCCTCAAAAAAATGGTCAAAAAATCTGACGTAAAGCTGTCGCACAACCTTTCTAAAGAAAAAGAATTTTCTAAAAAAGAGCTACTCGAATTTTACCGCGAAATGCTTTTGATCCGTCGCTTTGAAGAAAAAGCCGGACAACTTTACGGCATGGGATTAATCGCCGGATTCTGCCATCTTTATATTGGCCAAGAAGCAATCGCCACCGGCATGCGCGCCACTATGAAAGATGGCGACAAAGTAATCACAACTTACCGCGATCACGGCCACATGATTTCCGTTGGTTCTGACCCGAAAAAAATTATGGCCGAACTTTTAGGACGCCGTGACGGCTCTTCCAAAGGCAAAGGCGGCTCGATGCATTTATTTGATTTAGAAAAACATTTTTACGGTGGCCACGGAATCGTCGGCGCTTCTGTGCCAATTGGCGCTGGACTTGCATTTGCTGATAAATATCGCGGCAATGAAAATGTTACTTACTGCTATTTCGGCGACGGCGCGGCACATCAAGGCCAAGTTTACGAATCTTTCAACATGGCGAAATTGTGGAATCTGCCAGTTCTTTTCATCATTGAAAATAACCATTACGCGATGGGAACTTCACTTACTCGCGCCTCTTCAATTGACCAGCTACACAAGCGCGGTATTGGCTTCAATATTCCCGGAGTAAAAATTAACGGGATGGATGTTTTTGACGTGATTCGTGACGCCCAAAAATGTGTCGATTTCGTGCGCTCAGGCAACGGTCCGATGATTCTGGAAATGGACACTTACCGTTACCGCGGACATTCAATGTCTGACCCCGCCACCTACCGCAGCAAAGAAGAATTAAGCGGTAAAAAAGATTTAGATCCAATCGACTCTCTCCGCAGCCACATCGAAAAAAACAAAATTGCCTCTGAAGCTGAAATCAAAAAAATTGACGACTCAGTTAAAAATGAAGTTAACGAAATCGTAGAATTTGCCAAAAACTCTCCAGAGCCGGATGAATCCGAGCTTTTAACTGAAATTTACAACTAGACATGCTTAGAAAAATTACCGTTCGCGAAGCTCTGCGTGAGGCAATGGCCGAAGAAATGAGAACAACTCCAGAAGTTTTCGTCATGGGCGAAGAAGTTGCCGAGTATAATGGCGCTTACAAAATTACCCAAGGTTTGCTTGCTGAATTTGGCGAGAAGCGCGTAATCGACACTCCAATCACCGAACAAGGTTTTGCTGGGATTGCAATTGGCGCGGCTTTTACCGGATTAAAACCGGTTGTTGAATTCATGACTTTCAACTTTGCCATGCAGGCAATTGACCAAATCATTAACTCTGCTGCTAAAACCGGCTACATGTCGGGTGGCCAAGTTCAATGCCCAATCGTGTTTCGTGGCCCAAATGGTGCGGCTTCTCGCGTTGGCGCTCAACACTCGCAATGCTACGCTGCTTGGTACGGCGCAATTCCGGGATTAAAAGTTGTGGCTCCTTACTCAGCTGCTGATTGCAAAGGCTTGCTTAAAGCTGCAATTCGCGATCCAAATCCGGTAGTGTTTTTAGAAAATGAAATCACTTACGGCATGTCTTTCGAAGAAGAATATGACGAAGATCACATTGTTGAAATCGGCAAAGCTGCCGTGCTTCGCGAAGGAACTGATGTCACAATTATCGGCTTTTCTTTGGTTGTTAAATTCGCTCTTGAAGCCGCAGAAGAACTAGCCAAAGAAGGCATTAGTGCCGAAGTAATCGACCTTCGCACCATTCGCCCAATCGACCGCGAAACTATTGTTAATTCAGTTAAAAAAACCAGCCGCTGCGTTACTGTTGAAGAAGGTTTCCCATTCGCCTCAATCGGCAGTGAAATCGCTTCAATTTTGATGGAAGATGCTTTTGATTATTTGGATGCGCCGGTAAAAAAATTGGCCTCAGTTGATGCACCACTTCCTTACGCAGCAAATCTTGAAAGGCTTTCTCTACCAAAGACTCAAAACATTATTGACGCAGTTCGGGAAGTTTGTTTTAAAAACTAATGAAAGAGAATTTTCTCTACAAATTTGTTAAGAAATACCAAATTTCTAAACCACTTTTTATCGGCTATTTTATCGCCGTATTTACGATTTTTTATTTCGGATTTTTTATTATTTTTGGCGACAAGGGCATAATTCAGCTCTTCGTTTTAAAGAAACACATCGACAATAAAGAGGCCACCAAACAAGAAGTTTCGGGAAAAATGCAGGCCAAAGAAAACATGGTCAATGGCATGAAACCAGAGTCTCTCGATATTGATTTGCTAGACGAGCAAGCGCGAAAAGTTTTGGGATATGCCGGAAAAAACGAAGTCGTAATTTATCATGATAAATCCAACAAATCAGACCAATGAATTTACAGCATGAATTTTACCGCAAGTGCCTTCACCTCTTGCTGTTAGTGATTCCATTGACTTATCACTATTTAGGAAAATGGAAGGCTTTGATGATTTTCGCACCAATCACTTTGATTGTACTTTCCCTAGATTTTGCTCGCCGCTATTCCCCAAAAATTAAAAATATTTTCGCTAAAATTTTCGGCCCCGTGCTTAGACCCCACGAGCTTACCGGCGAAAAACTTTGTGGCGCTAGTTTTGTTGGTTTGGCCACTTGCCTCAATTTTTCACTATTTAAACCTGAAATCGCCATTTGCGGATTTTTAATTTTAATAATTTGCGACACCGCAGCAGCCTTGATTGGAAAAGCTTACCCGAGCAAACCATTTTTCGAAAAATCATCCGCCGGCTCTTTGTCATTTTTTATTTTCGGCCTATTAATTCTCGCTGGTTGCGGCATTGGTTTTCACATGGGTGCTTGGTTTTACGTTTTCGGAATTTTCGCCGTTTTCTGCGTCACCATGTTTGAAGCGCGACCAAGCCTTTTCAACACTGACGACAACTTTGTTATTCCGATTGGATTCTCAGTAATAATGACGTTTTTTGATCTAGTCTGGAATTACTCCTATTAGCTTTTTGATGCACTTCCCCAAAGACTTCCCAGAAAAACTGCGCTCCAGCATCTTGACCTCGGAAGTCGTTGGCAAAAAAGTAAAATTAAAAGCCCGCGGCCACGAATTTCAAGGCCTCTGCCCCTTCCACAATGAAAAATCCCCCTCCTTTACCGTCAATGATTTAAAAGGTTTCTACCACTGTTTCGGCTGCGCCGAACATGGTGACGTGATTAGCTTTGTCATGAAAGTTGACGGACTCGAATACAAAGATGCAGTAGCAAAATTGGCCGAAGATTTTGGCATTCCAATTCCTAAAGTTGTCTTTAACGAAGCCAAAGAAAACGCGCTTGAACGCGATTATTTAATTTTAGAAAAAGCCTGCCAATTTTTTGAAAGAAATTTACACACCGAGCAAGGCGCTGAGGCGCGAGCTTACTTAAAAAAACGTAATTTAAATTCCACCAGCGCCAAAAAATTTCGCCTTGGTTTGTCACTTAATTCGTATGAAGCACTTGGCGATTTTTTGAAATCCGAAGGATTCTCCGACTTAGAAATATCTAGAACCGGCATCATTGGTCAAAATGACCGCAAAAAACTCTACGACAAATTCAGAAATCGCGTGATGTTTCCAATCACCGACAAAAAAAATCGCGTCATTGCTTTCGGCGGCCGCTGTTTGGGCGACGAAATGCCAAAATATTTAAACTCGTCAGAAACCGAATTTTTCAAAAAAAACCAAACTCTTTACAATTTTTTCTTCGCCCGCAAAGCCATATTTTCCAAGGGTTTCGCTGTGGTGGTTGAAGGCTACATGGATGCAATTGCTTTGGCGACAAATGGTGTAGAAAACGTCGTAGCGGGGCTTGGCACTGCACTTGGCACCGAGCATTTAAAAGATTTATTTTACGCAACTGACAAAATTATCGTCTGCTTGGACGGCGACGACGCGGGTATTCGCGCTGCTAAACGGGTTTCAGAAATTGCTTTGCCATTAATCAACGCCAAGAAAAACGTCGCTTTCGCAATCTTGCCCAACCGCATGGATCCTGATGATTTCATTAAAGAATTTGGCGCGCGCGAGCTGGAAAAAGTTTTTGAAAATGCCACGCCTTTGTCGGAAAGTCTGTTTGACTTCGCGCTAATGGAGCTTGGAATCGACAAAAACAAAAAAATCTCGGCAGAAAATAAAGCCAAAATCGAAGGCAATTTAACCACTAAAATCGAGGCGATTAAAGATCCTTCCTCAAAAAAATATTTCGCACTTTTTTTCAAAGATTTGCTGTTTTTGCTGGGTAAAAATCAGCAAAAAACTACAGCTTTTAAACCCGTTAAAAGCCCTGCAAAACTTGGCAGCACTCTTTCTGACACAAAAGCTCTCAAGATTATTTCCTTCATTGTCAAATTTCCGGAATTGGCCAAATTTAGAGATGAGGATTTTGATACACAGGAGCTAAACTTTGAAAATGAAAATTTGGCCCATTTGAAAGAATTGGTAATTGAGGCGATTGACAATAATGAAGAAAATTATCTTGAGGCCCTTGAAAATTCTGGTTTTAGTAAAGATATCGTTAAAATTAATAATTACTCCTCAGAGCTCGAAGGCAAATCTTTTGACTGGGTTCTGATTAGATTTCGCAAAATACTTTTGGAAGACTTACTTCTTCAAGTTGAGCAACAATACCAAGAGTCTTTGGGTAAGAATATTGAAGAAGTCGGGACTCCACAAACTGATCAAAAAACAAGGGAAATTTTCAATTACAAAAAATCTTTGGAATTAAGGATTACATCTCTGGTGAAAGAAGAGTAACCGGAGTTCGAAAACTGGACCCCGTCGTGAAGACGGGGTGACAATCGAGAAAGAGATGAGTCCTCGGACCACATTCAAACTCTGATGTCACCCCGTCTTCACGACGGGGTCCAGTCAAGGCATTCAAAACAATTAAACTTAGCAACAACTTAAACGAGGCAACAATGGCGGCGAAGAAAAAACCAACTAAACCACTTAAAAAAATAGCGGCAAAAAAGCCGGCTGCAAAAAAAGTTGTTGCGAAAAAACCAGTTAAAAAAGTGGTTGCTCCAAAAAGCAAAAAGCCGGTGGCAAAAGTTGTGAAAAAAGTTGCAAAGCCACTTAAAAAGGCCGCTAAAACCGTTAAAAAAGTTGCGGCAAAACCTGCGAAAAAAGCGGTAAAAGTTGCGGTTAAGAAAAAAATTCAGCCGAAAAAAGTTGAGAAAAAAATCGAGAAAAAGTCAGCAAAAGCTGTGGCCAAAAAGCCGGTAAAAATTGTTGAAAAAGCTAAGAAAAAACCAGTCAAAGAAAAGCTGGTAAAGGTGAAGGCTAAAAAAGAACCAAAGCCGAAAAAAGAAAAAGTTAAGAAAGAACCTAAGCCAAAAAAAGAGAAAAAAGTAAAAGTTAAAATCCCAGTTAACGACAGAACTGTGGCACTTGCCGAGAGATTTCAATTGATTCAAGACGTGCGTTCAGCTTTGCAAAAAAAAGATGACGACGGCAAACAATTTTCAAACGACTTAGCCGACAAATTAAAAAAGCTTTTAGCGTTAGGCAAAACCCAAGGCTTTTTGACTCACGAACAAATCAACGAAACCATCGATTCGGACATCGATCCGCGTAAGCTTGATCGTATCTTGGATATTTTGGGTGAGTTCAAAATTTTGATCGTCGAAAAAGAAGACGATCTCGACAAATTAGCTGAAGACGGACAAGCCGCCAAAGACGAAGAAAAAAGCCAAAAGCGTTCTGAAGACTCTGTTAAAACCTACCTCAAATCAATGAGCACGGTGAAACTTTTGACTCGCGAAGACGAAGTTTCAATCGCGATGCGAATTGAAGAAGGCCGCAACAAAACCGTAAAATCACTTTACCAAAGCCCGCTAATCATGCGCCACTTTATTGAGTGGTACAATGGCTTGGCTAACGGTACGATTCTTTTGCGCGACATCATTCGTATTGACGAAACTTACAATGCTGAGCTTGAAGAAATTATCCGTAACAACGATTTGCAAGCAGCCGAAGCTGAGGCCGAAGCACAAGCAACTTCAGAAGAAGATGTAACTGCAATCATTAACCAACAAGTTGATGCGGCAGAAGCTTCTGAAGAGTCTTTATTCGAAGATGAAAACTTGGATGAAATTGACGAAAGCGTGGTGTCATTCGTTTCAATGGAACGTATTTTGATGCCGAAAATGTTGGATCTTTTCCAAAAAATTTCGCATGTCTGCCAAAAAATAATCGACAAATCGAACAGCCGCACTTACGAGCAAATCAAAACTGACAAAGATATTTTGAAGCTAAAAGGCGATTTCGAAAAACTTTTGCTCGAAGTAAGCTTCAATGATTCATTGATTAAAGCCCTAGTTGAGCAGCTTTACGAAGCTCAGCAAAAACTTTTAAGCATTGAAATTGATTTGCTAAGAACTGCGCAAAGCCACGGCATCGACAAAACAGATTTCTTGAAAAACTACCCCGGAGTTGAAACCGGCGAAGAATGGCTGAAAAAAATCGCCGCTTTGAAAGATAAAAAATGGCATGTTTTTGCTTCAGAAAGCCGCGAAAAAATTATCGAAATTCAAACTAGACTCAGCAAGTTCACCAAAATCATGGGGCTTGCAGTTGTCGACTTCAAAGTGCTAATCAACACTTTGCGCCGCAGCCAAGAAGAAGAATTAAAAGCTAAAAAAGAAATGATTGAAGCCAACCTACGTTTGGTGGTTTCAATTGCGAAAAAATACACTAACCGTGGTTTGCAATTTTTGGATTTGATCCAAGAAGGAAATATCGGCCTAATGCGCGCTGTGGATAAATTTGAATACCGTCGTGGCTACAAGTTCTCAACTTACGCTACTTGGTGGATCAGACAAGCCATTACTCGCGCTATTGCCGATCAATCTCGCACCATCCGTATTCCAATTCACATGGTTGAGACGATTAACAAAATCGTTAAAACTTCACGCCAACTAACTCAAGAACTAGGCAGAACACCAGACGCGCAAGAAATTGCTGACCGTTTGTTAATGCCAGTAGATAAAGTTAGAAAAGTTTTGAGAACTTCGAAAGATCCGGTGAGTCTTGAATCTCCTGTATCGGGCGACGATGACGACAGCGTTCTTGGTGATTTCATTGAAGACAAAACTGCCGTGCTTCCTTTCGACGCCGCGTCACACTCTAAATTGAAAGAAGTTACTGCCCAAATGCTTTCATCTTTAACGCCGCGCGAAGAACGCGTGCTTAGAATGCGCTTTGGTATTGGTATGGTTACAGATCACACTTTGGAAGAAGTGGGCAAACAATTTTCAGTAACTCGCGAACGGATCAGACAAATTGAGGCGAAAGCTTTGAAGAAGCTGCAACATCCAAAAAGAGCGAAGTTGTTGAAGAGTTTTTTGAATGATATTTAGAAATCGAGCTCACAAATAGGTTACGCCCCTTTTCTCCAAGAAAGAGCAAGAGCGTTACCAAAAGCTGTCAGAACCCGTCCGGCGAATTTGCTGCGAGACTTAGGACGGGATTCTTAGCGAACAGAACCCAAATCTACTTTTTCTTGCGAAAATTTGGGTTCTGCATTGCCGGTTGTTAAAGGACTTTTTGAGGGAGTTTCTGAGTCAAAGATTTCTCCAAAAGATTCTAAAATTTCTTCTGAGCTGGCTATATATGAATCTTTCGCTGGCGCGATCAATAAGTCTTCAACGTTAGAAACCAAGCCCGCTAAAAGTGGCTTGATCTTCTCATCCCTCAAAAGATTTTCACAAATTTCTTGAAACTTCTTAGATGCCGCCTCTTCAAAATTTCTTATCGCTTCAGCCATTTTTGCGGGATAATTTGGATAATTTTGCGAATCTGATTCTTTAAGCAAATAATCGCGCAGAAAGTTTTTAGGAAATCTAAAATTAAAAGGTTTCGGAAGTTGATCTTTCTCGCATTGTTTAAGTGCTTCAAAATTTCCAATCAGACCCTCTTTTACTTCTGCATTTAGAAATTGCTGTTCGTCTAAAAATGCTCTGAGCTCTTGAGGGCTGCTTGATTTAATTGTTCTTTGAAAGAAGTCTTTGGGAAGTCTGTGAAAATTCTCAACCAGATGATCCGCCAATTCTTCGTAAGGCAAATTATCAAAAAATTCTCTGGCAAAAAATTGAATATATTCTGCGGCCTCTTTTTCGTCGCGGAAATGACCTGAACTCACTCTTCTATTTCTGGCGTTACCTTGCTGAAGTACACACGCGACTACTACCAACGAAAGGTAGATAGCAGTAGCCGTAGGAACAATATACGCGTAATTCGCCTCTTCCCCTCTCTGCTTTTCTACCGTAGAGACTTTCTGACGGGCTTCTAATAGCTCCAATTGTTTTTTAGCGCGATCAAAAATTGGATCTTGTGATTCACCTTGAATTTGCAAAAGATATTCAAATTCTGATTTTGCTTTTTCGTAGTCTCGTAGAACGTTATGAGCAATAGCTTTTTCGTATGTGCAGAATTTCTTACAATGCTCTGATTGGTTAATTTCCAGCTCTTTTTCAAAATCGAAAACTGCTTCTTCTAACCTACCAAGCCTCATCAGATTTAAGCCCCGATCATAGTGAACCCAAAGTTTTTCTGGCACACATTCGACTAGCTGATTAAAAAATTCTAAAGAGGTTAAATACTTGTCCTTCTTCGCTTCTCGGTAAATTTCTTTTTTTTCTTCACCAAAATCAGAGAGCTTAAGGCTGTCCGCTTCCGAAAATTTTGTCCGAGCATTTTTCAGCAATGCATCTACTTCATCATCAATTTTTGACCGCAGCGTTGTAACAAATTCTGCATCTATTTCGTTACTAGTGTCGGACTTTTCATATTTACCAAAATCTTGCACCGCTAAGTGAATTTTATTCATCGCAACGTTGCAGAAAGCTCTTTCAAAATAAGAGCGAAAAACTCCAGGGCCGTCCTCATGAAGTTCAAGTTCTCGGGTAAAATCCAAAGCCGCATCCTCATGTCTTTCAAGAGCGCACAAACTTTGACCCCTATCAAAATGAGCCCAAGGGGTTTCTGGATCTAAAGCAATTACTTGATTGAGAATTTTCACTATATTTTCGTGATCTGGCTCAGAAGCCGAAGCTTTTTTCTTCACTTCTTCGAGTAGAATTTCGATTGGCAATTTTTTTTCAAAAGGCTTGAAAGAAAGATCGAGACTCAATGATTGCGCGATAACCCCACTGATTTCTTCTTCAGTAGTTTTCAACCCCAAAGCTCTTCTTACTTCTTCCATCTGCGCAGCGCCATTTCTTTGCTCAAGGTACGGCAAAGCCGGTGGAACTGGTCGGATTGGAGGAATTAACGAAGAAAGATTTGTTAAAAGTTTAGACACTGTTAGCTAATTATTAATTTTAATAAAATCTTCACCGCTGCTAGAGCAATAAAGCTCATGAATGACTGATCTGATTTATCATACCTCATGGCTAGTCGTTTATTTTCCTTAAGTTTTCCAAAGAAGATTTC
>CAIRMX010000096.1 GCA_903879805.1 uncultured Alphaproteobacteria bacterium | reverse complement strand
TTTGCTTTGATGGTGCTGATGCCAACGATTTGCTTCAACTCTACCTCTATCCAATCTTTAATCTCTTGAGCAAAAGAATCTTGTTTTTGAAGCTTACCATCTTTTGATTGCTGAATTTGAAGGGCGATGTGAGCGTGCACCACGTCCCAATCTGTCACCGATTTTCTTCCTAGTTTATTTGGGCTAAATTTTTTAGACAAATTCTGCCCATCCCCATCTTTATAAAATAAATATTTACCCCGCTTTTCTACGGTGAAGAGCTCTGGCGCATCTTCTTCAAACACCCTAATAAGTTCATTGAAATCAAAATGAATAAATATGTACCGACCGTCTGGAGAGCGTGACTTGCCCGTATTCCACGAAATACCCTCAAACTTCCAATGAGATTGTGGGATTTTCTGAACCTTCTTTTCATTGAGAAACATGTTTTCACTATAGAAACTACTTACCTCTCTGGCATTAGTAACTTGGGATTCATCTTCATCTTCGCCATCGTAATCATCATCGTCTCCAACTGCTCGCCATGCTTTTTTCTCTATCCACTGAGAAGAAGAATAACCTTCTTTCATTTTATCAAAAAACACACCATAGGCGGTTAGCTCTCCTTTTCTAAGAGCAATAAATAACTCGTGCTTAGCATCACTGATTTCGGATTGATAACTCTCTTCTAAGTCTTCTGCCTCTTGCTTCCTTCTTCTTAACAATTCTTTAATTTTTTCTTTATCAACATCCGTATCATTACGAACCAACTCGAACTCTTTATCTAAATCAGATAGCTCATCTTCAGGATCTTCATAAAATGCCTCAAGGGTGGATGGTTCGTAGAATCTTTCATCATTATCATAATCATGCGCCATCGGATAGGCTCTATACGCAATCCATTCAACAGCTTCAATAAGAGTGCAGTAATTACATACATCGAAAGGCATCAGGAATTTTATCACAACCAGCGCCTCTTAAATTGAATTAATCATCCCTCAAAGTAGCACATGCGTAGCATATAGAAAACTATGCACTTTCCAAAAATCTTTCCAACCCTTTAAAGGAATTGGTGGGTGATAGAAGACTCGAACTTCCGACCTCTACGATGTCAACGTAGCGCTCTAACCAACTGAGCTAACCACCCCGAAAAAAATGCCTTAACGGCATTTTTTGGCTTAAGATTTTTTGTAAAAAACCAAAACCAAATGACAGACTTTGGCTCGAACTAAATCACTTCAAGCCCCTTAAATATTTCTTTGTTTTAAGGCAAGGCGGCGCAACATAAAATCGCAAAATCTTTAGTCAATTTTTAAACTTCTTTTTCATGAAAAAAGCCATCGTGCTGTTAAGCGGCGGATTAGATTCTACCACGGTTCTTGCTATTGCCCAAAATTTGGGTTTTGAAACTTATGCTTTAAGTTTTTCTTACGGACAGCGTCATGAAATTGAGTTAAAATCGGCGCAAAAAATCGCAAAAAATTTGGGCGCTAAAGAGCATAAAATTGCTAAAATTGATTTAAGAATCTTCGGTCACTCGGCTTTGACTGACGAAATCGCTGTGCCTAAAGACCAAGAGGTTTCTAAGTTTAATCAAATTCCCATCACTTACGTTCCAGCGCGCAATACAATTTTTCTATCCTACGCCCTAGCTTACGCCGAAGTGGTTGGCGCTTTTGATATTTTTATTGGCGTCAATGCGGTTGATTACAGCGGCTATCCTGATTGTAGGCCAGAATTTATTGAAACTTTTGAAAGGCTGGCTGATTTGGCGACAGTTGCTGGGATTGAAAATCACGGCCGCTTTAAAATTCAGGCACCGCTAATTCTATTGAGTAAAAAGGAAATTATTGCCAAGGGTTTGGAGTTGGGTGTGGATTATTCTCAGACGCATTCTTGCTACGATCCGGTGGCAAAAGGTGAGGAGATTCTTTCTTGTGGGCATTGTGACTCTTGTAAGCTGAGGCTCGATGGGTTTGAGGCGGCTGGGATTAGGGATCCGTTGAATTACGTTTCACGTTGCCCTGACTCATAACGTTGAAAGGAGTCACCTCGTCGTAGTCTGGCAAATCTGGGTTAATCTTAAGGGATAGGAGGTACTCAACCATTGACTTCGCAGGCTTGGCCACAATGAAGTGGATGGCGTTCCTCATCCCATTGGAACCGTATTCGCGCAAGATTTTTTCTCCATTAATCTTGTCGTATTGATCTTGCGGATCCTCTGGTTCAGCAGGTTCACT
>CAIRMX010000095.1 GCA_903879805.1 uncultured Alphaproteobacteria bacterium | reverse complement strand
GTGACGAGATGGACCCCGTCATGCGACGGGGTGACAATCAAGAAGTAATAAAAACAACCTTTAACTAACAAATTTATGACCATCCGTGTTGCTATTAACGGCCTAGGCAGAATTGGCCGCTGCGTTGCCCGTGCAATTTTTGAAGATCCAAAATATTCCAACATCGAATTAGTTGCAGTCAACGGATCCGCTTCAGCAGAGACTCAAGTGCATTTGCTAAAATATGATTCAATTCACGGCCGCTTCTCAAAATCAGTTGAGGCTGGTGAAAATTCTTTGGTGATTAACGGCAAAAACGTGAAGTTAATTTCAGAGCGCGATCCAAAAAAACTTCCTTGGGCTGAATTAAAAATCGATGTAGTTTTTGAATGCACTGGCGCTTTCACTCAGCACAAAGACGCTTACCAACACATTGAATCGGGCGCGAAAAAAGTTTTGATCTCGGCTCCAGCAAAAGAAGATTCAGTAAAAACCATCATCTTCGGTGTTAATGACGAATCAATTACCGCTGAAGATGAAATACTTTCAGTCGGTTCTTGCACCACTAACTGCCTAGCTCCAATCGCTAAAGCTTTGAATGATGCAATCGGCATTGAAAAAGGTTTCATGACCACAATTCACGCCTACACCAACGATCAAAACATCGTCGACAACGCCCACAAAGACTTGCGCCGCGCCAGAGCCTGCGCCATGTCAATGATTCCAACTTCAACTGGCGCTGCAAAAGCAATCGGCTTGGTGCTTCCAGAATTGAAAGGAAAATTAGATGGCGGCGCAGTTCGCGTGCCAACTGCTAACGTTTCGATGGTTGATTTGAATTTCATCGCCAAACGCGACACCACAAAAGAAGAAGTAAATGACGCGGTAAGAAAAGCCGCCGTGAACATGAAAGGAGTTCTACAAATCGTTGACGAACCTTTGGTTTCAATTGATTTCAACCACACTGGTTACAGCTCTTGCTTCGACACTGGCCAAACCAGAGTACTAGGCGGCAACTTAGTTAAGGTTGCTTCTTGGTACGACAATGAATGGGCTTTCTCACTGAGAATGTTGGATGTTGCTGGGGCTTTGAAGTAAACTACTAAATCGAGTTCGTTAATAACCACCCCAACCCCTCCTTGAAAAGGAGGGGCTTTGACCGAGCTCGGGTTTGAGCAACTCCCCTCCTTTTCAAGGAGGGGTTGGGGGTGGTTATTCACAAGTACAATTCTGAAAGAAAAAAATATCTAAAAATTAAAACGAAACCTGCTCTGCCATCGCCACCTGCAGCTCTTCTGCCTTCTTGTAATTCACCAAATAATATTGCTCCAACTGACTCGTATCTTTGATTTGACTTGCCAGCGCGTAACTATTGTCCTGCAAAAATCTTGAAGCCAAAGTGCGCAATCTTTCGGGACGCGTCAAATAAACCCACTCCACTTCCAGCAACTGAATTTCATCTTCAAAAGCCACAATTTCACCTTCTGTTTTCAACACTTCATCTTGCAAAGATTCCACTTTGAATTGCACAGCAAACATCAAAACGATGCTCAAAATCACAGCAGCAACAAGCGAGATGTTGGCGAGGTAAAATTTATTTGTATGTTGCCAGAGTTCCTTCATTTCTAAAATTATAATTTAATCGCAACACGCATTCTAGAAGAACGGGCGCGCGGGTTGGCAGCAATTTCTGCTTCGCTTGGAGCAATCACTGACCGAGTTATTATTTGAAAATTTTTGACTAAATTTGTTTGCGGAATTTCCGGCGAATATCTTGAAACCACTTGATCCAAGCCCGCTTCTTTTTTGAGGAAATTTTTAACAATTTGATCTTCTAACGAGTGAAACGACACCACCACTAACCTGCCGCCTTTTTTAAGCAGCGTCACAGATGAGGCGAGCGCCAGCTTCAACTCTTCCAATTCTTGATTTACAAAAATGCGCAACGCCTGAAAAGTTTTGGTCGCCGGATCAGTCTTGAAATAGCCGTAATAAAATGAGCGCACGATTTTTGCTAAATCGCTGCAGCTTACAATTGGCGCGGTTTTGCGCGTCTCAACAATTTTTTTAGCGATTAATTTTGCTTTCGATTCTTCACCAAATTCTTTGATGATTTGCGCCAGTTCGCCTTCTGAGAATTCATTCACCACTTCAAAAGCAGTCAGCTCGCTTTGCTGATCCATTCGCATGTCGAGTTTGGCATCAGAGTCAAATGAAAAGCCGCGCTCTTTGTCATCGAATTGCATTGAAGACACGCCAATATCAAGCACCATTCCATCAAGCTGGCTAACATTTTCTTGCGCCAAAAGCTCAGCACTTTCAGAAAATTTGCCGCGCAAAAAAGTAAATTTTTTGCCAAAATCTTTTTCTAAAATTGCGGCGAAATTTTTTGCCGATTCGTCGCGATCAACCGCGTAAAGTTTGCAATCTGCTTTTGTTAAAATTGCTCTTGAGTAACCACCCGCACCAAATGTTGCATCCAAATAAACTTCGCCTTTTTTTGGCGCTAAATTTTCTAGCATTTCTTCAAGTAAAACTGGCTTGTGAAAATCTAGGTTGTTCATTTTGAAAGCCTCACCAAATCAAGCTTGCCGCGCGCGCTCTTCTTGGATTTCGCCATGTAATCATCGAATTTTTCGGGATTCCAAATTTCGAAAGTTGGGCCTTTGCCAACAAAAACTGCGGTGCTTTTTATTTTTAATTTTTTGAGCAGAGATTCTGGCAAAATCACGCGTCCATCTGCATCAATTGAAAGTTGGAAAGAGCCACCAAGTAGCGCCGTTGCGAGCGCATCACGGTCTTGTGAAAATGGATCTAGATTGTCGATTGATTCAGAAATTTTACGAATGCGATCAATGTCGCAGCCCTCAATACAGTCATTTACGAAAGATTCGTAAACCACAACTCCGGAAAAATCAGGATTCACCAAAGACGATCGAAACTGCGCCGGCACTGATACGCGGCCTTTGCTGTCGATTTTGTTTGTGAATGCTGAGAGGAATAAAGCCACTTATTTTCGGAAAAAGTTTGGATTGCTTGGGAATTCATGGAATTTTTCCGGAAATTATGGGTGACGACTGGGATGTCAATTCGAAAATTAAGAAAAGTTTGCGATCATTTTTTAGTCGAAATCTCGATCCACTCTCGGTGTCACCCCGTCTTCACGACGGGGTCCACTTCGTCGCGAATATTTCGTAAAATTTTAGCTAGAAAATTGTGACGAGATGGACCCCGTCGTGAAGACGGGGTGACAAACTTTGGTAACGATGTACAAAAAATAATTTTATCAACTTTCCGCTAGAAAATTCCTGATCCGCTTCTAGGTTGCCAAGCCTTGCACTTCCTAATCAGAATCAACTTTCACAAATGACTAATTACCAAGCCGACAGCAGCGGAAAATTCGGCCAATTTGGCGGGCGTTACGTTGCCGAAACTTTAATGCCGGCACTTCTCGAGCTCGATGCCGCTTACAAAAAAGCTAAAAAAGATCCCAAATTTCAGGCCGAGCTTGCTTACTATTTAAAAGATTACGTCGGCCGTCCAAGCCCACTCTACCTAGCTGAAAGGCTCACCAAAGAAATTGGCGGCGCCAAAATTTATTTGAAGCGCGACGAGCTCAACCACACCGGCTCGCACAAAATCAATAATTGCTTGGGGCAAATTTTGCTCGCCAAAAAAATGGGCAAAAAGCGCATCATTGCTGAAACCGGAGCCGGTCAACATGGCGTTGCAACTGCCACAGTTTGCGCACTTTTCTCGCTTCCCTGCACTATTTACATGGGCGCGAAAGATGTTGAGCGTCAGGCACAAAATGTTTTTCGCATGAAGCTTTTGGGCGCAACCGTTGTGCCAGTTGAGTCTGGATCGAAAAGTTTGAAGAACGCAATTAATGAAGCGCTGCGCGATTGGATTTCAAATGCGCGTGACACCTATTATTTACTTGGCACCGTTGCCGGCCCGCACCCTTATCCAACAATGGTTCGCGACTTTCACTGCGTTATTGGCAAAGAGGCCAGAAAACAAATTTTAAAAGTTGAAGGCAAACTTCCTGACGCTTTAGTTGCCTGCATCGGCGGCGGTTCAAATTCGATTGGTTTGTTTCACCCATTCTTGAAAGACAAATCAGTAAAAATGTATGGCGTTGAAGCCGCTGGCCGTGGACTTAACACCAAAGATCACGCTTCTTCAATTGCTGGCGGCAGCGTCGCAGTTTTGCACGGCAATAAAACTTATTTCTTGCAAGATGACGATGGACAAATTCAAGACGCGCACTCGATTTCAGCGGGCTTGGACTATCCCGGCATCGGCCCCGAACATGCTTTTTTACACTCACAAAAACGCGTCGAATATGTCAGCGCCACGGATGACGAGGCTGTAACCGCTTTTCAACTTTTGTGCAGAACTGAAGGCATCATTCCGGCTCTAGAGTCGTCTCACGCCATCTCTTACGTTTGCAAATTGGCTAAGAAGATGAAAAAAAATCAAACCATCATCCTCAACCTTTCGGGCCGCGGCGACAAAGACATCAACACCATCGCACAACATTTGGGAGTAAAATTGTGAAAAGAATTGAACAAAAATTTTTAGAGCTAAAAGCCAAAAAGCAGTGCGCTTTTGTTGCCTACATTTGTGCGGGTGATCCTGATTACAAAACCTCGTTAGAGCTGCTTAAAGAGCTACCCGCGGCTGGTGCCGACATCATTGAACTTGGTGTGCCTTTTCTTGATCCATCGGGCGACGGACCAATCATTGAAAACGCGGCAAAACGCGCCGTTGCTAGCGGTATGAGCCTGATCAAAACTTTAAAAATGGCGGCAGAGTTCAGAAAATCTGACCAAAAAACTCCGCTGATTTTGATGAGCTATTTCAATCCAATTTTCAAATATGGTTTGGATAAAATCTTTGCCGATTCAGAAAAATCAGGCATTGACGGCATTTTGATTGTTGATTTGCCACTGGAAGAAGAGGCCGAAATTTTGTCACAAATTTCGCGCACCAAACTTGATTTGATTCATTTATTTGCGCCAACAACCGATCAAACTCGCGCCAAGAAAATCGCCAAAAACGCTGGTGGATTTTTATATTTGATCTCGATGTTAGGAATTACAGGCACAGGATCTGCCGACATTTCTGAAAATAAAAAAAGCTTGCAAAAATTACGGCAAATTTCTGACTTGCCAATCGCGATTGGCTTTGGAATTAAAACGCCGTCGCAAGCTGGCGAATTCGCCAAAATCGGCGCAGATGGCGTGATTGTTGGATCAACTATTGTGTCAGAAGTTAATGACAATTTTTTAGCAAAGAAAAATTCGGCAGAAATTGTGGCGGCGGTGACAAAAAAAGTTCGGGAGTTTTCGAAAGAGATTAAGCAGAACTAAAATACTTACCGCGCTGACTGGACCCCGTCGTGAAGACGGGGTGACACCCAGTATGAG
>CAIRMX010000094.1 GCA_903879805.1 uncultured Alphaproteobacteria bacterium | reverse complement strand
CTGAGCTTCACACGAATCAGTTGCCCAAAACGCATGTCAGAATAGGAAACTGCTGACAACACAGCAGGTTAAATCTGGGCAGAACCAAAAAACGGTTAAGCCCATTTTAACAGTTAATTGTGCGACTTCTTGTCGCACTTCTGGACAACCCCCGACGAGGCGAATGATTTTGGAAAAAATGTTTTTGGCAAGAGGAAATTTCTGAAGAAATGCAAAAAATTTTCGGCAGAAAACATCTCTAAAAAACGTGACTAGTTCGAAATAAATGCCAAAAAAATCAGATGAGAAGCAGTCCAAAAAGTTCGATCAAAAGCTCGCAGAGCCTCTGTTTTAGAAGCCATACCTTTTGCGAAACGGTTAAGCCCAAACGGAGAATTGGAGAGAAAATACCCCCAAATTCGGCAAAATTTGAAGTTTTTGGAGAGGAAAAAGTTGAGCTGAATTGGAATGGAGAATGTCGGAGGACGGCCGCAAATACAGAGCTTGGAGGAGGGTGCAGAACGCCGGCAAATCAAGTGGAGACTTGTTTCGCTACGGCGTTCTGGCGGTGGATGGGTGGTAGTTTGCGAACTTAGTCGTAGTTTTTTGGA
Source organism: uncultured Alphaproteobacteria bacterium (assembly GCA_903879805.1). Taxonomy (GTDB): domain Bacteria; phylum Pseudomonadota; class Alphaproteobacteria; order Rickettsiales; family UBA1997; genus UBA2645. The sequence continues at coordinate 12,397 of CAIRMX010000094.1, read as the reverse complement.
ATCAATAAAATCAAGGCTTCAAAGCCATTTTCATCCATACCGAAAAGTTCGATAAAAATCAGATGCTTTCACCTCATACACTTTGCGAAAAATCGAAAGGGTTTTTCCGTGAGTTCGAATCTTACCCGCCACAATAAATTAGACATAATTGGACATTTTTATGGACATTAAGTGATTCTTGGTTTAGAATGCGTTTGTGATATTTAACTTTAAGCAAAGCTATTTTATGACCGACTACCAAGTCACTATTACCAACGAGATATTGAACCTCATCAGCGAAATTGATGAGTTTAAAGGCAGATGGCAGGCAATTAACACACTTTCGCCTGATCGCTTGAAGATGCTTAAAAAATCAGCAACTATTGAATCTATTGCTTCAAGTACGCGCATTGAAGGCGTTAAACTAACCGATGCGCAAGTTGAAACCCTTCTTTCCAACATAAGAAAAACATCTTTTAAAAGTAGAGATGAAGAGGAAGTCGCCGGCTATTCGGATGCAATGGATTTGATTTTGGATAGTTTTGAAGACCTAAAGATGACCGAAAACCACCTTAAACAACTTCATTCCGTCCTTCTAAAGCATAGTTCAAAAGATATTCGTCATAGAGGAGAATATAAAAAGCTCGATAATCATGTTGTAGCTTTTGACGCAAATGGAAAAGAAATCGGCATTGTTTTCAAAACCGCCACACCGTTTGAAACGCCCATGAAAATGGTCGATTTGCTTTCATGGACCAACAAGGCTTTTGAATTAAAATCAACTCACCCCCTGATCACTACCGGAATTTTTATCGTAGTTTTTTTGGCAATTCACCCGTTCCAAGATGGTAATGGAAGGTTATCCAGAATCCTTACCAATTTGCTTTTACTAAAGCTAGGCTACAGCTACATCCAATACAGCTCTCTTGAAAGTATCATCGAAGATAACAAAGACCTCTACTACAAAAATCTGCGCGACTGCCAAACCACTTTGGAAACCAAGAAAATCAAATTCGAAAACTGGATTTTGTTTTTCCTAAAGTCCCTCAAGAAGCAAAAAGATAATTTAGAGAAAAAGGTCAAAGCTGAAAAAATTCTGCAGGAAAATTTTGATGAACTGCACTTAGAAATTTTGAAGGTTCTTAAAAATCATAAGCGTCTTGCAATCTCTGATATTCAAAGGTTAACGGAAGCTAATCGCAGCACTTTAAAAGCAAAATTGCGAGATTTGCTTGAGATGAAAAAGATCAAAACTTTCGGCAAAGGACGAGGTGTGGTTTATGAAATTTGTTAAAAAAATTACACGATCTCACATATTAATTTTGATGATAAAAATATGAAAAAATCGCTCAAACATCTTCCACAAAACAAGCAGGACGAATTGCAAAAAATTGTTTCCGCAATTCAAAAAAGCTGCAAGGATGTTGAAAAAATTATCTTGTTTGGTTCTTATGCGCGTGGCGATTACAAAGAGAAAAAGGATTTAAAACCTCAGCAGAAAACCGGTCATATTTCTGATTATGATGTGCTGGTCGTAACTGAGAAAAAAGAAACCACCGATGAATTTGTTTCCTGGAGCGGCGCAGGAAAATTGAAATTAAGTGCTCCAGTTAGAGTTATAGCTCACGATATTCAAAGCCTAAACATCAGCCTTGCTGAAGGGCAATATCTCTTCACCGACATCAAAAAAGAAGGCGTCACACTTTATGATTCCAAAAAATACAAACTCGCCAATAAGAGAAAACTAAAGCCGGAAGAGAAGCAAAGAATTGCCAAAGATTACTTCGAACATTGGTTTAAAAAATCTCGCTTATTTTTTAGGGATTATGTTTCAAATCTTAAAGAATCTTCAAAAGATAGAAGCTTTTTGGCGCAAGCGGCATTCCATCTACATCAAGCTGCAGAGCATTCCTACAAAACCACTCTCCTGGTTTTTACCAACTACAATCCGCAAGAGCATTATCTTGGGATTCTGGGTCGCACGACTGCCAAATATCATTCTGAATTAGTAAATCTTTTTCCGAAAAAAACTCAAAAAGAAAAAGATCGTTTCAAACTCTTAGAATATGCGTATATTGGCGGTAGGTATGATGCCAGCTATCGTATATCAAAAGAAGATTTAGAGATTTTGGCTAGGGATGTGAAGAAACTTATGGAGCTTACTGAAGAAATTTGTGAAGCAAAAATAGTAGGTTTTGACACTTAATTAAAATCACCAATATGACCGAAAATCTAATAACAAAAATAATTGATGATATACGCAGAGGTGAAGCCAGCAGTCTTGATGCTTATCTAAAAACTGTTGAGCATGCAGTTGACTTGGAAGAAACGCAGACAAAGTTTTATGCTCACATGATCCAGCTTGATGGCAATGGAGGAGTTAGATCGAAGGATTTTATAGAGTTTATCGCTCGCCATATTATCCAATATGTTATTCCAAGAAGTAAAATCCTCGAAGCAGATGAGAGGGATAAAAAAGCAAAAATGAGCACTCATTTGATGAGATTGCGGTCAGATGCGGCAAAACTTTTTACACCACTAAAAAAGACTGGTGAAGGCGGAGAAATGCTACTTTTCATTCTTGGAGAAGTTTTATTGGGACTCCCCCAGTTATTTTGTAAAATGAGCGTAAAAACAAGTGGAGGCGTTCATTATCATGGAGCGGATGGTGTTCATGCGGGAGTTAATCAAGAAGGAAAGTTGGAACTATATTGGGGAGAATCAAAGCTACATAAGAGCTATTCTGGCGCATTAGATGATTGTGTTGGAAGTATTTCCCCAATTTTAAAGCGGGAAAATGATGCGGATCATGAAGATTTATTATTGCTTACAACTCATTTAAATCTTGCGAATTCAACTTACACCGAAGCTGTAAAAAATATTTTGAACAAAGACAATCCTGAGTTTAATGGCGTTATTTATTGTGGCTTGTGCTTAATTGGTTTTGATAAAGATTTGTATGCAAAAGAAACTTCCAAAGAAGCGATAGATAAGCATTGCAAAAAATGGAAAGAAGACATCGCTGCAAAGCTTAAAAATAAAGGATTGTCCGAATTTAAAATTCACTTTTTTTGCCTACCGTTTGTTTCAGTCCAAGATTTCAGGGATGAGTTTTTGAGAGTGATGGGTTTATCTGATGTGCAGGTGGCGGAAATAATTAAAAAAAATACGGCAGATGAGTGAGGAAATTTTAGATTGGCTAATTAACCAAAATACCTTCAGAAAAGAATACGAAAATTTACTTCTAGCTTCCGTATCATCTCAATTCGCCGCTCTAAATAATTGGCAATCATCCTCTAAAAATCATCAATCTTGTAACTGGGATTATTTGCTGCAGTGCGCGAGTTTTCTCTCTCATTCTAAAAATTCTAATAGACAGGATATTGCATTAAGAATTTCTCAATTTTGTCTTCAAAAAAAAGATGCCACTACTTCTTCCCAAAAGAATTCTGCGCAGTTTATTTTAAACACGCTTTCTAACAGAAGAACAATTTCTTTAGCTCAGGAAAGAGGATTGTTAAAGGATGGGGACAGTGATTGGCAAAATAGTTTTCTGGGAAATAGAAGCTGGATAAAGCAAGAAATTGAAAACTCTATTTGGTTAAAAAATGGAGATCGTATTGATGCGAATATTTTTCAAAAATCATTTTGGGATGCGTTAAATAATTTTCAAAAAATTAGCATTTCAGCGCCAACTTCGGCTGGAAAATCCTACTTGGTGAAGCAATGGTTATTAGAAAAAATATCAGAAAAAGAATCGATATCCATTGTATATTTAGTACCAACAAGAGCTCTGATCTCAGAAGTGGAGTTAGATTTTCAAAGAGCTTTGAGTGAAGACATAAAGGCTTCTAGTGTTGTAGTTACCTCGTTTCCTTTTACTCAGTCCGATAAAAATAAATCGCATGTCTATATTTTTACGCAAGAAAGGCTGCAGTTACTTTTATCGCGCACCCAAAATTCTATCGATATTCTTATAGTTGATGAAGCTTACAAATTAGCGGATAATGATAGAGGAATTTTGCTTCAACATGTGGTTGAAAAAGCAATCTTAGCTAATCCATTAATGAAGTTGGTATTCATCTCTCCAACCGCAAGCAATCCGGAAGTATTAGTTGACGAAGATGAATTAAGTTACAGCAAAAAATTTGATGATATAACGGTTAATCAGAATCTTATTTGGGCGACTCAAAAAAGAGGTGAAAAATGGTTATTGGAGCTATGCCATTTTCAAGGAAAGACCCCTATTGGAGAGATTAAACTTTCTGCTATTCCAGACCCAGCCAGCCTACGTTTGCCTATGATGGCTTTTGCACTTGGACAAGAAGGGGGAAATATAATCTATGTTAACGGAGCAGCTGATGCAGAAAAAACTGCGCAGCAATTATGCCAGCTTATTGGTCATGATAATGTAGTTAACGATAAGAGATTATTGGATTTAATAGAGTTGTGCGAGAAGGTTATTCATAAAGACTACAGGTTGGTAGGTGTATTGAAATATGGCGTGGCATTTCATTATGGAAACATACCGCTTCTGATCAAAGAAGAGGTAGAATCTCTTTTTAGAGATGGGGTAATCAAATTTTTGGTTTGCACCTCTACGCTTATTGAAGGGGTGAATTTACCTTGTAAAAATATATTCATTCGCTCGCCAAAAAAAGGACGGGGCAATCCAATGTCTCACGCAGATTTTTGGAATCTCGCTGGCCGTGCAGGAAGATGGGGGAAAGAATTCCAGGGAAATATAATCTGCCTTGATCCTTCTACGTGGAATGCTCCGGAAGAAAAAAAGCTTATCGAAATAGGTAGAGCGACTGAAGAGGTATTAAAAACTCAACATGAACTTGTAGATTTTATAGAAAAAGGTACGCCACGAGATGTTGCTGCAAGCAAAACTACGCTAGAATCAATGGCGTCGTATTTGGCAATAAACTATAGAACTTTTGGGTCAGTTAAAAATATACCTTGGATGCAAAAGATTGATAACGAAAAGGTAGAAGAGCTAGACAGAGTAGTAGGTAATTATCTGATAATATCTGATGTTCCAGAAGCGGTGGTGGCAAAACATCCTGGCATTAGTCCTTTGGCAATGAGGGATATGCTAATTTATTTTGAAAAATATGAGGAGAAGGAGCGCGAAAATCTTTTGGTTCCTTTTGCATCAGACACTGACTCTGTTAAAAAATATGTACAAGTGCTTCAAAGAATATTTAATCGTTTAACTAATCAACTTGGTAAAGATGGCGCAGCTTTTAGAGCCGCTATTGTAACTGTTCACTGGATGCAAGGAAGATCAATTAGCCGCATCATACAAGAGCGTCAAAAAGCTCTAAAAAAAGCAGAAGAAGTGCATATAACAATACGAAGTGTGCTAGAAGATATAGAATCTATTGCGCGCTACAAAGCCCCAAAGTTTCTTTCGTGCTACAATGATCTTCTGAAGTACTTCTTTTTAAAAGTCGGTAACACGCAACTTGCGAATGAAATCGTAGATGACATTGCTCTATATCTTGAAATGGGGGTTAACACCAAGACTCAGCTTTCACTTTTAAACTTAGGTTTATCAAGAACTTCAGCAGTAGAAGTTAAAGAGTTTATTATTTCGAACGATCTATCCGAAATGGAATGTATTAACTGGTTTACCAAACCACTTAATGACTGGCGCTCACTTGCAATGCCAGAAATAGTGAAAAGGGAAATAGAAAAAATATTAAAAATACATACATAAGTGAAGTGTACCTGGCCGCTATTTTTTATTAACAACAAAGCAGTAAAAAATGTTAGGAAAATTAGAAAAAGTTGATCTTCGCCAAATATGGCAAACTGAAGGGCAAGATTTTACGCCGTGGCTTGCGCGTGAGGAAAATTTGGAGATGTTGGGAGAAGTAATAGGAATTGAGATAGAACTTGAAGCTCAAGAAAAAGATGTGGGTCCGTTTAGAGCAGATATTTTATGCAAGAACACCGAAGATAACAGCTTAGTTTTGATCGAAAACCAAATCGAAAGAACTGATCACAAACATCTTGGTCAGCTTTTAACTTACGCTGCTGGATTGCAGTCAGTGACGATTGTTTGGGTTGCGGCAAAATTTACCGAAGAACATCGTGCTGCACTTGATTGGCTTAACGAAATTACCGATAAAAAATTCCGTTTCTTTGGTTTGGAAGTTGAATTATGGAAAATTGGCAATTCTGCCGCAGCACCAAAATTCAATGTAATTTCTAAACCAAATAATTGGAGTAAAACAGTTTCTGACGCAGCAAAAGAAATTGAGAATCAAACCACTTCTGAAACCAAAAAATTGCAATATCGCTATTGGTTGGGGTTGGTTGATTATCTTGAAGAGGTAAAATCAAAAATTCGTCCGCAAGAGCCAAGACCACAACATTGGTTAACTTTTACAATTGGTCGCAGTGGCTTTCATTTAAACACGCTTCTTAACACTCGTGAAAACAAAATTGGTGTTGAACTTGTGATTACCGATAAAGATGAGGCAAAGGCTTTTTATCACCTTCTTTTGAAGGATAAGGAAGTAATTGAGAGGGAAATGGGATGTGCTTTAGAGTGGAAGGAAAATCCTGAAAAAACTCAGTCAAAAGTTGCACTATTTAAAAATGGCAACATCGCTGATGAGAAAGACAGATCTGTGCAGCAAGAGTGGATCAAAAATACTTTGGAAAAATTTGATTCTGTTTTTAGGAAAAGAATTAGAAACCTTTAGTCTGAGCTTAGTGTTACTGCTGTAAATTCACCGCGAGTTGCAACAACTTTTAGATTCTTTTTTCCGCATTCAAAATAGCCGGTGTATTTTTCATAATTTCTAATTGGCTCGCGTTCAAGGTTCAGAGTAAAAAGATTAATGCCAGAGCACTCAGCTCCTTTAAAATCTTTCAAATCATAAAATGATTTTTTGGCAGAAGTTGCCGCCATTGAGTTAACAGCTTCTTCAAAAACATCGATCAGTTTTTCAATTTCTTGGTCTGTGCATTTTTCATTTCTGACGTCCTCAATAAATCCTTTGTAAATTAATCGGTTCATAAACTTTTTTAAAAATTGCTAAAGTGCCACGACACCAATGAACGCTTCGTTTTAAACACTTATCAAGTGGAATGATTGAGAATCTTTACTTAGTGCAATGTTCCTCAAATTCCTGATTAAAATTGTCGATTTGGCGGAGAGTTTCTTCGGAGATCGTGTTGTATTCTTCTTGACTCAAAGTGATGGGTTTTGCCCACAAACAGAAGCTATTTGCGGATGTATTTTTGCATCCGGCGCTTAACAGCAGAAATATCGTCACCACGGCGATTTTCTTGGCGTTTTTTTGATTCAGTTGCATCTGTAAAATCTTCTTCGAGCTGTTTGGTTTTTTGTGATTTTTTGCCGTAAAAATTTCCAAGAGTAAAAATGGCGATTATCGCACCAGCAATTGCTGCGAATCTTGTCAGTAAATTTTGGATCATTTTTTGTTTTGCCTTAAAAGTTCGAGTAATCCTGAGCCAATCAAAGCTGCGCCAACATAAATTAAGCTATCTGCGCATCCATCAAGACGATCAAAAGGTGTTGCTGTGACATGACGCAAGCCGTAAAGAAACAGGATAAACTTCATCAAAGAACCGGTGACTAAACAAAAAGCCCCTGCAAGTCTTTTTGACGATTTATTGCCGTTAAAATCTTCTAAAAATTTACAAGCCATGTTTAATCAGTTACTAATTCAAAATGTGGTAAGTCGTAAAAGTTTTGATCTTTCAAATCGTTGTCAGAATCCCAATCTCCACCCCATCTGATTTTAATATTTAGCATCTGTGCAATTCCCTGAACTCTGCCAGCGAAGTGGTAAAAACGATTTTTATCATTCCAATCAACTGGCCATGGCGCAACATCAACTGCGAGTGATGGTGTTTTGTTGTGCATACCGCCTGATTTTATTTTTGATTTGCCGGCGTTGAATGCTTTTAGCTGATCTTCATCTGATCTGTGACCTTCAATGATAGTGCAGTCGTAATGCTTAATCACCTCATTGAAGAGTTTCTGTAAATCTGGGTGGCAAGTTGATAATTTCGTTAATGAATCTTTTCCGAATTGCGGCATAAATTTTTTATTTGAGTTTTATATGATCACCAAGAAGAGAAATAAATCCGGCGGTTAGAATGGTTACGAAGCCGATGACGATGCATTTAACCAGAATTCTGAAGCTGTCCTTCTTCGCCATACGAAATGCCTTTAGAAGCTCGCGCAAATCACGGATATCAGTTGGTGCGTTTTCATCATGAAGACCCAGTTCTGTTAAAGCCTGTTTAGCTCCTTCTTTTGAAGCCTGCTCAAGCAGTAATTCCAATTCGCATTTGGTGATGATGAATTCTCCATCGTCAGATTTTTTGATTTTACTCCACATTGGATAGTTTGATGATTGCGGTTACTTGGGTTGTGAATCCTTGGTCAGTAAGCGAGTGGTTAACACTCGTGATGATCCAATTTTTGTTTTTGAGATATTTGATATCGGTGAAAGTGATCTTGTTTTCAGCGCTGAGTTTTGGATTTCCTGTAGTGGAAAAATTTAAGTTTTCTGCGCCGCGTTTAAATTCAGAGAGTTTTGCTTTTGCTGCGGCAAGCGCTCTGTCAGAGCTAACAAATTTATATCGCATCGTGTAAGCTGGATCGCCGGTTCCAGCAAAAACATCTTCTTCTTTTCCGGTGGCGAAGTTGTGCCATTTGGCAATCACTTTGCCAAATTTTTCCATGTCAGAAACGCGAAGTTTCCAATCACTGATTTGTGAAGCAGAAAATTTTGTCGTAGGAAGTTCTTTGCCGTTTTCTGAAACGCTTACTCCTCTTCTAAAAAAGAGCAGCCTTCCAAGTGACAGCTTTGCAAAAGCACCATAACTTTGCGCCAGAGTGTTAAGAAAAGAGATGTCACTTTCGTCAGTTTGATCTAAATGCGAGATGTAGATTTGTTTAAAATAGTCATCTATCGCCGCCTTGAAACCATGGTTGTTGGCAATCGCAGTAATGATTCCAACCAGCGTGTATCCGTGCCAAGATTTGCTCTTCGGAGCTTTGATTTTTTTGCTTAAATTTTTGTCGAGAGTGTTGCTTGCCTTGCCAGTAATTCGCATCTGCAAAGGTGGCGATGAGACTTCGACATCATCAACAATGTAGCTTCCCATCTTTGTTAGAGGCTTGTCTTCATAACCAAGAGAAACTTCCAAGACAGCACCGCGTGGCGGTATTTCCAATTTCTCATCGCGGTTGTCTAAAAGGATTTCACAAGTGTCGGAAACCAAACCAGTTTCGTCAGTGATGTTTATCGAAACTAATCTTTGCGCGATTAACGCTGTAACATCTTTCTTATCGGCAGTAATTTTGAATGCTGGATTCACGACCAAAGTTTAACGCTTTCTGTTTCTTCTTCCTGAGCCAAATCTGGTAAAACAATTTTTACGCCGGCACTAAATATCGCGCCGAGTTCTGCAAGGTGACGATTGGCTTCTAAAACTTTTTCAACTGTTCCCGAAGCGCTTCCATAATACTTCCAGCAAATTGCATCAAGCACATCACCATCTTTTGTGACATAAGTAATCATATTGCTTTAACGATGTTTTGAATGATTCCTTTAACGCCTGGTTTTGCATCTTCGCCATAACGCTTAAGACTGATTGAAAATTCGATTTTAAGTGGTGCGCCATCTTTCATGAAAACACTTTGGTTTTCTGAAATTTTTACGATGCACCATTTACCAAAAGCATTGCCGTTTCCCGAAATCAAATACAGCGGTTTGCCAATTCCGGCTTCAGCGCGCATCAACGTAACCTGACGCAAACCTCCTTTAAAGTGCGGATAAATCACGCCATCAAGATCAATTGTTTCCACACCAAATCCTGTGAATTGCAAAGCTGGATCAGCACCAATTCTGTTAACTTCCTGCCAGCGATATTCGCTTTGTCTTTTTAGACTTTGAAAAGCGGCGGAGCTGATTGCGAAACGATAAGCACCAAGAATCATCATCATGTTGATTCCAAGCGCGCTGTTTAAATTCAGCTTGCCACCAAGGTTTTTAAAGGAATCGAAAATCATTGATCGTAGTTCAAAGCGAGTTTTCTTGCGGATAATTTTCTAAAAGTTTCATCAATGGCGATTCGCACCTGATCAGCAATTTTTTTCTCATCCATATTGCCTCCAGCGTTTATTGTGATCGGCGCAGAAATTGAAATTTGCTGTGCTGAATTTCCGCTTGTCGGGGCTGTAATATTTGGCATTTCGAAGGATGGAATTTTTCCAATATCGCTTTTGTTTGATTCAAGATTGCTCACAACATTTCCAACTGTTGAAGAGCTTGAATTTTTTGCATCAGAATTTCCGCTGACAAAATTCCACGCTTTTCCGGCAACATTTGTGATTGAGCCAACAACTGATTTTAAAGGCTCAACCAGTTTCATCACCCAATCAAAAGCACTTTTCACCCATCCAATAATTCCGCTAAAAATATTCTTAAAAAATTCTCCAACCGGCGTCCAATTTGCAATTAGCAAAGTTGCAGCAAGTGCGATTCCTGCAATTATAAGTCCAATTGGATTGCTGATCAAAGCCAAGCCCATTGCACGAATTGCAGTGGTGATAACTGGCATTGCCAGACCAACTAAAGTAACAGTTGTTCTGAAAGCCAGCAACACGCCTTGTGCTGTTAAGAAAGCACCTCTTACAAAAGTAAAAGCATAACCAAGAGCGATAGTGGCAATTTTCAAGCCAATGATGCTAACAACAGTCAGTCCGATATATTTGGTTAATACCGGGAATTTCTCTGAAAAATTACTGACCTTCAAAGCCATACCTGCAATTTCTCTGGCAGTTGTTGAAATGGTTGGAAGCAATGTATTTCCAAGTGAAATGCCAATTGATTCAATTGCAGAATCAAGCTCAAGAAACGAACCGCGAGTGGTATTGCTTAATCTATCCGCCATCGCTTTTGCAGTGCCGTCAGCGTGATTGACTTTGTTTAAAACCTCATCAACCGAACCGGTTTCAAATCCTTTGAATATTGCTAAAGCGCCGGAGGTTGAATAAGTGCCAAAGATGTCTTTGATGACGCTAAGTTTTTTATCGTCAGAAAGATTCTTTGTTGCGTTGTGTAGGTCGCGTAAAATATCGACCATTGATCGCATTTTGCCTTTATCAAAAATCTTTACACCAAGACCTTTAAGCCTGTTTTGAGCAAGCAATGCTTCTTTGGCAACGTCCGGCATTTCTTCGGCGCTGATCTTCATTTCATCACGCATTTGACCCAAAGCCTTCGAACCAGCTCTTGCCGGAGCAGCAAGGCGCAAATATGCTGATCTCAACATAGTTCCCGCCATTGTCGCCTGGATACCAGCGTTACTTAAAACACCTGCGAGTGCTGTAGTTTCCTTTAAACTTCCGCCAACTGCCGCTGCCGCAGGTGCAACGAATTTCATCGTTTCACCAAGCATTTTGACATCGGTGTTGGTGGCAATTGCGGCTTGCGCCAAAACATCCGCCGCTTCTCCAGCTTGTTCAGCTTTCATGGCAAAGCCGTTTAGGATGTTTGAAACAATCTCTGCGGATTGCCCTAACTCCATATTGTCGGCAATTGCTAGATTCAGAATCGCCGGAGTCGCTGCCAAAATCTGATTGGTGTTAAAGCCAGCCATGCCCAGAAATTTCATGCCTTGGGCAGCTTGAGCAGAAGTAAATTGAGTGGTATTTCCTAACTCTCTTGCTTTAGCAGTGAGCTTTTTAAATCCTTCAGAATTTGCCGCTTCCTCAGTTACAGCTCCTACCTGAGCCATTGCATATTCAAAATCTACCGCTGGTTTAACTACAGAATAAAGAACTGCTCCAAGTGCAACCGCATCTCCCATCTGCGCGCGATAATTAGCGCGGTTAGAAAGATTTTGTGATTTGGCATCGGCATTTGCTTGAAGGGCTGCCTGTCTCTTTTTTAAAGTTTCGAGAGTCTTTCCTAAAACCTGTTGCTGCTGATTGAGATTTTTGAAATCAACGCCAGCGGCACTTAAGGCTTTGCCCATTTCGCGAGTAGCTTGCGCTGACTCCATGAAAGCGGTTTTTGCTCTTTGTGCAGCCGTCTCTGCCTTACGAAAATTGTTCTGAAGCTCTTTAGAAGGTTTGTCGGTTTTGCTGATTTCCGCGCTTAAAAGATTCAGCTTTTGCTTCGCTTCCTGATATGCTAGAGACGCTTCTTTTGTGGCGCGCGATGATTTTCTGAAAGCCTCAATTTCTCCCGCTTTATCATTTACCTTTTTGATTGCATCGCCAAGAGCAGAGAGCTGTTTATTCGCTCCGCTGAAAGAATCTCGGAATGATTTTCCCAAATCAGCACCGATTAAAATCGATACGGCAGCGTGAGTTGAGTTGGTCATGTTTTTATTTCGGAGTATTCTTTTT
>CAIRMX010000093.1 GCA_903879805.1 uncultured Alphaproteobacteria bacterium | reverse complement strand
TTTCCATCGGTGTCTTGCTCATTGCTGTAAGCACCAGCGAAACCAAAACCGTGGGTGTAAACCAAATGATCGTTAATCCAATTTCGGTTTGGGTTACCTTCGATATTTAATTCGCGTACAGCTACTACAACATCCCGAACTTTTCCATTAATTTTGTATCGATCTACATCTAGAGAATCAGCAAAGGTGTAATAAGGCTTGATCTGTTGCAACTGACGGAATGTCGCTGAAACAACATTTGGATCCATCAAACGAATATTTGAAATTGTTTCGGCATCAGAAGCTAATTGACCAGCTGCAGTGTCAACTGTCGCTGCATATTCGGAAATTTCAACTTTATCGATTCCATAAGCAGCTCTAGTTGCTTCAATGTTTCGTTGAATAAATGGTGCTTCTTTGGTTGACTCACTTGGTTTAACTTGGAACTGCTGAATGGCAGCTGGATATAAACCTGAGATAACGACTGAGCTGACAACCAATAGTGCAATGCCTGCACTTGGCAAAACCCATGAACGTCGGATTATGTTTGCAAAAAATAATAGCGAGCAAACTGCTGCGATCCAAGCAAGAATTGCTTTCGCTGGTAACACGGCATTTACATCTGTGAAGCTCAATCCAGTTATTAACCGATCATTTTTTAATGCTAGTTGATACCGGTCGAACCAATACGCGACTGCTTTTACAAGAACAATTAATCCAAGCAAAACTGATAACTGCACGCGCGCAGCAACTGTAGTTTTTTCGCCGACACTCTGAGGTCTGATTCCACCATACAAGTAATGAACAGCCGCACTAGCAAGAGTGGAAAGAATTAAAGTTGAAATGGCCCAGCCAATTAATGCTTGATAAAAAGGAAGTGAGAAAGCAAAAAACGAAATGTCTAAATTAAATTGTGGATCTTTGACACCAAATGGAGTTGCGTTTCTCCAAAGTAACCATGGCTCCCATAGCTGCGATCCTGCTGTTCCGGCAAAATAGAAAAGTCCTAATGCAACAGCCAAAAATCCCATACGTTTAACAGGTTCAATTTGTGCCCGGTAGCGTTCTAAATTATCTGCTTCGATCGTCAATGGAGCAAAAACAGGTCTTGATCTATATGCAATTAAAATATTTGCAATTATCACCAATGAAGTTACAAGACCGAAAAGTACAAAGAGCCAAGCTTTAGTGAATAGTGTCGTTTGCCAAACTTTTGTAAACGAAACTGAGTTAAACCAAAGCCAATCAGCATAGAAACCACTCATGCTTACTAACGCAATTGAGAGCAGCACTAAAACTGTGATGGTTAGCGGTAGTGGACCGCGACGACGATTTGCACCTGGGGTAAAAGCAGAGTTAAAGACCATGGGCATACGGTACAGAATTTAGGCCTACAGGGCGAAAGCGGAAGCAAAGTTGCCTGTTCATCAAAGGCGCAAAACTTAAAGAATGCTTAAATCAGCCGCACGCCGGTAATGACTCCAGATCTTTACTCTTCAATGCAGCAACAGCTTCTCTCAGGGTTTCCACAGCAACAACTTGCAGGCCCTCTGGAACGTGCCTAATGTCGTTGCAATTTAGTGCTGGTGCTAAAAACAGTTTTGAGCCAGCCCGTGCCGCTCCAATCAACTTCTCTTCTATTCCGCCGATAGGTCCCACTTTTCCAAATGCATCAATGGTTCCAGTTCCTGAAATGTTTCTGCCCCTTGTTAAATTCTCTGCTCTCAATTTTTCTACAATCCCAAGTGAAAACATCAAGCCAGCACTTGGACCACCGACATCCTTTAATCTTATTTTGATCGTAAATGGATATTGATATTGTGATTCAATCATTAAACCTAAAACTTTTTGCGTTGAGGTGGCTTTGTAAGTACTTACTGTAAAAACTTTCTCTGAACCATCACGAAAAACAGTCAACTGCATTTGATCGCTCGAAGTTTTTGGGGATGAAAGCTGAGACAGTAGTTTTTTAAAGCCAGTTGCTGAGGTGACTGGGACTCCATTCAATTTAGTGATCACATCGCCATTTTTCAAAATTTTATAATTGGGTGATTCTTTAGTTATTGAAGAAATAATCATCTTTTCTGGAATTTTGTAACCAAGGAAATCAAGTGCAGAAACTTTCGCATGTTCCTGAGAATTAAGCATG
>CAIRMX010000092.1 GCA_903879805.1 uncultured Alphaproteobacteria bacterium | reverse complement strand
GAATAGTGACAGCAAGAAAGTTACTTCAAAATCTTCGCTAAATATTTTCCCGTTACTGATTTTTTGTTTTTTGCCACTTCTTCCGGAGTGCCTTCAGCAACGATGTAGCCGCCTTTTTCACCGCCGCATGGACCGATGTCGATGATGTGGTCGGCGGTTTTTAGTACGTCTAAGTTATGCTCGATTACTAGAATTGAATTTCCGGCGTCAACCAAGGTGTGCAGCACTTTTAGAAGTTTGTTAATATCTTCGAAATGCAGACCAGTTGTTGGTTCGTCAAGTATGTACAATGTGTCGCCAGTCGCTTTTCTGCTCAACTCTTTTGCCAATTTAATCCGCTGTGCTTCACCGCCCGAAAGTGTTGTAGCGCTTTGTCCGATGCACATGTAGCCCAAACCAACGTCACACAAAGATTTAAATTTGTCGTAGATGTGTGGCATGGTTGTGAAAAATTCAGCAGCGTCATCCGCTGTCATTTCTAAAATATCAGAAATTGACTTACCTTTGTATTTAATCTCCAAAGTCTCGCGGTTGTAGCGTTTGCCGTGGCACGTGTCGCAACGTACATACACGTCTGGCAAGAAGTGCATTTCGATTTTGATCAAGCCATCACCTTGGCAAGTTTCGCAACGTCCACCTTTTACGTTGAAAGAAAATCTGCCGACTTTGTAGCCGCGTGATTTCGATTCAGGTAAGTTGGTGAAAAATTCACGAATGAAAGTGAAAGCACCAACGTAAGTACAAGGGTTAGAGCGAGGCGTACGGCCGATTGGCGATTGATCGATCTCAATAATTTTATCAATAAAGTGAGTTCCCATCAAAGCTTCAAATGGCCCCGGAACTGCTTTGGCTTTGTTCAAAATTTTATTCAAAGCCGGATAAAGGGTTTTGATAATCAAGCTCGACTTACCGCCACCAGAGATTCCAGACACCGCAGCAAAAATTTTCAAAGGCAAATTCAACGTAACATTTTTCAAGTTGTTGATCGTCGCACCTTTCAAAGTGATCATTTTTTTCGGATCAATTTTGCGGCGTTTTTTTGGAATTTCGATTTGCTTTTTGCCGCTTAAATATTGACCGGTAATGCTGTTTGGATCATTGATTACATCGTTGGGAAGGCCTGCAGAAATAATTTCACCACCGTGAATTCCAGCACCCGGTCCCACGTCGATCAAATATTGCGCTTCACGCATCATCTCTTCGTCATGCTCTACAACGATGACAGAATTTCCTAAATCACGCAGATTTTTTAGTGTGGTAATCAACTTGTCGTTATCGGATTGATGCAGGCCAATTGAGGGTTCATCCAGTACATAAAGCACGCCAGAAAGTCCTGAACCAATTTGTGAAGCCAGACGAATTCTTTGTGCTTCACCGCCCGACAAAGTTCCGGCTTGGCGATTTACGGTTAAATATTCCAAACCAACATTGCGCAAGAAACCCAAGCGGCGCGTGATTTCTTTAAGCAAACGTTCAGCAATTTGGCTTTGCATTTTGGTTAGTTGCGCATCTAAAGCGTCAAACCATTCCACTGATCTCTCAACTGACATTTTGCTAACTTCGCCAATGTGCAGGCCGGCGATTTTTACTGACAAAGCCTCGGCGTTCAAGCGGTGGCCGTCACATTCTTCGCAAGTTTTTAGAGTTTGGAATTTCGACAAATCATCGCGCATTGATTCACTTTCGCTTTCTAAATATCTTTTTTTCAAGCTGTTCATCACGCCTTCGAAAGTCTTTTTAACCTTGATGGCTTTGAGTCCGTCTTCGATTTTAATTTCAACTTCTTCGCCACCAGTGCCGTAGAAAATTATTTTTTTAACTTCAGGAGAAAGGTTTTTGAAAGGTTCATCTAAACTGAAATCATAATGCAGCGACATGGCGTGCAAAACCTGTTGGTAGAAGCGTTCTTGCACACCTTGCCAAACTACGATTGCGCCATTTCTTAAGCTCAAATTTTCATCTTCAACTACTAGATCTTCGCTGAAATAAAGTTCAGTTCCAAGGCCGTCGCAATGTTTACAGGCGCCGAACGGAGAGTTGAAAGAAAATAGGCGCGGCTCGATTTCAGAAATTGTAAAACCAGAAACTGGGCAAGAAAATTTTTCACTAAAGACCAACATATCGCCGGCTTTGTGTTTAGATTTGGTGCCTTCTGGAAGACTTACGATTTCAACATAAAGCAAACCTTCGGAAATTTTTAAAGCGGTCTCAACCGAGTCAGCAAGCCTGTTGCCGAGGTCATCAGAAATTACCACGCGGTCAATGATGATTTCGATATCGTGTTTTTTATTCTTGTCGAGAGAAGGTAAAATTTCGTTTAAATCGTGAACTTTTCCGTCAACTTTAATGCGTTGGAAGCCTTGTTTGCGCGCATTCATCATCTCTTTGCGATATTCGCCTTTTTGACCGCGAACGATTGGCGCTAGCAAATAAATGCGCGATTTTTTTGGTAGATCGAGAATTTTATCAACCATCACCGAGGCAGACTGGCTCTCGATTGGTTGTCCAGTTTCTGGAGAATAAGGCACGCCAACTCTGGCAAATAATAGACGGTAGTGATCGTAAATTTCGGTGACCGTACCAACTGTTGAGCGCGGATTGCGAGAAGTGGTTTTTTGATCGATGGCAATTGAAGGAGAAAGACCGGTGATTGATTCAACATCGGGTTTATCTTGCATGTCCAAGAACTGACGAGCGTAAGAAGAAAGACTTTCAATGAAGCGGCGCTGACCTTCAGCGTAAATGGTGTCAAACACCAAAGAAGACTTACCAGAGCCACTGAGTCCCGTAACAACAACTAGCTGATTCTTGGGAATTTCGATGCTGACATTTTTTAGATTATGTTCTTTGGCACCGGTGACTTTGATGAATTTTTCTTCCATGAAGGGTGGGAAATTGAGAATTTAAAAAGCGAAGGGCGGATTGTTAATTCATTGCTTCGTAATTATGAAGCAGAAAAAAGCCCGCCATGGTTTTTTCCATGACGGGCAATTGTGAGAAGAAGAATGTCGCTAGCGATAAACTCCCCATCTGGTTCAAGAAAAAGATTACGTATCTTTAGGTCAAATTACATAACCATGGATAACGTAACTAACAGGATCAATGGAATGAATACCATGGTTAGTTGCGATGTTTATGGTTAAAGACGAGAGATCTATCACAAAGGCGGATTGCTTAAAAGCTTCCGCCCAAGCAAACGACTTCTAAACACTAGCGTGAAATCAATTAAGACTACGCGCTACCTCATCCCGCACTTTTTTAAGTTCTAAATCAGTGAGAGGGATGAGACCTTTTTGCAGCAAATATCCATCATTTCCGATGGTGTTTTTGCTGATAATTTCTTGGATAAATTCGGACATTCCGGCGATCAAATTTAGATGTTCTTTTTTGAAATAGATGAAAAGCGGACGTGAAACTGAATAGGTGCCAGACACAATATTATCAAAGCTCGGCGTCACTTGATTAATTATTGCTGGCTGAATTGTGTCGTGATTTTCTTCAAGGAAAGAAAAGCCGAAAATTCCCAAAGCGTCAGGATCATTTTTTAGTTTTTGCACAATCAAATTATCATTTTCTCCGGCTTCGATAAATTTCTCGTCGCTGCGTATGACGTGACATTTTTTCTTTCTGATTTTGGCATCAGGAAAAGCGGTGACAAATTCTGGCAAATCTTTGCAGGCATCTTCCATCACTAGCTCAACAAAAGCATCGCGAGTTCCTGAAGTTGTTGGTGGGCCGTAAATTGCGATGTTAATTTTTGGTAGTGAAGCATCAATGTCGCTCCATTTTTGGTAAGGATTTGCGACTAATTCTGCGCCGTTTTTTGTGGGAACTTTCTCGGCAAGTGCCAAGAAAACTTGTTTTTTTGTTAGAGAATATTTTTTGCCGGCAACTGAGTTGGCCAGCACAATTCCGTCGTAACCGATTTTTATTTCGACAATTTCTTTAACGCCATTTTCAGCGCATTTTTTTACTTCACTGGGCTCAATTTTTCGTGAGGCATTAGAAAAATCTGGATAGTTAAAGCCAGCGCCCGAGCAGAAAAGCTTAAAGCCGCCGCCAGTTCCGGTTGATTCAACGATGGGAGTTTTAAATTTAGTGTCGCGGCCAAAAGTTTCGGCAATTACCGCAGTAAATGGATAAACGGTTGAAGAGCCAACAACTTGAAGATGGCCTCTTTTTTGCGCTTCAAATGAAAAGGCAAAAACCGCAGAAGAGAAAATTGAAAACGAGATGACGAGAGATAAGAATCGCAACATAGCCGTTTGAATTTGTTATTATGCCTGACCTGAACGGATAAGTCGCTGTAGCAGCGCGGGGCATGCTTGTGATTTTTTTTAAGAAGTCAAACGAGATTTGAGTTGGTCTTTCGCAAAAGCAAAAGTTGAATTCAAAAACACCACGAATAGCTTCTAGAGAATCGCCCTCCTGACAATTTTTCTCTCACAAAAAGTAATGCAAAAAAACACAATCAAAACAGCTTTGCTTGCGGCAGTTTTTTTGTCGTTTTTTTGGTGCAGCGAGCAAGTTTTTGCTAAGGAAAATTTCATCACGGTGAAAGGCAGCGAGCGGATTGATGAGGATACGATCATTTCTTATTTGGATGTTTCGGGCTTGACCAAAAAATCGCCACAGGCGCTGCAAAATTCGTTAAAAAAACTTTACGAATCGGACTTATTTTTGGAGTCGAAAATTTATTACCAAGGCAAACAAGTGGTTGTTGAGGTTAAAGAAAATCCGATCGTTTCTGACGTGAAATTTGTCGGAAATAAAAAGATGGAAGATGATGCACTGCAAGCCGAAGTTTCGTTAAAAAAGCGCGCAATTTTTACTAAAGCAAAATTGCAAAGCGACATTAAGCGCATTAGTGAAATCTACCTCAAGAGCGGTCGTTTTTTAACTAAAATTGAACCGAAAATTATTCAAAAAGAGCAAAATCGTATTGAGCTAATTTTTGATATTTTCGAAGGGCCAAAAGCCAAAATTGGCGATCTTTATTTTGTCGGAAACTCTGCTTTTTCTGACAGTGATTTGGTGCAAGAAATCACTACTCGTCAAACTCAATGGTGGAAATTTCTGTCTTCGGCAGACGTTTACGATGCTGACCGTATTGAATTCGACAAAGAAAAAATGCGCCGTTTTTATGGCTCAAAAGGTTACGCTGATTTTGCGGCGATTTCTGCAATCGCCCAAATTGCCCCTACCAAAGATAAATTTTTTATCACGTTTTTGTTAGAAGAGGGCATCAAATATAATGTGGGCGAGGTTAATATTGTGAACCATATCGACAAGTTTGATGAGAAGGTTTTGACCAAAGAAATTTTGATCAAAAGCGGCAAAGTTTTTAATTCAGAATTGATTGAAAAAACTGTCGATAAAATGACTGAAGTGATGTCGGAAAAAGCCTATGCTTTTGCGCATATCGAACCGGTTTTGAAGCGCAATCGTGAGCAAAAAATTATCGATATTGATTTTGTAATTAGTGAAACGCCGCGTATTTACATCGATCAAATTATCATTGCCGGAAACACCCGCACGCTTGATGCGGTGATTCGCCGCGAGCTTAGATTTCGCGAGGGCGATGCTTACAATATTAACAAAATAAATCGCTCCAAACAGCGCCTGCAAAATCTGGGATTTTTTGAAAAAGTTGATTTCAACACCAAGCGCATTGGCGAAACTGACAAGGTTGATTTAGAAATTACGGTGAAAGAAAAAAAGACTGGCGAGCTCAATTTAGGTTTGGGTTATTCAACGGTGAATAAAGTGACAACCAACGCCGGAATTAAAGAGCGCAACTTGTTTGGAACCGGACAAGAAATTGGCTTAAATGTGCAAAAATCTTACAGCAATTTTACCGGTGAGATAAACTACACGCGCCCTTATTTCATGGATCATCCAATCGATGTTGGTTTTGATATTTTTCAATATCAGATGAGTAAAAGAAACACGCTGATTTACGACCAAACTTCTTCGGGAATTACCTTCCGCGGCGATTACTCAATTACCGAATTTTTAGCGCATCAGTTGCATTATTCTTTAAGTCAGCAATCGATTGGCAATATTGATCCAAGCGCTTCCATCGGTATTCAGAATTTGGAAGGAAGTTTCGTAAATTCTTCGGTTGGACAGAGTTTTACCTATGACAAAAGAGACAATCGAGTGAATCCGAAAGACGGTTATTATGTCTCGGTAAGTCAAGATGTATCGGGCTTTGGCGGTGATATTAAAACAATTAAACACGAAGGTTCCTCGGGATATTACATTCCTGTGATCAATGATGATTTTACGATAAAATTCTTAGCTCGCGGTGGTGTGATTGAGGGCATGGGGCAAGGGGTTCGCAGTAACTATGGTTTCTTCTTGGGGGGCAATAATTTCCGCGGTTTCAACTATGCCGGTATCGGGCCACGCACTATCACAAATGGTAGCGCTAAAGGGGGAAGCGCGATTGGTGGTAAAGTTTATTACGTGGGAACAGCGGAATTGCGCTTTCCTCTGGGCTTACCAAAAGAGTTAGGAATTAATGGTATTCTCTTCAGCGACAATGGTACGGTAAAAGGTGTTGACCCAATCAGCAAAAAAAGCACCGATGTTGCAGATTCAGGGTCACTACGTTCGTCTTACGGTCTCAGTATTGCATGGGCTTCGCCAATGGGTCCGATTCGTCTTGATTTTGCTAAAGTTGTGAAGCGCGAGCTTTATGATCAAACGCAAAATTTCAGATTTAGTTTTGGAACTAGTTTTTAAAAAAAGGAAAAAACCATGATCAGAATTTTCCAACTTCCAGAATATTTTCAGGAAAAAGTTTTTACCCTAAAAGATGCAGAAAGGCTTGATAATGCTGTGTGGATCGACCTGCAAAATCCGACAATCGCCGAAATAAAGGAAGTAGAAGAATTTTACAAAATCACTTTTCCAACACGCCAACAACAAGAAGAAATCGAGGCCAGCTCGCGCTATTTAGAAAATTCTGGCATGATTAAAATCAACTCAACATTCATCAGTTTGGCTTCGCACGGCAAGATCGAAGAAAGTGAAGTTTCTTTTATCGTTACCGAAAAAATGCTCTTCAGCCTGCGCTATTCCGAAAGCAAAGTGATCGTTGAAACCATCAAAAAGATAAAACAATTTCCGGCGATTTTTGCTAACCCTTCAAAAATTTTCATCGCGATTTTAGAAGCGCGCGTTGATTTCGACGCCGATTTGATTGAGTCGCTTTCAAAATATACCGCTGAAATCAGTAGAAAAATTAACTATAATCAGAATCTCGATGAGAAGATGATTTTGAAAATTAACGAATGCCAAGAATTAACCATGAGCCTGCGCGAAGCTTTGTTTGACAAACAGCGCGTGATTTCTTTGCTGCATCGTAACGAAGATTTAATGGTCGAAAATTATCACAGATTACGCATCATCATCAAAGACATCACTTCGCTAATCGAGCACGCCAATTTCAACTTTGCGCGTCTAGAATATCTACAAAACAGCTTTTTGGGTTTGATCAATATCGAACAAAACAAAGTGATTAAAATATTTACCGTAGCCTCTTTGATCTTCATGCCACCAACTTTGATCGCGAGTATTTATGGCATGAACTTCAACAAAATGCCCGAACTCGGATGGTCGCTTGGATATCCTTTGGCGATTGCGTTAATGACGGCTTCGTCAGTTGTAACGATTTGGATTTTTAAGCGGAAGAAGTGGTTGTAGCGACGGCTTGACAGTTATTTTTTCGCTAAATATTTTTGCCGCCGTTGATCACCACACGGATCACACTACCATTTAACCCAAATCACCAAAACCTATGTTTAGCGCCGCAACTATGCCACATCCTCTTACCCAAATTGAAATCATCCATCGCCTAAAAAAAGTTGGCTTCACGCAAGAGCAGGCGGAAGTTCAGACGCAGATTATTACTGAAGTTAATGAGAATAGTTTGGCGACGAAGCAGGATGTTAAGGATTTAGCAGTGTCTTCGGATGTAGAAATTACTTTAGTTAGAAAAGATATTAGAGAAGTGCGACAAGAGATAAAAGATTTGCGCCAAGAAATGATTGGTGGATTTGCTTTGGTGCAAAAAGAATTTGTTTTAGTCAGAAAAGAGATGGAGCTGATGAAGTCAGATATTCTCGTCAAAATTACAATCATCATGAGTACACTTCTGGCGGTGTTTGGCGCGGTTCAAAAGTTCTTCAACTTCTAAATCTTGCGCAAGCGATTCATGTAAATCGAAGCTCCAACGGCATTGGCATTTTCAATTTTATACCTGCCGCCGCGCGCGATTGGGTAAGTGAAATCGCCGCAGAAAACATCAAAAGAAATTTCATTGTGATAAGACGAGCCGTGATCGCCAAATAGGTCGAAGCGGGTGGAAATTTCGCCAAATTTTTGCTGTAAAAATTGCGAGATTTTTTGGGCTTTGGCAAGTTCCGCGGAAATTTTTTCTGACTTAATTTGGGTTGAAATTTCTTTAACCAAATTTTCCAAATCATCATTGGAAGTGGCGATTTTACTGATGATTTCGCCATTTTTTCCGGCGAGCATTTTTATCGCTGACAGGTTTTTTGTCATTACCGCATCAATTAAATCAGCATTTTTTTCGACACCAATTTCGCTCAAAAAAATCTCCAAAAAATTCGGCAGAGAAAATTCGATTAACAAATTTTTCATGCTCAATTTTTTGAGTGCTTCGAGTAAAATTTCGATAATTTCTAAATGAGATTTCTCTGAGTCGCATCCAATGATCTCAACGCCCACTTGGGTTTGCTGACGATCAGCGTAAAGATTGTCGCTTTTAGCGCAAAGCACATCGCCCACGTAGCAAAGTTTTAATGGCAGAGTTGCTTGTTTAAGGCGAGTGGCGAGAAGCCTTGAGATTTGCAGCGTGATGTCATTTCTAAAAATCAGATTTCTGCCAGAAATTACATCAGTAGCGCGGAAAGAATTACGCACTTCATCGCGTGAAAAATTATCTTCAAATTCAACCAAAGGCGTTTTGATCAAACGATATCCGGCCTTGAAAAACGAGGCTAGAGCGAGGTTGATATTTTCGTGACTTTTTTCTGCCTCATCAAAAAGCAAATCGTAAAATCCAACAGGAAGAAGTTGTTTTGAGGTTAAATTTTGAGTCATTTTTGTTATTTTAAAAACTGTTCCAACGCCAACATATCTTGCCACGCCACCTTCTTTTTAGAGGGTTGGCGCATTAAATAAGACGGGTGAAAAATCGTAAAAGTTTTGATTTTGCGCGATAAAAATTTCGGCGCAAAATCCATAAATCTGCCGCGAATTTGAGTTACTGGGTCTTTAATACCAAGCACCGCGGTCATTGAAGTGGCGCCAACTAAAACCAAAACTTCGGGATTTAAAAGTTCAATGTGACGCTCAACAAAAGGCCTACAAATTGCCAATTCTTCATCAGTTGGGCGGCGGTTTCCCGGTGGGCGCCAGAAGATTACGTTGGTGATGTAAAAATTTTCAGCGCGCGTCATGTTGATGGCGCGAAACATATCGTCTAAAACTTTTCCAGAATCGCCGCAAAAGGGAATGCCTTGCAGATCCTCGTGATTTCCGGGTGCTTCGCCAATCACCATTACTTTTGAAGTTGGATTGCCGTCACAAAAAACTGTGTTGGTTGCCATTTTTTTCAAATTGCAGCCGTCAAAATTTTCCACGGCCTTACGCAACTGCGGCAATGTTTTTGCTGCTGCGGCAGATTTTTGCGCCAGCGCCACAATTTCATTAAGCGATTGAAATTTTTTGTGATCAAAAGCCGGCTCAATTGCGACGGGTAGTTGAGATTTTTTAGCCAAAGTTGAAAGTGCCTCGTTGGTTGAATATTGCGGTTTAACAAAGTTATTCACTGTTGCGGGCTTAGCCACTTCAACAGCTTTTTTTTGCGGATCTTTTTCCAAAAAATGATTCTGCGCTTTTTCTGAAATCACCTCGTTCAAATCATTGTCGAGATAGAATTGCAGAGCTTCTGTAATGTTAGAGTTTAATTTCAAGTGCTTCCCTCTTTTGTTAGCTTTCTTTAGCTAAATTTATAGTTCGTGTGAATTACAAATCACGCGGTTAAAACCTGTTTCCTCGTTAAAATTTATCACGCATGTCCCATTGATATGCGGGATGGGTTCCCCACAAGGTGGGGCGCGACTTGTGTCGCGTTTCCTTATCCCGCAGGGATAAAGGACAAAATTATTTATTTAAAAAAATGGAAAAATTCGAATTTGAAGTTGCCGAAAACGAAGATGGAATTCGTCTCGATAAATTTTTAACCGTTAAATTTTCAGCAGTTAAGCCAGAAATTAATCGCACCAAAATTCAGCATCTGTTAGAAATGAATCTGGTTTTGGATGAGAAAAATCAACCCTGCAACGCCCCTTCGCAAAAAACCAAACTAGGCCAAAAATTCTTCGTTTCAACTATTGATCCAAGGCCTTCGCATTTAACTGCAAAAGAGATTCCCTTCGAAATTATTTTTGAAGATGACGATTTATTAGTGATTAACAAACCGGCTGGCCTCACGGTTCACCCAGGTACTGGCAATCAAGATAACACTTTGGTTAACGGACTTTTATTCACCCACCAAGATCGTTTGTCTTCGTTTAGCGGCGAGTTCCGCCCAGGTATTGTGCATCGTTTGGACAAGGATACATCTGGCTTGATGCTAGTTGCTAAAAATGATTTTACCCACCAAGTCCTCAGCCAAAAATTGCGCGATCGCGATATTAAAAGAAGTTACTTGGCTTTCATTTTCGGTTGTATCACGCCTTCGCGCGGCATGATTAACAAAAACATTGTGCGCTCTCGGGCGAATCGTTTGAAAATGTCAATCTCGCGCACCCTAGGGCGCGTTGCGATTACCAATTATGAAACGGTTGAAACTTTTTTAGATAGTTACGCCAGTCTCGTAGAGTGTAAGTTGCAGACTGGTCGCACCCACCAAATTCGGGTGCATCTTGAATCAATCAAACACTCGCTAATCGGCGACCAACTTTACAATTCTTGCAAAAAAACCGCTTCGATTAATTTCACTTTAGACGCCAAAAATTTTATTCAGAATTTTCCAAGACAAGCTCTGCACTCTTACAAAATCAGCTTCATGCATCCACGCAGCAATGAAGAAATGACTTTTGAAATTGATTTGCCGGAAGACTTAAAACAGTTAAAAAAGCACCTCACAAATGGTTAGAAAAATTGTCATAATTTCAGGGCCAACTGCTTCGGGAAAATCGGATCTGGCTTTGAAATTGGCGCAAGAAAAAGACATCGCAATCATCAATGCCGACTCGCTGCAAATCTATGAAGGCTTGCCAATTCTATCTTCGCAAGCAACAGAAGAAGAGAAGAAAAAAGTAAAACATTTTTTATATTCGCATTTTAAACCCCGCGAAACTTCGTCAGTAGCAATTTGGCTAAAGTTGGTAAAGCCAATTGTAGAGCAGCTTTGGAGTGAAAATAAACTGCCGGTAATTGTTGGCGGCAGCGGTATGTACATTTCAAAATTAGTTGAAGGCATTTCAGAAATTCCTGAAATTGACGAAGATATTAGAAGCGGCGCGCGCCAACTTTTTGATGAAATTGGTCACGAAGAATTCCAAAAAAAATTAATTGAATTAGGCGAAAATCAAATCCCTGACAAGCAGCGTATGACAAGGGCTTACGAGGTTTTGAAGCAAACCGGAAAATCAATTACTTGGTGGCAAGAGCAGCCCCTAAAAAAACTTTTTGAAGAGACAAATTTTATTCACGCCAATTTAAATCCCGATCGCAAAAAACTTTACGAAAATTGTAATGCGCGTTTTGTTTCGATGTTAAAAAATGGTGCGATGCAAGAGGTAAAAAACCTTGTGAACGCTGGCATTGACGATGATTGCCAAATTACTAAAACTTTAGGATTTTATGAAATTCGCGATTTTTTAGAGCAGCGCATTAACCAAGAAAAAATGATTGAAATCGCCACGCAGAAAACCCGAAATTACGCCAAAAGACAACTAACTTGGTTCCGCCATCAATTGCCGCTAAAGCAAGTGTTTGGTGATTCGCAGACAGCTTTAAATTTTCTAAAAAATGAAATTTAGCGACCAAGGCATCATCATTAGTCAAAAAAAATACGGAGAGAATTCTCTGATCGTGAAGGTTTTTTCAGCTGAGCACGGCGTTTATCGCGGCTTCGTCAATTCAGTGAAGTCAAGCAAAGACAAGGCAATTTTTCAAATTGGTAATTTAATTTCTTTCGAATTTCGCGCCCGCATCGAAGAAAGTTTAGGGCAATTTGCCACTGTCGATTTAGTAAAATCTTATTGCTCAAAAATCATGTTTGACCGCTTTAAGTTAAGTTGTGTCAACTCACTATTTTCAATCATCGATCACAGTTTTCTAGAGCGCGAAAATCACCAATTACTTTTTGAGAAACTGCTGATTTTTTTACAAAAAGTTGTTGATGAAGATGAGGCGAAAAATTTTCTTACAGATTACGTAAAGCTGGAATTAAAAATTCTGCAAACTCTAGGTTACGGCATTGATTTATCTTCTTGCGTGGTGACTGATTCAGAAATCGATTTGGCTTTTGTCTCGCCAAAATCAGCTAGAGCCGTGTGCTTGGAGGCTGGATTGCCCTACAAAAATAAATTGCTGAAATTGCCGAATTTTTTAACCGATGCAAAAGATGAGGTGAGCGAAAATGATCTGCGCGACGGCTTGCGTTTAAGCGGCTATTTCTTAGAAAAATTTATTTTCGAAGACCAAAAAGAAAAATTAGGAATTCGAAATAAACTGGAGAAAAGTTTTAACTAAAATTTGTTGATATGCCAAATCTACAATCATTTACACCACTAGCCCCAGAAAAACTCACAGAAATAATTTCGCGCATTGCGCCAGAGCTTTATTTTGTTGCCAGAAAAGTGCAGCAGGTCACTGAAGAAAATGCCTCTCACCAAGCCTTAATTGCTGCTTTTAGAAGTGCTGAAAACAAGGCAGAATTTATCAATTCTCGTCACCAAGAAATTTCAAAATTCTTAAAAGATTGTGGCTTGATGGGATTTGGCGAACAAAAAGCCGGTGACGAATTTATCATTGGCGCTGAAGGTGTGGCGCTGATTTCAGCCTACATGGCGAGTAAAGAAAAAAACGCTGCGGCGCATCCGGTGCAGGTGATTAAAAATATTAATCTTGAAACGCGGGACGGGTTGTCACAAAAACATACTAATATTTTTTTAGAGCAAGGTGGCGTGCATGATGGCTTAAGAGAACAGTTGGTTGCTGATTTGCAAAGTGCTGGAGATGCAGATTTTAGCAAAAGCTACGTCGTTGAGATTTTTGGCACTACAGGTGGCAGCCATTTTTCTGCTGTAACAATTCACAAAAAAGCTGGTGAAAAAGAGCCGGTGGTTCATTTATTTGATGGTTCTCCGTCACTAGTTCGTAACGGCTTAGAGGCGGCGCAAAGCAGTGTGGCCAACGGCTGGTGCTCGCAATTTATTATTAATGCCACGGTGAAAAAATCTTTTGAAGATTGCGGTTTGGTTTTGAGTAATGAGAAATTTTTTAATAATTCAGAACCACTGCAAGCTTCAAACCTGTCGCTTTGCGCAACCTTTGCGTGCGAGAAGGCTTATGAATTTGCAAGAATGGCAAGGCAAGAGCATCTCGATTTGTTGCAAGACAGATATGTTTATCCAAGTCCTTACGGCGGAAAAACGGAAATGCCAATTACGCTAGATGAAAATGGCTACATTACCAATCCGCAATTTAGATTGCCGGCGCAAGAAGTTGTGATGTCTAGCTTTGTAAGCACTGCGCTTTTGCCACGAGCTGATGAGTTAAGGCAGGGCACTCATTTAAGAAAAGATGGCACAACAGAAACTCATTTTGATCGAATCGCAAGAAACCAAATGCCAGATGAAGGTGGTCGCAACCAAATTATTGAGAAAAAAGCTCTAAGGCAAAAAGAGGGGCATTTGTTTGAAATTGTGACGAGTGAAGAATTTTTGGCCAAAAGATTTGCCGCCACAGATCCAAGACCATTGCCGCAGGTGCGAGGACATCCATTTTTTCCCACAAACTCGGAAGTAGAAGGCCCCGCATCAGGAACCGAGGCATTATTAGGCGCTTTTAGAAAATTGCTGTCAGCAAGATCAGCCGGCGCAAATCGCTCTAAAATTGATCAGAACGGAAATTGTGAAATCTTGACTTATTTGGGCGCAGCAACCGCAAATAAATTGGTAGGATTTATGACTGACAATGAAATTGCAGTGCAATCGCGCAGAGTAGATTTTGGAAATAATGTTGTTGGCGCCGATCCAGAATTTAGTAACATTCGTGAAGTTATCTTAAGCGTGCCGCGAAAAAGGCTTGAAGATTTGTCTGAAAAAATGGCAAAAAATGGCTCGCTTTACATGCCGCAAAAAAATCCATTCTCACCGCCGGAAAGAATGAAGCCACTACGGGCTGTGGTGTTACAGGCGGAAGCAGTAGAAGTGGAGCGAAGATAAAATTTTCTAAAAAATCCAATTTCCCATCAAAACCACCGGATCGAGTTTGGTGTCAAAGAGCAAGCAGAGAAAGCTCGACATGCAAATTGCTGGAGCGAAAGGGAAGGTTTCGTCTTTCATGATTTTTTGCCACAGTGGGCCAAAAATTAATCCAAGTAAACCGCTCAGCATCATGAAGGCTAAGAAATTTTGGGTGCCAAGTAGAAAGCCGCTGACGAAAAAAAACTTCAAATCATCAATGCCAATGGCTTCTAGCGTGGTTGTAAAATAAAAAAATGCCCAAAGCGCCACGCCAAATCCGGCGTAAAGAAAAGCTGATTTTACGTGAGCAAGAATTGCCGGAGTGCCGCCTTGCGAAACTATTAAAATCGCGGCTAAAACCGTTAGGAAATATTGAGAAGAATCGGGAATGAAATATTGCTCAAGATCAATAACGCACATCAAAATCAGCGTGCTTGCGATCAAAAAATAGAGAATGGTTTTGAGGTTAATTTGCTGATCCAAAACAAAATAAATCGTCAAAAAACTCAGCAGAAAACTCAGCTCAATTAGCGGATAACGTGCTGAAATTTTGGCGTGACATTTGCCGCATTTTCCTCTTTGAAATAGCCAAGAAAAAATCGGAATTAAATTTAAAGGGGTAAGTGAGACGCCGCAACTGGTGCATTTTGAGCGCGTAAAAACAAATGGTTCTTTATGCGCTAGGCGATAACTTAAAAGGCTGGTGAAGCTGCCGAAAATCAAAGAAAAAAACACCACCAAAACCAACTGAGTTTGCGGATCAATTGCTGATAAAATTTGCATGAAGAGGTTGTTAAATTGCTAATTTGAAAGTGCTAAATAGATTGATTGCGACCAACCAAATCAACAACATCTTTCTTACAAATGAGACTTTTTCTAAAAGTTTTTCTCAGTTTGGTTCTGATATTTGCGGGTTTTTCTTGTAGCCAAAAACCAGCGCAAATTGCCAATCGCAGTAAAAACGTTTACAATAAAAATAATGGCGCCAGCAAGGCGAAATACCGCGATATTCGTGAGTCGGCGGTAAAAGATGCGCCCAAAGAATCTGTCAAAAATAACCAAATTGAAGTTGCCGCGGGCGACACAATTTTCAGTATTTCGAAAAAAACCCAAGTGCCTTTGCGCGATTTGATCAAGCAAAATGATCTAGTGCCGCCTTACAGTCTCAAGGTTGGAAGCAAGTTAACAATTCCAAAAACAAATTATCATGAAGTAAAATCGGGAGAAACTCTTTACGCAATTTCTCGCCTCTACAACATGAAAATTAATCAATTGATTGAAATTAATGAATTGAAAGAGCCTTACAGCGTGAAGGCTGGAGATCGTATTAAAATTTCTAAATCAGAAAAAATCTTTGCAGAAAATAAAGAGGCACAAGCCAGCTATAATTTAAAAGCCGGTGAAAAATCTTCTGAAAAAATCGCAGAAAAACCGGCAGAAAAAGAACCAAAAGCAAGTGTCGTCGAAAAAGTTTTGGATAAATTTAACAAATTTTCTTGGCCGGTGCGCGGCACTGTCGTTTCTAAATTTGGCCCTAAAAGCGGCGGGCTTTACAATGACGGTATCAATATCAAAGCCAAAGAAGGCACTGAAGTTAAGGCTTCAGAAGATGGCGTGGTTGCGTATGTGGGCAATGAATTGAAAGGTTACGGAAATTTGGTAATTGTAAAACATGCGGGCGGTTGGATTACAGCTTATGCGCATCTGGCAAAATCTAGCGTGACGCGTGGCGCAAAAGTTAGTAAGGGGCAAAAAATCGGCACGGTGGGCTCTACCGGAAATGTTACATCTCCTCAGCTTTATTTCGGATTGCGTAAGGGTCGCGACGCGGTGAATCCTCAAAATTATTTGAAATAATGTCCTTCTTAAAAATCTTCTCCAAATCAAAAATTAGCGATCAGCTGAAAAATAGTTCGAGCAAAATCTCGACAGCGATTACGCAGATTTTTACTCACAAAAAATTGGATGCGCAAACGTTGGA
This sequence comes from uncultured Alphaproteobacteria bacterium, assembly GCA_903879805.1. Classification (GTDB taxonomy): domain Bacteria; phylum Pseudomonadota; class Alphaproteobacteria; order Rickettsiales; family UBA1997; genus UBA2645. The sequence goes on along the minus strand of CAIRMX010000092.1, from coordinate 15,739 downwards.
AGAGCTAGAAGAAACGCTAATTACCAGTGACATGGGCTCTGAGGTTGCAGCGGCAATTATTGCTAATTTGAAAGCCAAAAAGTTCGAAAAAAATATTGATGAATTTGAGATTAAAAATTTTCTTACCGCGCAAATTGAAGAAATTTTAAAACCCTGCCAAAAGGCTCTTGCACTTGATGAAGCGCAAAAACCGCAAGTGATAATTTTCAACGGAGTTAATGGTGCGGGCAAAACCACAACCATTGGAAAAGTTGCGCAAAATCTGAAAAACCAAAATAAAAAAATTCTTATCGCCGCGTGCGACACCTTCAGAGCCGCCGCTTCGCAGCAGTTAGAAGTTTGGGCAAAAAGAGTGGGATGTGAAATTATTTTGCCGCAAAAAGAAGGCGAAGATCCGGCAGCAATTGCTTACCGCGCTTTTGAATTTGCCCGTAAAAATAATTTTGATGCGCTGTTAATCGACACTGCAGGCAGGCTGCAAAATAAACAAAATTTGATGGATGAGTTGAAAAAAATTAGTTCGGTTTTGAAAAAAATTGATGCCAGCGCGCCGCACGAAAATCTGTTAATTTTAGATGCCACCACTGGGCAAAATGCCAAATCACAGTTAGAAATTTTTAACCAAATTGTTGGAATCAGCGGAATTGTAATTACCAAATTAGATGGCTCAGCCAAAGGCGGTATTGTGGTGGCGCTGGCGCAAAAATTTTCTAAACCGATTTACGCAATTGGTGTTGGCGAAAAGCTGGAAGATCTGCAAGAATTTGATGCGGCAAGTTTTGCGCGGAACTTAGTTGGCATCGACTAGCTAAAAAAGTTTGACTTCAATTGTGCAACTCCTAGAAAGCCGCGCTCCTTTTTCTGGTAATTCTCCATTTGAAAGAATCTTGGGACGTCGCCAAGCGGTAAGGCAGCGGTTTTTGATACCGCCATCCGTAGGTTCGAATCCTGCCGTCCCAACCAACTCCACGTTCCCTTTCTAAAACCCACTTCCAAATTTAATTAAACTTCTAATGAACAGCTACGACGACAATAACCGCGGTTTTGACAACCGTAATAACAGAGACGACCGCAGAGATGGTCGCAGAGAAACTCGCGATAGCGGTAATGGCAGAGATGATGGCAAGACACAGCTTTTTTTCGCTAAAGGTAGAAATGATGGAATGGACACTGAAACATTGGTAGACTTCATCGTTAGTCGCACAGAAATCGATGAAACTGTAATGAGCAGCATCAAAATTTTAGATGCTTTTTCATTTTTCGCAGTTCCACAAGAAGAGGCAGAAATCATTTTAGATTTTTTCCAAGAAGAAGCCGGCGAAGGTCGCCCTTTGGTTTCTAAAGCTAAAAGAAAAACTGAAAATCGAGATGGTTTCGGTGGCGGACGTAGAGACGATCGCAGAGATGACCGCAGAGGTGGCGGTTTCGGCGGTGGTAATGGCGGCGGCGGATACAGAAATAATGACCGCGGCAATGATCGCAGAGACGATCGCGGTGGACGTAGAGAATCGTCTTTCGGCGGCAATGGTAATAGTTTCGGTGGAGAGCGTAAGCCTAGGAATTACTAGGGTTTTCTCTGGTTAATTGAATTTAAAAAAGCCCCGTTAGTTGTGAAACTGGCTGGGCTTTTTTGTTAAGATTTATTTGCTTTACTGTACTGGCTGGACCCCGTCGTGAAGACGGGGTGACAACGAGAGAGAGGTGAGTTGGAACTCAAACTAGAGTTTTGTCGCCCCGTCTTCACGACGGGGTCCAGTCTGCCCGGCACTAGATTAAAGTTATGCCCCCAAAACTTCCAAAAACACCTTCCCATATTTCTTAATTTTGGCTTCGCCAACCCCAGTGATCCCACCCAAATCTGCCAAATTTTTTGGGCGTAATTTAATCATCTCAAACAACGTCTTATCGTGAAACACAACGTAAGGCGGCACATTTTGGGCTTTGGCGATTTCCAATCTTTTGGTTTTCAGGCGTGCGAATAATTCATGTTCGTCTTCACTTTCTAAGCCCAGAGACAGCTTGGTTTTCACCGCTTTCGCCACCTTAACTTTTCCAACATGCTTACGCATCAAAATAGAATTTTTTTCCTGCAAAAATTTGCGGCCAATTTCTGTAATCTGTAATCCGCCATGCCCCGCAATATCAACTTTGAGCAAATTCATCGCCACTAATTGGCGAAAAATACTCTGCCATTCCACCTTGGAAAATTCTTTGCCAATGCCAAAAACGCTGAGCTGATCGTGGCGAAAATTTTGAATACGTTGATCATCAGTTCCCGACAAAACATCAATCAAATAACCCACGCCAAATCTTTGCTCGGTGCGCAGCACGCAAGAAATTGCCTTTTGCGCTGCAATCGTGGCCTCAAAGGTTTCGGGCTTGGTCAGGCAAGTGTCACAATTGCCGCAAGGCGCACAGGAATCTCCGAAATATTCGAGCAAAATTTGGCGGCGACAGCCCGAGGCTTCGCAAAGTCCGAGTAGCGAATTTAATTTTTGGCGTTCGATTCTTTTTTGATTGTCGGGCGCGTTGGATTCTTCAATAAAATTGCGTTGCGCTGCAATGTCGGAAAGCCCGTAAGACATCCAAGCATTGGCTGGAAGGCCGTCACGTCCGGCACGACCCGTTTCTTGGTAATAAGCTTCAATATTTTTTGGCACGTTTAAATGCGCCACAAAACGCACATCAGGCTTGTCGATGCCCATGCCGAAAGCAATCGTTGCAACCATAATCACGCCATCTTCGAGCAGAAATTTTTGTAAGTGTTTTTGTCTTTTATTTGCATCCATCCCCGCGTGATAAGCCAGCGCGTTGAAGCCTTCTTCTTTCAGCCAAGCTGCGGCTTCTTCAACATTTCTGCGTGACAGACAATAAACAATTCCGCTGTCATTTTGGTGATTTTCTTTGATGAATTCGAGCAGCTGTTTTTTGCTATTTTGGCGCAGCGCAATGGTGTAGCTGATGTTAGGGCGATCGAAACTGGCGGTGAAAACTCGGTCATTTTCGAGGCCCAATTTTTGCAAAATATCTTTGCGGGTTGGAACGTCGGCAGTTGCGGTGAGAGCGATTCGCGGCACGTTGGGAAAGCGTTTGGCAAGCACGGTGAGTTCAGTGTAAACTGGACGAAAATCGTGACCCCATTGCGAAACGCAATGCGCTTCATCAATGGCAAAAAGTGAGATTTTTAGCGTGGTTAAAAACTCGAAAAATTCTTCCATCAGCAAGCGTTCGGGGGCTACGTAAAGCAGATCTAATTTGCCTTCGCGCAGTAAATTTTTTACTTCCCAAACCTCATTTGATGCCATGCCTGAATTAATTGCAGCAGCGCTGACTCCCGCTTGGTTTAGCGCGCCGACTTGATCTTGCATCAAAGCGATCAGCGGGGAAACGACGATTGCTACACCTTCCAAACATAAAGCCGGAATTTGATAACAGAGCGATTTGCCGCCACCCGTTGGCATCATGACAAAGCAGCTTTTGCCAGCGATTACGTGATTAACAATTTCTTCTTGGTTGCCACGAAAGTTATCGTAGCCGAAAGTGTTTTTTAGAATTTGCTGCGGTGATTTTTTTAACATTTTTGTGAGAAGAATATGAAGAAACTAACTCCCGAAGAAGCACGAGTCATTTTGCATAAAGGCACCGAGGCGCCATTTAGCGGGGAATTTTGCGACAATAAACAACAGGGAAAATATCTCTGCAAGCAATGCGGAGAAGAACTTTTTTTAAGTGAAGATAAATTTGATTCGGGTTGTGGTTGGCCAAGTTTTGATGATGAAATTTCGGGTTCAGTTAAAAAAATAACTGACGCTGATGGACGGCGTATTGAAATTTTATGCCAAAAATGTGACGGGCATTTAGGCCACATTTTTCACGGCGAAGGCTTTACCAGAAAGAACGCGCGCTATTGTGTAAATTCTATTTCTCTAGAGTTTCGTGGCTTGAGGAAGTAGGATTCTCTTTCAGAATTCTCTCTAATTTTGCTTCGATTTTATTCAGCAAAACCATCTGTCTGGCTTGAGTTTCAAAGAGAGTTTTAATTTGTTCGCCCAAGAGCAAATCAACTTTTTGATGCAGGCTTCTGATTTCGATTTCTGCTTTGAGATTTACCAAATAATCGCTCTCATTACGTTTGCGGTCTTTTTCCTCAATGCGGTTTTGGCTCATCATCACGACAGGCGCTTGTAAGGCTGCAACGCAAGACAGAACCAAGTTTAGCAAGATAAACGGGTATGGGTCAAATGCGTGAGTTGCCAGGGCGATATTGACCAATATCCAAGTGAATAGAATCGTAAAAAACGAAATAATAAATTTCCAACTGCCGCCAAAACTCGCGACTTTATCGGAAAGTTTTTGGCCTTTGGTTAAGCTTTCTTTTTCGGGATTTAAAATGCTCTCAATGAGATTTTTTTCCTGCGTAACGCTTTCCTCGATAATTTTACGAAGGCTGAGTAAATAAGCGTCTTCATTGGCTAGAAGCTTCTTAATTTCTTTTTGATACATGGAAAATTTTGATTAATTTTTACAAAAGAAAGAGCAGGAATTCGGAATTTTTTTCTACTTTTAAGCTCAATAAATTTTCGTCAGTAATTGCTGCGGCGTCCCCATTTTCAAGGGTTATGCCATTTGCTAAAACTTTTCCGGAAATTATTTGCAGCCAGATTTTTTGCTTAGGATTTATTTCAAAATCAAACGCTTTTTCATCAAAGAATTTTCCTAAAAAAATCTCGGCAGCTTGATTGATTTGAATCGAACCATCACGCCCCGAACCAGAAACCACAAGGGTTAAATCGCGTGCATTTAAAAAAGATTTTTGACCGTAGCGCGGTGAGATTTGTTTTTCTTTGGGCAAAATCCAAATTTGCAAAAGATGGGTTTCGTCAGTTTTTGAATGGTTAAATTCTGAGTGAAAAACTCCGGTGCCAGCGCTCATTATTTGCACTTCGCCGGCAGAAATTACCGCGGCATTTCCCATTGAATCTTGGTGGGCGAGAGCACCCGAAATTACGTAAGTGATGATTTCCATGTCGGAGTGCGGATGCTTACCAAAGCCTTGCGCAGCGGCGATTTTATCTTCATTAATCACGCGCAAATTGCCGAAACTCATGTGATTGCGGTCGAAATAATCAGCGAAAGAAAAGCTGTGATGTGATTTGAGCCAGCCGTGATTAGCAAAACCGCGCGCACTTGATTTTCGAATGGTAAGCATAGATTTTAAATTTAGGCTCAATGAGCTTGTCTCACGTTAATTTAATCCAATTCAAAATGAAAACTCTACTCTTGCACTACATGCCAAGTGGCGCCGAATCTAACACCGTCAAGGTTTTTGATTTGTTTTTAAATGCCATCAAAGATCAACCTCTGGAGAATGTTGAAGAGGTAAATTTGCTTGAAGAGCCAATGCCAATTTTTGACGAAGCTTCAATGCAAGCTTACTACAAACGTAATTATGGCGGCAAAGCGCTTGATGCGGCAGAAGTGGATTTGTTGGCGCAAAATGATTATTTAATCGCCCAATTAAAAGCTGCAGATGTGGTGGTGATGGCTTATCCAATGCATAATTTCGGCATGCCAGCAATTGTTAAAGCTTGGTTGGATGCGGTGGTTTTTAAAGGTGAAACTTTTGATCCGAGCAAAAAAATGATGGCGGGGAAGAAAATTTTAACCATCTTCACATCAGGTGGTGTTTACCCTGAAGACAAGTTCAGTTTTGAATTTCCAAACTGGAATGGCTTGATTCTAACTGCCAAAGCTAACTTCACTTACATGGGTTTTGATGAAGCAGAATTTGTTGGCGCTTCACTGCGTGATCCGGCAACTAAAGATGAAAGACTTGCTGTGGCACAAAAAAGAATCGAAGAAATCGTAAAAAAATGGTACTAGTTTTTAGTTACAAAATTTAGCGTGACCCTCGATTCTATTAAGCAAAAGCCAATTTTCCGCACAGTGCGGAAAATTGGCTTTTTTAATTATCTGTCGCCGCTGCCGCCTTTTTTGATGCTAGATTTAGCGCTAGATTTTTTTACACCAGCTGGGGCTGTAGAAATTACTACGCCTTTTTTGCCACCTTTGCCGCCTCTTGTGTTAAAAGGGTCGGACACGAAAGGTGAAAGTTTTTTCACCGGTTTAAATTCTTTGATTGTTTTGTTGTTTTCGGTCATTTTTTTTCTCTTTTTTAGTTAGTAACGAAACTTGATTTTGACTGCCAAAGCCAATTGAGCAATCCTTTTAAACGTAATCCCCAGCTGCTTTGCCGCTAGCCCAAGCCCATTGAAAATTAAAGCCTCCGAGCCATCCCGTCACATCCAAAACTTCGCCGATAAAAAATAAATTGGGCACAGATTTTGCTTCAAAAGTTTTGGAAGAAATTTGTTCAACATTAATTCCTCCCAAAGTTACTTCGGCTTTGGCAAAGCCTTCGGTGCCGTTTGGAATAAGCTCCCACGCGTTTACGCAGTTGGCAATTTCTTTAAGTTTTTGATTGGAAAGATCAGCCAAGTTTCCGGCGTGATTGCTTTTTTGCGCCAAATAATTTGCCAAACTTTTCGGCAAAAATTGTCCTAAAAAACTTGGTAATTCTTGTTTTGGTTTGGCTTTTTTTTCTTCGCAAATTTTAGCAAAAACATCAATGTCGGGCGCTAAATTAATTAAAATTTTCTCACCTTTTTTCCAGTAAGACGAAATTTGCAGAATCGCTGGGCCACTGAGTCCGCGATGGGTGAAAAGAAGCGCCTCACGAGAATTTATTTTTCCGCAAGTGACAATTGCATCAACGGCTACACCCGAAAGATTTTTGGTCTCAGATAAAATATTTTCATCCAAAGTTAGTGGTACTAAAGCCGGAACTGGCTGCACAACTTTCAAACCAAATTGTCGCGCCACCTCATAGCCAAAGCCGGTTGCGCCCATTTTCGGAATTGAGGGAGCGCCGGTTGCAATTACCAAAGATTGGCATTTTACCAAGTCATTTTCGACTTGCAGCGTGAAGAAATTTTCGGATTTTTTTATTTCACTGACTTTGCTCTCAAGCCTGATTTCAACTGATCCTATAGCACATTCTGTTAGCAGCATTTCAATAATTTGTTTCGCAGAAATATCGCAAAAAAGTTGTCCCAAAGTTTTTTCGTGAAAAGCGATTTGGTGTTTTTTTACCAGATTAATGAAGTCGTGTTGCGTGAAGCGCTGCAAGGCTGAAACGCAGAAATGCGGATTGTTTGAAATGAAGTTTTTTGGTGTGGTGTGAAGGTTAGTAAAGTTGCATCTACCGCCGCCAGAAATGCGGATTTTTTCACCAACTGCTTTGGCGTGATCCACCAACAAAACGCTGCGACCGCGATTTCCAGCGGTTGCAGCGCACATTAATCCTGCTGCTCCGGCACCGATAATTACGACATCGAAGCTGCGAGAATTAACCACCAAAAACCTGCTTAAAAATATGATCGATATTTTTGGTGTGGTAAGAAATGTCGAAAATTTCCTCGAGTTTTTTGTCGCTTAATTTTGACGAAACTTCTGGATCTAATTTGAGTAATGCTAGGAAGCTATTTGACTCACCAGCCCAGATCTTCATTGCGTTGGTTTGTACAATTTTATAAGCGTCTTCGCGAGAAATTTTGGCTTCTTCAATCAAAGTTAAAAGCACGCGTTGTGAGAAAACTAGGCCGCCTAATTTATCCAAATTTTTCTGCATATTATCTTGGTGAATCACCAAATTTTCGATCAATCCAACCAAACGATTAAGTGCGAAATCTAGCGTGATTGTTGAATCTGGCGCGATCATTCTTTCAACCGATGAGTGCGAAATATCGCGTTCGTGCCAGCTGGCAACATTTTCCATTGCAGGCACCACGGCGCTGCGCACCATGCGCGCAAGTCCGGTGAGGTTTTCACTTAAAACCGGATTTCTTTTATGCGGCATTGCTGAGCTGCCTTTTTGGCCTTTAGAGAAAAATTCTTCTGCTTCCAAAACTTCAGTGCGTTGCAAATGTCTGATTTCAATTGCTAGATTTTCAATTGATGAAGCGATCACGCCAAGTGTGGCAAAGAAAGCGGCGTGGCGATCGCGAGGAATGATTTGGCTTGAAACTGACTCTTCGGCAAGACCCATTTTTTCTGCTACATATTTTTGCACGAATGGATCGACATTGGCGAAAGTTCCAACCGCGCCAGAAATTGCACAAACCGCGATTTCTTTTTTAGCAGTTTTTAGGCGGGCTAAGTTTCTTTCAAATTCAGCATAAAAGCGCGCAAGCTTGAGGCCGAAGGTTATAGGTTCAGCGTGAATGCCGTGCGAGCGACCAACACAAACGGTGTTTTTATGTTCGAAGGCACGTTTTTTAATTGCTAAAAGTAGGCGTTCTAAATCATCAATTAAAATGTCGCTGGCTTGTGAAAGTTGTGCTGAAAGGCAAGTGTCGAGAACGTCTGAACTGGTCATTCCCAAATGAACGAAGCGTGAATTTTCGCCGACTAATTCTGCAAGGTGAGTAAGAAATGCGATCACGTCATGCTTGGTTACAGACTCAATTTCATCAACACGCGCCGCATCAAATTTTCCACCAGCTTTTTCGAAATTTTGACGAATACGAGTTGAAGATCCTGCATCCGCAACGCCAAGTTTTTCTAAGGCCTCCAGCGCATAAATTTCAATGTCGAACCAGATGTTATATTTATTTTCTTGTGACCAAATTTTGACCATTTCAGGGCGAGAGTAGCGAGGGATCATTTTTTCCTAAGGTTGAATTTTACAAAATAAATTTCGAAAGATCGGTTTTTCCAGAAGCCAAATCGCCTAAATGGGCGGCGACATATTTTTGGTCAATTTTTACTGCCGCACCATTTTTCATTTCGGTGGCTTCAAAACTGACATCTTCAAGAATTTTCTCAAGCAAGGTGTGCAGGCGGCGCGCGCCGATATTTTCAACTTCGCCATTCACTTTAAAAGCGACTTTGGCGATTTCTTTAATGCCGTCATCAGTGAAATCTAACTTCACATTTTCCACGCCAATTAGTGCCACATATTGTTTAATTAAACTTGCTTCTGGCTCGCATAAAATGCGCACCAAATCTTCTTCGGTGAGTGGTTTTAACTGCACGCGAATTGGGAAGCGGCCTTGTAATTCGGGAAGTAAATCAGCGGGCTTAGTTGCGTGAAATGCGCCGGAGGCAATAAATAAAATGTGGTCAGTTTTGATCGTGCCATATTTGGTGGCAACCGCCGTGCCTTCAACCAAAGGCAGCAAGTCGCGCTGCACGCCTTCGCGCGAAACGTCAGAGCCCGAACCTTTAGCGCCGCCACGAGCGCAGATTTTATCGATTTCATCAATGAAAACGATGCCGTCATTTTCGACAGATTTGGTGGCTTTTTTAATCACCTGATCTTCGTCGATCATTTTTTCAGACTCTTCTTCGATCAATGATTTCATTGCGTCTTCAACGCTCATTTTAACTTTTCTGGTTTTTTCGCCGCCCATCGCTTTGCCGATCATTTCGGAAATATTAATCATGCCGACTTGGCCGCCGGGAATGTCAAAACTGGTGCCAATTGATGAAGAATTATCGAGTAATTCAATTTCAACTTCGCGCTCGTTGATCTCGCCTTTTTCAAGCATTTGCGAGAATTTTTCTTTGGTGCCAGCAACTGCAATGTCACCAACCAAAGCGTTTAAGATTTTTTCTTTGGCGTGAGCTTCGGCCTTTTTTTCGACCTCTTTTTTGATTTCGTTCTTGATGGTTTTAACTGCGACATCCATCAAATCGCGAATGATTGAATCAACATCGCGACCAACATAGCCAACTTCGGTGAATTTAGTGGCCTCAACTTTAATGAAAGGCGCGTTGGCAAGTTTGGCTAAGCGGCGCGCCACTTCAGTTTTGCCGACCCCTGTGGGCCCAATCATTAAAATATTTTTTGGCACAATTTCTTCACGCAAAGGAGACTCAACTAACTTGCGGCGATAGCGGTTGCGCAGCGCAATTGCCACGGCTTTTTTGGCTTCTTTTTGGCCAACGATGAAGCGGTTTAATTCGTCAACAATTTGCTTAGGAGTGAAGCCCATTGCAGAAATTTGCGGCAAAGATTTGCTCTTTGGCGCGGCAGGTTTTTTAAGATTTTTTGTCATTTGAAGATGGTCGATTGGCAGGAGTTTTAGTGCCGTTATATGTAGCGATGTTTAGTAAAAATACTAGTAGCAGAATGACGGCGCTGGTCAAAAAAATTGTTAGAAAAATTTTCATTACAAATGCTGCAACACCTCAACAATTGAATCCTGAACATCATTAACCCCGTAACCTTTTGAGCTGCTGGTGGCAATGATTTTAGGATGCGCCGCTGGCCAAGTTAAAACTTCTTTGGCGATTTTTGCTTCGGCTTTTGCTAGTTCTTCGCGATTTAATTTGTCGGTTTTGGTCAAAATAATTTGAAAAGAAACGGCCACGGCGTTGAGCATGTTAATCATGTCGCGATCGGCTTCTTTCAAGCCTTTAATCGGATCAATCAATAAATAAAGCCGCTTCAAATTTGGGCGTTTCATCAAATATTCCAAAGCAGTTTTTTGCCAATGTTCTGAATGTTTGGCGCTGGCTTTTGCAAAGCCGTAACCGGGCATGTCAACTAAGACAAATCCTTCCGAGAAACTTTGGGTAAAACCATCAGCAACTTTGAAAAAATTTAACTGGCGGGTGCGTCCCGGAGTGGTTGAAACAATGGCGACTTTTTTGCCCATTAGCGCGTTAATCAAACTAGATTTCCCTACATTTGAAGCGCCGATAAAGGCAATTTCCGGCTGTGAACTTGGCGCTACTTGTGAATAAGTGTGAGCGCCGAAGAGAAATTCGCACTGGCCGTTAAAAATTTTTTTGGGATCTAGTTTTTTCACTATTTTTAAGAATATTTTGATTAATTGACGTATCGAATAATTACGATACCAGAGCCTCCATTGCCACCAGTTCTAGGATCTATATTGCCGCCACCGCCACCGCCACTTCCAGTGTTGGTAGCCCCATTAGTTTTAACTTGGTTGGCTGATCCTCCATTGCCGCCGATGCTTGAACCTCCGGTACCGCCAGAATTGTTCCCTGCGTTAACGGTTCCAGCACCACCGCCGGCAGCGTAGAAAAGGGTTGTGCCCGAAATATTGTAAGACAAGCCAGCTCCTCCATTGCCACCAATGCTAGTTCCAGTATATCCGGCTTGTCCAGCGCCGCCACCGCCACCTCCGACATAGCCAGTTCCGGGTCCTCCTCCAGCAGTTCCTTGGCCAGATTGACCACTGGCGCCGGGTCCACTGCCGCCAGAGCCACCCCCTGATCCACCTGCAGCTGCCGTTCCACCCCAACCGCCGCCACCGCCGCCGCCTAGAGCCGTCAGGCCATTAAAGGAAGAGTTACTACCATTTACGCCGGTTACGCCACTTGCACCTCCAGCACCTCCAGCACCAACTACAACTGAATAAGAGGTGGCACTTAAAGATTGGGAAGATTGATAGATTAATCCACCAGCTCCACCACCGCCACCAATATTTCCGCCACCACCACCGCCACCAGCAACCACTAAAACTTGCACTGTTTTTGCAGCTGGACAGGTAAAGGTTCCGCTGGAAGTAAATTTATGAATGGTGCTTCCGGCAACTGATGCGGAATCTATCGTGCCACCGGTGCAAGTTGTTAAAACTGTGCAAGAACCAACCGGATTTAGGGTTCCGTTATTGCAATTGTAAGTAACGGTTCCGGTGTAGCCAGAAGTATTGCAGGTGAGCGATCCTGAGGCTAGGTGTGCTACAGTTGATGGAGAAGAAACTCCGGTCACTGATGTTGTAGAACAAGATGCGCCTAGCACGCAAGTTCCTCCACCGGCAGAAACATATCCGCTAGCGCAGGTGCTGCAATTTGATCCGCTATATCCTGTGGCGCAAGCACAGCTGCCGCCGTAGCTGGCAGTGCCATTGCTGCAGCTGTAGGAAACTGTTCCGGTATATCCTGTGGTATTGCAAGTCATGCTGCCGCTGCTGCCACTGGCAACTGAGCTGGTGTTGGTTGATCCGGTTAAACTAAGTGTGCAGGGAATGGTGGAAGTGCAACTTCCCGTAACATTCGCAATACCGCTAATGCAGGTGTAACTAACCGATCCCGAATAGTTGGTTTGGTTACAAGCAATACTCGTTGAACTTGAAGTGGCAGCAACAGTAGCGCTAATCCCAGCTTGGCTGATAGCGCAAGTTGCCGAAGCTAAATCGCATCCTGATTCGGTAATTGTGTAGCCAATGCAGGAGCCGCTGGGAGCTGAAGCTCTGTTGATTGAGCGAGTCCATTTTTTACCAGCGTAATCTTCAATTGGTTGTCTTTCTTCGGGTTTCAAAGCGCGCGCGTAAATCGCAATCTCACCGATTTCTCCAGTGTAGCCTTTGCCAATTGCGAGAGTTGAAATGCCAGTAAGGTGAGCGGTTTTAGTCGCATCCTGAGCGGCTAAAATGCCATTGATGTAAGTTGAATTTCCTGCAGTTGAGCTGTGAACAAATGTGAATTGACGTGGCTTGTCACTTGAAGATGCGTAAGAGCTAACTGTTGCGCCCGTGCTGTAAGATTGGTTTCCTTGAGCGTGAATCACTGTCGAGTCGGAACTGTAACCCAAAGCCAGACTGTCATTAGGATTAGATGAGGTTTCTCCAATAAAATAATTGTTACTGCCGCCACTTTGTCTCTTTTCCAAAACCATGATTGTGTAGTCAGAGTTATTCAAAAAAGAGGCATCCACGATTTGCAAATAGTTGGCAGTGCTGCCGACAAATTTGATCGCGTGAACGTAATTAATGGTGTTGGCGTAAGTTGGGCCGGTGCCAACGGCAACAACCAATGGGGCTTACCAGAATTGCTACTTTGATCGTACCAAGCAGTTACCGCCGCGCCATCATTTTCCTGAGAGCTATCGATACTAGCGCTTAAGCTGGTTTCGAGCCAAAGCATATTATCTTTAATTCCGGGAACTGGCGAAGAGCGAGCTAGAGATTCTGCGGCAGCGAGGCGAGATTTTGCAATTAAGCGGCTGCCGATGAAAGTTCCCGCAATCATGATGCCGATGATTAGGATGATTACTGAAAGTTCGATTAGGGTGAAGGCCTTAGAATGTTTTGTTAGCTTTTGCATAAAATTTTTCACAAAAAGTTTATAAAGATTTCTTTTTTTCTAAAAACTCAATCATCTTTGCTGCCACGTCAATTCCTGTAGCGCCTTCAATTCCTTCAAGGCCCGGTGAAGAATTTACCTCAAGAATTTTTGGGCCGGAATTTGAGCGCACCATGTCAACACCGGCTACTTCCAAACCAATAATTTTTGTGGCTTTAATCGCCAAATCGCGTTCTTCATCAGTAACGTCAATTGCGCGCGCCGTCGCACCCAAGTGGATGTTAGCGCGGAATTCGCCTTCTTGGGCAATGCGTTCAATTGAGGCAACAACTTGATTGCCAATGACGAAACATCTGATGTCTTGGCCCTTTGATTCTTTGATGTAATGCTGCACCAAAATGTCGGCTTTTAGGCTGCGGAAGGCGTTGATTACGCTTTCGGCGGCTTTGTTAGTTTCGGCTAAAACTACGCCAACACCTTTGGTGCCTTCAAGTAATTTTACAACAAGTGGTGCGCTGCCAACTAGGTTAATCAAATCTTTTGTGTCGTAAGAGGAATTGGCAAAACTGGTGATTGGCACATTCAAGCCGTGCTGTGACAAGATTTGCAAAGTATGTAATTTATCGCGTGATTTTGTGATAGCATCTGAGCCGTTGAAACATCTGATTCCCATTACTTCAAATTGGCGCGTAATTGCGGATCCGTAAAATGTCATTGAGGGTTTGAGGCGCGGAATGACGTAATCAACATTTTCCAATTTTTTATTTTCATCGTGGAAAATTTCGCAGGCATTTGGTGCCACTTTTATGTAACATTCGCCAACATTTACAAATTCAGCCTCGTGGCCACGATTCTTTGCAGCTTCAAGCAGGCGTTGGTTAGAATAAAGATTTGGATTTGATGCGAGTAAGATTATTTTCATATTTTGCGTAAATCTAAACAGGGTTTGGTTGATTGATAAAGTTTGAGAATTTCAGCTTTTTTATGCTTGCCTTGGCGAAAAGATTTAGATGGATCAACCAAGACTTTGGCTAGTTTAATTGCCTCGCGACCAAGTAACATACGAAAGGCCATGGTGTCACGATTGGCAAGGGTTAGCTCGATTCTGATTTTAGTTTCGCCGATGCGTAAATCAGATTTAATGACGAATCTTTTTTCTTTTTTGCCGCTAGAATCCGACACCATTCTGCGATCGATAACCCGCGCCACACAAGTGCGCGAGAGCTGTTTATTTTTTTGCAAAGGGTGGATGTCGAACTTCACATATTCGACATTTTCGATGTAGAAACTTTCGATGTTGAAAGCGTGCAGAGATGAAGTTTTAGCGCCAGTATCGATCTTGCCTTTGATTGCTGGCAAGCTTAGGCAATCAAGGCCAAACCACTCTTTCCAGCCGATGATTTTTCTAGGAGGTTTTTTGATTATTTGCATTGCGACGCAATCAAATTTGTCACGATTTCTAGATCTTCTTTGGTATCTACCGAAAGCGGATGAGCTTCGACAACTTTCACAAAAATCGTCATGTCATTTTCTAAAGCGCGCAATTGTTCAAGGCTTTCGCGCTGCTCTAACGTTGATGGTGCGAGTTTTACGAATTTTTCTAAAGCTGATTTTTTGTAAGCATAAATTCCGATGTGATGGTAAAAATCTGCCTCGTTAGTTTTAGAAAATGGAATAGGGCAGCGTGAGAAATAGAGTGCTTTGCCGAGATTTTTTTCTTTGAAGGAAATCGCGATTTTCACCACATTTGGATTAGAAATTTCTGACTCATTTTTGATTTTTGAAGCAACGGTCGCAATGTCACAATCATGCGCCAAAGCCGCGTCAGCTGAGGCGCGAATTACTTGCGGATCAATGTTTGGCAAGTCGCCTTGCAAGTTTACGATCACGTCAAAATCTTTGCCGAAATTTTTGTAAGCGGCGTAAATGCGATCAGTTCCTGAAGGTAAATTGGGATCGGTAATAACAAATTTGGCGCCGATTTTTTTTGCCTCCAAAGCAATTTCTTCGCCGTCGCAGGCAATTAAAACATCACCTAAATCTGCGGCTAGTGCTTGCTCGTAAACTCTTTGAATCATGCTTTTACCGCAAATATCAGCCAAAGGTTTGTTCGGCAAGCGGGTTGAGGCAAGGCGCACGGGGATTATTGTTAGAACTTTGCTGGGCATTTTTTTAAAAGGAAATTTTGTTAAATTTTTTTTCATCCATCTGTTGCCGAGCTAGATAAGTCGCGCTTTCCAAGAATTCTACAAATTTGTTGCATTTTTAAGATTGGTGCTTTTAATGCGCCCCTCCTCGTTTCAGGGTAGATTTCCAAGGAGATGATGAAAACAAATTATTTGTGACGCGAAAAGATCTTATAAGTTTCGCGTCAACAAATGAGCACGTAGCTCAGTCGGTAGAGCACCTGACTTTTAATTAGGTGGTCGTTGGTTCGATTCCAACCGTGCTCACCATCCTTCGCTTTTTCAAAGCTTTGGGGTGGCAAGCCAAGAATAATAAAAAAAGCCGGCTCCTTATTTAGGAGCCGGCTTTTTTTGTTTTTGAATCGAAATCGAGTGTGTGAATAACCACCCCCAACCCCTCCTTGAAAAGGAGGGGTTTTTAGTTCGAGCTCGGT
>CAIRMX010000091.1 GCA_903879805.1 uncultured Alphaproteobacteria bacterium | reverse complement strand
TCTTGGTAGATTACGCAGGCCTGACCCGGTGTGATTGCGCGCGTCATTGAATTCATTTCAACTTGCGCTTCGCCATTTTCAGTAATTTTTACGACAGCATTTTCTTCTTCGTGGTTGGAGCGCAGGCGGACTTTGGCGTGGATTTCTTTAGTTAAATCAATGTCGCCAGCCAACCAATTTAAATCGCGAATTTTGAATTTGCGGTTTTGCAAAAACTTTTCTTCGCCGACAAAAACGATATTTTCTTTTGGCTCAATTTTAACCACGTAAAGCGGCTCGGGATAAGCAATACCAAGGCCGCGTCTTTGGCCTAAAGTGAAATTAATAATGCCGTCATGTTTGCCTAAAACTTTTTTGGTTTCGATGTGAACTAGGTTTCCTTCTTTGAAAGCTGTAGGTCGGTGACGTCTAATTACGGCGGCGTAATCGCCATTAGGCACGAAACAAATATCTTGCGAATCGGGTTTGTTGGCAACTTCCAAACCCAGACGCTCGGCTTCTTTGCGGGTTTGTTCTTTAGTATTTTTGCCTAAAGGAAAACGTAAAAAATCTAACTGTTCTTTAGTCGTGGCGAATAAAAAATAGCTCTGATCTTTGCTGTCATCAAAGGCTTTGTGCAATTGACTTTCACCGTTTTTTCCAACTTCACGATCAACATAATGACCTGTCGCCAAGGCATCAGCTCCTAAGTCGTGCGCCACTTTTAACAAATCGCGAAACTTCACTGACTGATTACATTTAATGCAAGGGATCGGCGTTTCGCCTTGTAAATATGAGTCAGCAAAATCATCAATCACCGATTCTTTGAAAAGATTTTGATAGTTTAAAATGTAATGCGGAAAGCCAAATTTTTCGGCAACTTTTTTAGCATCGTAAATGTCAGTTCCGGCGCAACAGGCATTCTTTTTTTTCAGCGCTTCGCCCATGTCGTAAAGTTGCAAAGTGATGCCGATGACGTCGTAGCCTTGTTCTTTTAACAAGCACGCCACAACAGATGAATCAACGCCTCCCGACATTGCCACGACAACGCGAGTGGATTTTTCATCCTTATTGAAACCAAGAGAGTTCATGATTCTAGAATTATTGATTTTTGTTTTGATTTTGATGTTTTAACAAACTCCAATTCTAATTCCTAATTCTTAATTTTTTCTTCCAAAAATATGTCTGAATTCGCCAAGCTTACCTTGCCAAATGGCAAAGAAATTAATTTGCCAATTCGCAATGCTTCAGTTGGCCAAGATGTCATCGACATCTCGCAACTTTACAAAGAAAGCGGCATGTTCACTTACGATCCGGGATTTTTGGCAACAGCTTCTTGCGAATCAAAAATTACTTTCATCGATGGCGATCAAGGAATTCTCAGACATGGCGGCTATTCTATCGAAGAGCTGGCAAAAAAAAGTGAATATTTAGAAGTGGCTTATTTGCTACTTAATCACGAATTACCAAACGCCTCACAATATCGCGATTTCAGAAGCGGCATGATTAGAAACATGCTTGTTCACGAGCAAATCGGCGTTCTTTATCGCGGCTTCCCAAGACGCGCGCACCCAATGGCCATAATGGTTGGTGCCGTTGCTTCGCTTTCTGCCTTTCACCATGAAACTATGGATGTACATACTCTAGAAGGTCGCATGGATGTGGTGCATAAAATCATCGCTAAAATGCCAACTCTTGCTGCGATGGCGTACAAATACTCGATTGGTGAGCCAATCATGTATCCAAATAAAGAATATGGTTTTGCTGAAAACTTTTTGCACATGCTATTCGACAAGCCAAATCACCCACACCGCGTAAGCCCAACAATTGCTAAAGCGATGGAAATGATTTTCGTTTTACATGCCGATCACGAACAAAATGCTTCAACTTCCACCGTGCGTTTATCTGGTTCATCGGGTGCCAATCCTTTTGCCTGTATCGGCGCGGGGATTTCTTCACTTTGGGGCCCAGCTCACGGCGGCGCTAATGAAGAGGTTTTGGAAATGCTGCAAGAAATTGGCACTAAAGATCGCATTCCTGAATTTATTGCGCGCGCCAAAGATAAAAATGACTCATTTCGCTTGATGGGTTTTGGTCACCGCGTTTACAAAAATTATGATCCACGCGCCGCAGTTTTGAAAAAATCTTGCGACGAAGTTTTAGCTGAACTTGGCATCAAAGATCCACTTTTGGATATTGCAGTTGAGCTAGAAAAAATCGCTCTAAACGACGAATATTTCGTCTCCCGCAAACTATTTCCAAATGTCGATTTCTACTCAGGAATCATCTACAAAGCACTCGGAATTCCAAGCAACTTATTCACCGTAATTTTTGCGATTGCGCGTTCCGCCGGTTGGATTTCACAATGGAAAGAAATGATTGAAGATTCGGCTTTTAAAATCGGCAGACCTCGCCAACTTTACACTGGCTATGTCTCACGTGATTATGTTGAAATCAGCAAAAGATGATTGACGCACTTCTCAAGAAATTTCTGACCAAGAAAAATAGAATCGAATCCACGAAAGCCACGGTTAAAACTCCGGACGAAGATTTTATTCCCTACGTTTGTCACTACGACCCCACCACAATTCTAACCAAGAATGGCGAGCTTTTGCAGATCATTCGTATTACCGGATTTAGTAATACTTCGGTAATTTCAGAGTTAGTTTCTTTGCGCGAAGCGGTGCGCGAAGCCGTGGTAGATCACGTTCAAGATAATAAAGTTGCTTTCTGGTTTAACACCATTCGCCGCAAAAAAAATATTTCTCCCAAAGGCAAATTTAACGAATTTTTTTCGCAAAAATTTGATGAGGCTTGGACCAAAGATAATAAATGGGACGACCAATATGTTAACGAACTTTACGTCACCATAATCGTTGAAGGCCTCGACACTTCGATTGAGAATCTGCAAGGCTTCATGCGCTCATTTTCTTACATGGCCACCAAATCGCTGCATCGTGATTTCTTAGAAAAAGCCCGCAAAAAATTATCCACCATTGTTGATGGTATCATTGCCGACACTACCGGATATGGGGCAAAATTATTAGGAATTGCGGAGTGGGATGGCACATTATATTCCGAGCCCATGCGTTTTTTTGGCAAAATTGTTAATCTTTACGAAGAGCGTTATCCGCTAGCCGCAAACGATATTTCACTTGATCTTTCTGACCATAAAATTGCTTTCGGTGATCGTGAATTGGAAGTGCTGGGCGAGAAAAATAAAAACTTCGCCGCGATGCTTTCGCTAAAAGAATATTTCGAGGTTTCCACCAATTCGCTTGATCGCATTTTGCAATTACCTTGCGAATTTATCGTCACCCAATCTTTCGATTTCACCTTCAACAAAAAAGACATCGAGCCTTACGAATATCAAAATTACATTTTGCAAGTCAGCGGCGATGAAGATTTCAGACAGCTTAGCGGCATTGCTGATTTTATGGAAAGTGGCCAAACCTCTCCCACCGACTACGGCAAGCTGCAAACCACCATCATGATTATTGGTCACACTCGTGAAGCTTTGGAAAAAGATATTTACTCAGCTTTCGAACAATTTAACGCTTTAGGATTTGTTGTAGTACGCGAAGACGTATTTTCAGAACATTGCTTTTGGTCACAATTGCCGGGAAATTTCCGCTATTTACGTCGCCAAAAATTAATCAATACCACGCGCGTCGCGGGATTCGCTGCCTTACATAATTTTCCTACCGGACTCATCGGTGGCAATAAATGGGGACCAGCAATTACGGCGCTTAAAACCGTTTTAAACACTCCTTATTTTTTCAATTTCCATGATGATGATTTGGGTCACACTGTAATTTTCGGATCAAAAGATTTTAACGAAACTCCACTACTCAATTTCTTGGTCGCCCAAACTCGCCGAATCGAGAGCAAATTATTTTATTTCGATTTCAAAAACTCTGCCAAATGCTTGATTAAAGCACTTTCGGGCAGCTATTACGACATGGCAGTTAACGACGCCGCAAACCCAGAATTCTTACATCTCAATCCGCTTTCACTGCCGAGAAATAGCGCCAATCAGAATTTTCTAGTCAGCTTTTTTGAGAATCTTGTTGCCTACGCCAGAGATGTTGTGTCCGACGAAGAAATTAAATTTATTCCTGAAATTGTTGATCGCATCCTAACTTCCAACGCCAATAATTTTGCCCTCGCCTCAGAATCTTTTAACACCGCAGAAACCAAAAATATTTACGAAACTTTAACGATTTGGAACGGCGAAAATTTGGGTCACATTTTTGGCGCCGAAACTGAAATTAACTGGTCGGATAAAATCATCGCTTTTGATCTGTCAGAAGTGTTGGAAGAAAAACCAATCTTAATTCCAATTGTTAATTATTTGCTGCATCAAATTGAAACCAAACTCGATGGCTCACCGGCAATATTGGTTTTAAACGAGGCTTGGGAATTGCTTGATAATCCAATTTTAGGTCCGGTTGTTGGAGAATTATTATCGCGCCTAAGTCAAAAAAATTGTGTCGCAATTCTCACTTCAAAAAATGCTACTCAAGTTAATGACAGCGGATTTTCGCCAGAGATTAAGAAAAATATCGCGACGCAAATTTTCATGCCTGATGCCAATCCGCATGCTTGTTTAAAAAATATTTTTGCACTCACTGATGACGAGATGAAGATTTTAAAAATGATGACCGATGAAGATCACTCTTTCTTCTTTAAGCGCGCCGAAGACGCCGTTGTCGCGTCGCTTGATCTTTCAAAATTAGTAGAATTCAAAAAAATCTTTAATGCCGATGAAATCACTTTAACTGCCTTAGAAGAAGTTTTGGCGGCGCATGCCGATGAAGAAAATCTCACGCCAGAAATTTGGCTACCGCAATTTCTAGAAGTGTTGGTTGAGCTAGAAAAAGAAGTAGTTGCCGCAAGAAAAAAACAAATCCGTGAAGAAGCTGCAGAACGTCGTAGGTTAATAAAAGAAAAAATGGGAGCGGTGGATTAATCACCAAGCTCACCTCTTACTCTCAAAATTTTAAACCATGAAAAAATCCTCCGCTTTTTCTCTTGTCGAAGTTTACAGCGTTATCATCATCGTTGGCATTATGATTGCCGGCTTTGCAGTCATCAGTTCCATGGTAAGAAAATCACAAATTGCCTCAGCGCAGGCTTTATCTAAAGCGGCACCAATCAATGCGAGTCCTAATGCATCCCTGTGGAAAAACTAACGATCAAAAAATACCGCTACCGGCACAGCTGGCGGCTCAGGAATTTAATTATTCGCTACTAAAACTTAGCAAATTTTAAGCAAAAAAAAGCCCAATCATTTTTGAAATGATTGGGCTTTTTTTGCTTCAATTAAGCAGCTGACAATTTTTTCTTCAGCAAATCATTCGCCATTGCAGGGTTGACCTGACCCTTAGATTCCTTCATTACCAGCCCTACAAAAAAGCCAAAGAGCTTTTCTTTGCCGGCGCGATATTCGTCAACTGAGGCCTGATTTTTTGCTAAAACTTCATCGATAATTTTTTCAATCGCGTGAGTGTCACTCACCTGTTTAAAGCCTTTTTCTTCAACAATTTTTGCAGCTGAATCTCCCGATTCAATCATCAAATCCAAAACATCTTTGGCGATTTTTCCCGAAATCTCGCCGCTTTTAATTAGGTCCAAAAGTTCACCTAAATTTTGCGCGCTGATTTTTAGATTTTCAAAATTAATGCCCAACTTGTTCATGCGGCCAAATAGCTCAACTGTAAGCCAAGTGACACACATTTTTGGTTCGTGTTTTTGAATTAATTGCTCGAAATAAGCCGAAATTTCAGTGTCGGCAGTTAGCACTCCCGCATCATATTCAGGAATTCCAAATTCAGCCATGTAACGCAATTTTTTGGCGTTTGGAAGCTCCGGCAAAGATCTTCTGATTTCTTCAACAAATTCTTGGGTAAATACAAGTGGCGGCAAATCAGGATCTGGGAAATAACGATAATCCATGGCGTCTTCTTTGCTGCGCATGGTTCTGGTGTCGCCATTTACGGCGTCAAATAAACGAGTTTCTTGATCGATAGTTCCACCATTTTCCAAAATTTCTACTTGGCGCGCTGCTTCAAATTCAATGGCGCGCGCGATATTACGCATGGAGTTGAGGTTTTTAATTTCGCAACGGGTGCCCAGAGTTGTGACACCAACTTTGCGCACTGAAACGTTGGCGTCGCATCTGAGATTTCCTTTTTCCATGTCGCCATCCGATGTTCCAAGAGCGCGCGCAATCAAGCGAATTGTCTTCACATATTCTGTCGCTTCAAAAGGCGAAAACATGTCCGGCTTGGAAACGATTTCCATTAGCGCTACGCCCGAGCGGTTCAAATCAATCATCGTCATTGACGGATGTTGATCGTGCAAAGATTTTCCGGCATCTTGCTCAAGGTGAATTCTCTCAACGCGAATGATTTTTTTTGAACCATTTTCGAGCGTAATTTCCACCGCACCTTCACCAACAATCGGATCTAAAAATTGCGAAATTTGGTAGCCTTGCGGAAGATCCGGATAAAAATAATTCTTACGATCAAAGATTGAGCGCAAATTGATTTGTGCGTTAATGCCCAGCCCCATTTTCACAGCCTGCTTCACGCATTCTTCATTAATAGTTGGAAGCATGCCAGGCATGGCTGCGTCAACCAAAGAAACTTGCGAATTTTGCAACGCCCCAAACTCAGTTGCAGCGCGTGAAAATAGTTTAGAATTTGAAGAAACTTGTGCGTGAATTTCACAACCAACAACAAGTTCGTAATCGTTATTTTTTCCTTTGATGATGTAAGTCATTTTGAATTCGTAATTAAAATTTTTTTCTCAGAGTTAATCAAACACTCGATCTAATTACTCTCCCCTTGAGGGAGAGTCGCAGAAGGTTGCGAAGCAGCCTGATGCGGTGAGGGGTTTTGTGAGTGAATAATATTAAAACTTAGAGATCTTTCGCTTCTTAGAATCTCCATCAGTAGCCGCTCTTTTTCTCTTAGATGATTATCATCATTTATCCATGATTGAGGAATGAAGTAATTATTCAGAATATCTAACTTGTCTCTCTTGTAACCAAGACTAATCCCTATCGTTTTTACAAGTTCTGCCAAAGCATCATCCATTTCTTTCAAAGCAGTTCTAACTTCCTGTTCGTTTGATGGCTTGGGATTTTTTGGCTCAATGGCTTTGCGGTAATTTTTCCAAGCTTTTAAAACATTGGCGTCTCCATCAAACTCTATTTCCGCCAAATTTATAGCAGATACAAAATCGTAAATGGATCTATTCTGGAAATTCGCCACCAATGTTCTAAAAATCCAAAGCCTTCTGTTATTTTTTTCCTTTTTTGCGTCTAGGTATTTGGTGATTAACATCGTCAATAAAGATCCTACAAATCCTGACCCAAACAACCCCAAAATAGATAAAAACATAGTTCTCCTTGCATTTTACCCCTCACCGAATCGCCCTATTGCATAAGGCTCTTCGACTCTCCCTCGGGGGGAGAGTAATTAGGTCGAGTTTGTTAAAAAAGAAGGGGGGTGGCAAATTGTCCCCACCCTTTCTGAAAGTTTTTTCATCCCATATTCAGCAACTCCGGAAGCCAAACTCATTTTAGAGATCCTGAAACAAGTTCAGGATGACGGAGGGTTTGTGATAGACCTAGCTCTACCATCACGTCATCCTGAACTTGTTTCAGGATCTCTATTCAAAATGAATCTGGATCGCTGAGTTATTTCGAAGGTACGTATAATTTGTACCACTTTGCAGGGCGGGATTTGTAATCCCGCCCCCACGTTCATGTAAAATTTTAAACAATGGAAATGAACATGTGGAATGGGTTACAAACCCAGTCCAGCTCTAAGTTGTCGACAGTTTGTCGACGACTGATTTATTCTTCCGTCGCCAAAGCGCCTTCAGCTCCTTCAACTTGATCGCCAACCTCTTCACCTGTTTCAGCATCATCAACTTCTTTGTTGCCGGTATGGGCGATTCTTGCAACCGACACTACAGCTTCGTCTTTAGTTTTGATGAGCGTCACACCTTGCGTGTTGCGACCGGTGATTCTTACAGTTCCAACTTCGGTTCTAATTAAGGTTCCTTTGTCGGTGATAATCATCACTTGGTCTTTGCCTTCAATTGGGAAGCTGGCAACTACCGGACCGTTACGTTTAGAAGTTACGATGTTGGTAATTCCCGAACCACCACGGTTGGTGATGCGATATTCGTAAGCCGAGCTGCGTTTGCCAAAACCATTTTCGGTCATGGTGAAGATGAATTCTTCATCAAGTGCCATTTTTTCGATCACATCTTGAGCAAGCTCTGCGCCTTTAATTTGTGGTATTTCAACTGGAGTAACCAACAAATCTTCAGAAGGCGTTTCTTTTAATTTTTGATTGTGAGCCAAAGCTTCGCGTAGTGCCAAACGATCTTCTAATTCAATTTTTAAGTATTTTTCTTTAACTTCAGAATCGTCGCCCGCGTGCTTCAACACTGACATGGCGATAACTTTATTGCCCAAGCCCAGTTTAATACCACGCACACCAGTTGAGCTTCTGCTTTGGAAAATTCTTAATTTCGAAACTGGGAAGCGGATACATTTTCCATCTTTTGTAGAAACCATGATGTCGTCACTTTCAGTGCAAAGATTCACGCCAATCAAGGCTTCATCACCTTCCAACTTCATGGCGATTTTTCCGCTTGAGCGAATATCAACAAATTGATCCATCGAGTTACGACGAATGTCGCCACCAGATGTTGCAAAAATAATGCTCAAATCTTTCCAAGTTTCTTCGTTTTCTGGAAGCGCCAAAATCGTGCTGATTTTTTCATCTTGTTCCAAAGGCAACAAATTCACCAAAGCGCGTCCCCGAGCTTGCGGGCTGCCTAGTGGCAATTTGTAGGTTTTTAATTTGTAAACTTTGCCTTTGCTTGAGAAGAACAAAATCGGCGTGTGCGTGTTGGTCACGAAAATGTCAGTTGCGATATCTTCATCACGAACATCCATGGCGCTGCGACCTTTACCACCGCGCTTTTGCGTGCGGTAAGCTGTAAGCGCAACACGCTTGATGTAGCCGTTCATGGTGCCAACTACAAC
Source organism: uncultured Alphaproteobacteria bacterium (assembly GCA_903879805.1). Classification (GTDB taxonomy): domain Bacteria; phylum Pseudomonadota; class Alphaproteobacteria; order Rickettsiales; family UBA1997; genus UBA2645. The sequence goes on along the minus strand of CAIRMX010000091.1, from coordinate 18,333 downwards.
CATGTCTTCTTTTGGAATTAGATCTTCGATATCAACTTCGAACTCACTGTCCTCAATAGTTGATTTACGAGGCGTTGCGAATTGATCGCGCACTTCAACTAATTCCTTTTTAACCAATGCTAGCATCTTGCCGCGATCAGCCAAAAGCTCGAGATAGCCAGCAATTTCTGCAGCCAAAATTCTCAATTCTTCGTTGATTTTGCCGATTTCCAAACCAGTCAAACGCGCCAATCTCATTTCTAGAATTGCTTTCGCTTGCGCGTCAGTGAAATAAAATTGTCCGTCTTTGATGATGTTGCCTTTATCTTGAACTAGCTTGATGATTGCTTCAACGGTGTGCGCTGGCCAGCTTCTTGCCATCAATTTAATTTTAGCTTCGGCGGCATCTTGTGATTTTTTAATCAACTCAACGATCTCGTCGATGTTGGTCACAGCTACAGCCAAGCCGATCAAAATGTGAGTTTTGTCACGCGCTTTGTTCAACAAAAAGTTGGTTCTGCGAGTTGTCACATCTTCGCGGAAAGCCGCAAAAAGTTTGATAACTTCCAAGATGCCCATCAATTGTGGTCTGCCGTGATTTAGCGCCAACATGTTAACGCTGAAATTGCTTTGCAATTCAGTGAAACTGTAAAGTTGGTTGATGATAACTTCTTCCATGGCATCGCGGCGCAGCTCAATAACCACGCGGATTCCTTCGCGATCCGATTCATCACGCAAATCAGTAATTCCTTCGATTCTTTTTTCTTTAACTAGCTCGGCAATTTTTTCTACCAGCTTGGCTTTGTTAACTTGGTAAGGAATTTCCTCGATGATAATTGCAACTTTTCCACCAGCTTTTTTCTCGATTTTGTGACGTCCACGCATCACCACCGAACCGCGTCCCATGCGGGCTGCTGAATCAAATCCACTGCGACCTAAAATGATGCCGCCAGTTGGAAAATCAGGCCCTGGGATAATTTTAATAATGTCGTCAATGCTGATTTCGTTGTTGTCGATATATGCCAAACAAGCGTCAATCACTTCGCCCAAATTATGTGGCGGAATGTTGGTAGCCATACCAACCGCAATCCCGCTCGATCCGTTAACCAAAAGGTTAGGGAAACGTGCCGGCAAAACTTTCGGCTCTCTTTCATGTCCGTCATAGTTCGGAATAAAATCGACAGTGTCTTTGTCGAGATCGTCCAACATGGTGTGCGTAACTTTTTCCAAACGCGATTCAGTGTAACGCATTGCAGCCGCCGGATCATCATCGATTGATCCGAAGTTACCCTGCCCGTCAATCAATGGCACGCGCATTGAGAAATCTTGCGCCATACGAACCAAAGATTCGTAAATTGCCGAGTCACCATGCGGGTGATATTTACCCATCACTTCACCGACGATTCTGGCCGATTTTTTAAACGGTTTATTGTAGTCGTAATTGCCTTCATACATGGCGTAAAGAATGCGGCGATGCACTGGTTTCAAACCATCGCAAGCATCTGGAATGGCACGCGCCACGATTACGCTCATGGCATAATCGAGGTAAGATTTTTTCATTTCAGAAACGAGTGAAACCGACTGAATATCTTTGCCCACGGCAACTTGGATCACGTTTTGAGTAGTCATTTAATTGAAAGATTTTTGAAGTGAATTTGTGGCTAAAAAGCAGGTCGCAGACTTTAAAATCGCATCCCGCAAGTGCAACAGGTTTTTGGCTGATTTCCATTTGCCTTCCGCAAACACCGTTTGTAGTTTTCACGCCCTCAACCTCAATCACACATTTTTATGAAAATAGGCGTCACAGGAATTACCGGTCGCATGGGCCGAACTATTGCCAGTCTTGTTTTGCAAGACGAATTGGTCGAACTTTCTTCAGCTTTAGTGCGCAGTGGCGGCGGCCTTGAAGGCAGCGATTTAGGAGAATTTTTAGGCTTTGAAAAAAGCGGCGCCAAAATGACTTCTGACACTGATCAATTCATTAAAAGCTGCGACGCGATTATCGATTTTTCCTCACCATCTCTCAGCTTAGAAATGGCCGAAAAATGCGCTGAAAATAAAAAAGTTTTAATCTGCGGCACCACAGGATTTTCTGAACACGAAAAACAAAAATTCGCCTCTTACGCAAACAGCACCGTCATCGTCTGGTCTTCCAACATGTCACTTGGCGTTAACTTGCTGATGAACTTGGCCGAGAAAGTCGGACAAATTTTGCATGATGATTTCGATGTTGAAATTGTTGAAATGCATCACAAAAACAAAGTTGATGCACCTTCCGGCACCGCTCTATCTTTGGGTGCTGCAGTTGCACAAGGCCGCGGAATTGACTTACAAAAATCTGCCGTAATGGCTCGAGTTGGCAAAGAAGCCGCTCGCCAAAAAGGCGAAATCGGTTTTGCCACTTTGCGCGGCGGAGACGTCATCGGCGACCACAGCGTAATTTTTGCCGGAGATGGCGAAAGAATTGAACTAACTCACAAAGCTTCAAATCGCGACATCTTCGCCAAAGGCGCCATCCGCGCCGCAATTTGGGGAAGTGCTAAAAACCCTGGGTTTTACAGCATGCGTGATGTTTTAGTCTAATTTAATTTTCTAAGAAAATGCTTCATACCTACATAGAGTGCCTGCTTTTAAAAGCAGAAGATTTGCCTTGGTCTCGCCGACACTATCTTATGATACTAGCGTCGTATCTAATGGCTGCAGTAGGGGTGGCGTTTTATATGCATGCCGTAGAGCTAGCTCCTTCATCTGCTAGTGAATTAGCAGTCAAGGCACATGCAGCCTTAATGGAGATGAAGCACATCGATAGCTCAACAATCTACTGGCAGAGAAAACTTTGTTTGGCTGCTTATGCTTTATGCTCGCTTCCATATTTTATAATGGTTGCTTTGTGGCTTTTTTACCTCGCAAAAAAATTTGTTTTTTGGCGATTTCTTAGCGGTGACTTTATGAAAATATTGTTCGCTCTATTTCTTGTCGTGATTGGACTTATCTTGTTTAGAATAGTTCTAGAACTTCCTGTCTGGGTGTTGTTAGTTAAAGTTTTGGTGTGGAATTAAATAATCCTCAGAGCCGAACAGCGAACGCATCGAACTAACCCACAAAGCCTCCAACCCTCGCAGGACGGGGTTTGTAACCCCGTCCTCATGCTCATGCAAATTACTCCACCGCTTTTGAAGCTTTCGACTTAATCCAAATTCTAAATCTGTCGATGTAGCTAAACACTGCAGGCACTACAACTAGCGTTAAAGCGGTTGAAGAGATTAACCCACCGATGATGGCAACGCCCATTGCGGTGCGTTGTGACGAGCTTTCGCTTAGGCCGATGGCAACCGGCAAGGTGCCGGCAATTAACGCGAAAGAGGTCATTAAAATTGGGCGCAGTCTTACGCGGCCCGCTTCAATTAAAGCGTCGCGTCTTGATTTGCCTTGCTCCATCAAATGATTAGTGAAGTCGATTAACAAAATTGAGTTTTTGCCCGACACGCCAATTAGCATAAAAATTCCAAGCATGGTGAAAATGTTTACCGACTCACCTGTAACAAACAAAGCAAACGCCGCACCGCACAAAGCCAAAGGCAAGGCCAGCAAAATTGTGAATGGCGTGACGAAAGATTCGTAAAGACTGGTCAAAATTAAATAGATGAAAAGCACCGCAATCATTAGCGCAAAGCCCATTGAGCTTTGCATATCTTGCATGTTTTCTGAGTCACCTCCAAAGCTGTAGCGAATGTCACTTGGCAGTTTTAACTCGCCTTGCTCAAGAATCGCAATTACGTCCACTATCACGTCGCCCAAGCCCACACCTTTGGCTAAGTTGGCGCCAATGTTGATGTAGCGCCCATGATCTTGGCGGTTGATGGTTGCGGCTTCTTGGCCTTCTGAGCTTTCGGCAACGTCCGACAATTTGATCAAGCGCCCGTTAACATTAGGCACATAGAGTTTTGAGAAATTTTCACGTAAGTTTCGTTGCTCGGGCTGTAAGCGCAAACGCACGTCATATTCCAAACCTTTTTCACGAAATTTAGTTGCGATGTAGCCTTCGACATATCCGCGCAACTCGTTTCCAACCACTTGGCTGTTGATGCCATAGGTTCTCGCTGCCTGTTCTTTCATTCGCACACGAAACTCGCCGCGTGTATCTTTGTTGCTGGTGTCCACGTCTTTTAAGCGCGGATCGAGCTGCAGTTTTTGGTAAATTTTTTCAGAGTAATCTTCCAAAAGTTTTTGGTCGCTTGAAATTAAAGTTAGGCTGAAAGGCTGACCCTTGCCGCCGTTGCTGCTGGGGTCGTAGTCTTTCACAATTGGGTGAGCAAAGCTAAACTCCTTGAGTTGTTGGCGCAGTTTTTCTTTAAATTCGGTGGTTGAAATTTTGCGCACTTTTCCGGGTTTTAAGCGCACGTAAAGACTTGATTTATTTGACTGCGAAGAGCCACTTCCAACTGACATTGCTGACAACTCAACTTCAGAATTTGCACGAATAATTTCGTCAACTTTGCGCGCAACATCGTTGGTGGCATCCAAACTTGAATCTGGCGCCAACTCTAGCGAAACCGAAAGTTCGCCATTGTTACTTTCGGCAATAAAAGTTTTTGGCACAAAGCGAAAGGCAACCACACTCAAAACCAAAATTGCACCAGTAATTAGCAAAATTCTTTTCGGATTTTCGATCGAAAAAGTGAGAATTTTTTCGTATTTTTTTTCTAAAAATTTTTGAAAGTTTTCAAATTTTCTTAAGAATCTTTTTACCGCAGAATTTCCCGCCTCTTCTGAAAGTTTCTTAACTTTATTACCCGCCAAATAAGCGCAAAGTGCGGGAATAATCGACACCGCAACCAACAAACTCACCAACATAGAAAAGGCAATTGTTAGACCAAATTGCTTTAAATATTGCCCGACAATTCCCTTCATAAATGAAATGGGCACAAACACCGCAACCACAACCAGCGTGATTGCAACCACTGCCATGATAATTTCTCGCGTCGCATCAGCCGCAGCTTTTTTAGGCTCAATGCCTTCTTCAATTTTGCGGTAAATATTTTCCACCACCACAATGGCATCATCCACCAACAGCCCAACCGCAAGGCTTAAAGCCAGTAGCGAAATTAGGTTGAGAGAAAAGCCAAGTGCGTACATCGAAATAAATGCACCCATCAAAGAAATTGGCAAAGCAATTGCCGTAATCAACGTGGCCCTAACATTGCCAAGAAAACAAAACACCGTGCCAATGGTTAAAATAATGGCGATGATGATGGTTTCGTAAACGTCGCGAACATTGTTTTTGATGTATTTACTGGCGTTTTTTACCTCTTTAATTTGCGGCGCGCCTTTCATTTGCGCCAAGTCTTTTTGCATCTTGGCGATTTGCCTGTTCACGCCATCGGCAACCGCAATGATGTTAGAATCTGACTGGCGGTAGATATCGATAAAAAGCGACTTTTTGCCGTCAACAAACGCACGAGATTTTTCGTCTTGCAGCCCGTCAAAAACCTTGCCCAAATCTGAAATTCTTGTTGGCGCTTCGTTAGAATAAAAATTAACAATCAGGTCATCAATTTGCTTGATGTCGTTGAACTCGCTAGCACTTCTAAAAACCAACTCTTTGTCGGCGGCGTCGTTTTTGCCAATTGGCACATTTTCGCCTGAAACGGCAAGCTGCTTGCGCACTTGCGACAGCGAAAATTCGCGACTTTTCAGCAGTTTTTGATCAAGCAAAATTTGAATTTCTCTTTTGCGTGCACCCAAAATTTCAACCATGCCAACGCTGCTCGCCTGCTCTAGACGGGGGCTGACAAACTGATCAGCCAAATCAAAAAGTTCTGCTTCGGGCAAATCGGCGCTAAGTGCCACAGTCATTACCGGCTGATCTGAGGGATCAATGCGGCGAATTACCGGCTCTTTAATGTCTTCAGGAAGCTTTGATTTTGCTTGGTTAATTTTGTCGCGCACCTGCTGCTCGGCATATTTAATGTCGGTGCCTTGGTAAAGGTTAACAATCACTTGGCTGGTGTCTTTTAAGCTGCGCGATGTCACCTGTTTTACGCCTGAAATTGTGCTAACTTCTTCTTCCAAAATCTTGGTCACCAAAGCTTCAATTTCAGAGGGCGCCGCGCCCGTGTAAGTGGTAGAAACAAAAATTACCGGCACGTCAATGTTTGGAAAAAGATCAACATTCATCTTTTTAAAACAAATGATTCCAACGGTAATGATCACAATCATCACACTGGTAATAAAGGCTGGGCGCTTAATTGAGATGTCGGTAATGTTCATGTTTTGTAAAAAAAATTATTCGTGCTTTTGGTACAACTTCTGCTGCGCCATTAACGCCGCCATTTTGTAGGCCAATTGAATCGTGGTCATTTCTGAGTTCAAAAAATCCTGCTCAAAAAGCAAAATTTGGTAAGTGGTGGCGCGCCCCTGTTTTAAAAGCTTGCGCTCATTTTCTAATTTCGATTTTTGCGCCGCTTCAATGGCTTGTGCTAACCCCAAATTTTCTTTGTAGATCTCCAAATTCTGCACCAAATTTTGCCAATCATTTTCCTGCTCAAAAACTTTTTGGTGGTAAGTGATTTTGGCAGCAGATGCACTTTGACGCGCGCCCTGCCTAATGTCAGACGACATGCCAAAATTTAGCGGCACTGAAAGTTTTAACCCTACAGTTGCCGAGCGACCAACCCTGTCGGGCGTTGCCGAAATTGCGTCGTTAAAGCCAGCGGTAATTTGATTTTGCGAGTAAGAACCAAAAGCATTAAGAGATGGTTTGTTATTTTCTTCGTCAATTCTTGCATTGGCCACAGTGGCTTTCATGTTGGCTTCAGAGGCCTTTACGTCAAAACGATCGCGCTCTTTAATTTTTGGCACGAGAAAGTTTTTGAGTTTAGTAAAATCAAAAGCCGCCAATTTTTCAGGCACTTCATTTGAATCGATGTAGCGATTTTTGTTGAAATCGCGCGCCGCTAATTTTTCGTCATTTTCGGCTTGTTTGAGCGAAAGTTTGCGCAACTCTAAAAGCGCTTTAGCCTGCAGCACATCACCTTTTTCGCCTAAGTTCATTTTTTCTTTTTTTGTCACGTAGCTTAAAATTTGCTCGGCGCTGCGCAGCGCATTTTTTTGAATTTCAACCACACGTCTTGTCGAAACCAAATTCCAATAGCTTTGCTCTGCCGCAACCACAGTTGCAACCGAAGAGGCTTTGGCATTAAGCTTTTGATATTCGTTAGAAAAATAAGCGGCGTCTTTGGTAGCTTTGGTTGAAGAGCCAAAACGATTTTGCCACAAAGGCAAAATCACCTCAATTACTGGCGTGCCTTGGTAGTTAGATTGTGCCAGCGCTGGATTTGCCAAGCTTGAAGTATTTAAACCTTTGTAAGTTGTGTGGTTTAGCGAGTAGTAAAGCTTGGTACTTAAGCCAAAATCAGCAGTTTGCGAAATTCCAACTTGGCTGTTGCGGTTGTAAACAGAAGTGTAGCGAAAAATTTGTAGCACTTGATTTTGCTCGGTAAAACCATTTTGCGTGCTGGCAAAAAAAGTGAAGGCGGTAACAAGTTTTGCTTTTTCTTTAAGTTTTTCAAAAGCTTCGATACTTTGCTCTGAGGCCAAGTAAGACAAGCTTTGACCCCTAACTTGCGAGAGATATTCTTCAGGCAAAAGAGCTTTAGAATTTTGCGCAAAAGCAACTTTGCTGCAAAAAATTATTGCCAAGCTCAGCAATAAAATGAGTTTGTTTTTTAACATTTTAAAAAGTCAGTGAAATCAAGGAAATGAAGGCGTGATTAATATTTTTACAAAAAAAATTGAAAAGGTTTTTCTCGAAAAAAAACCACCAAAAAAAATCGCCGTCGCCGTTTCCGGTGGCGCTGATTCTTTAGCACTGACATTGCTTTTGCACGAGTTTTGTTTGGCGAAAAAAATTGAATTGCTGGCGGTAACTGTCGATCACAAAATGCGCCAAGGCTCGTCAAACGAGGCTGCAAAGCTTGGCAAAATTTTAGCCAAAGAAAAAATCTCACACCAAATTTTAACAATTGAGCGCAAAGAAATTCCGGTAAGCAACATTGAGGCAAGCTTGCGAGAATCGCGCTACGAGCTTCTTCACAACTTTTGTCTCGAAAATAAAATTAAGTTTTTATTTCTCGGACATCACTTGGGAGATGCGGCAGAAAATTTTTTAATTCGTCTTTTTCGCGGCTCGGGATTGGACGGACTTTCAACAATTGCCGAAGTCTCTGACTTCAAGAAAATCAAGCTGGTGCGACCACTTTTAGATTTGGAAAAAGATCAATTAAAAAGCTTTTTAGAAGAAAGAAAAATCAAATGGTTTGAAGACGAATCCAACAAGGATGAAAAATTTTTACGCAACAAAATCAGAAATTTTTTCGAAACTTTTGAAGAAAAAAATTTGATTCAAAAAAGAATCAAAAATGCCTCGGATGAAATCGCCAAAATGCGCGATTTTTTTGACGATTTGCTTTTGCGTGAAGCCAAGAAAATTTTGAAATTTAGTAGGGAGGGATTTTGCTTTTTAGATCTAAAAAAATTGCGAAAACTCGACGCGAAAATTGCCCTGAAAATTTTGGCATTAGTTGCGATGGAAGTAAGCCAGCAAAATTACAAACCGCGTCTGCGTGAGTTGAAGATTTTTTACGATTACTTGCTGCAAGAAGGAAAATTTAAACCGCGAAATTTTTACGGATGCGCTTTTGAGAAACATGACGAGAAATGGCTGATTGCAAGGCCACAGAAGGAGTGCGAGGGGTTTTATTTTCGCACGATTTTGAAAGAACTTTAGGTTTGGCAAGCCAACCAAGCACCACTCCCCCTCGATGTCACCCCGTCGCATGACGGGGTCCATCTCGTCACAGAGACAGTGTCACAGTGGACCCCGTCATGCGACGGGGTGACAGCTGAAAGATCTCAACCAAGAATTGTAATTTTTAATTTTTCTAACCCTCTTGGGTAGAATTCACTTTTTGCGATTTTGAACAAGTGAAACTTGCAAACCATTGAAAACAAAGGATCCCGAAAAAAAACTACCGAGCTGCCGCTGCGGCAGCTTTTTACACTTCTACACCAACCTCGCTGCTCTTTCCTTCTTCTTTTTCAGCCACAAAACAATGCCCGTAAATGAAAAAAGCAGCGGCAAAAATCCCACTAAAAACACGGTGATTTTCCAAACAATTCCAAACCCTTCACCCGTGTGCAGCGCATGTTGCCATGCAATTATTTTTTCACCCGAGGCGTAAAAATTCGGGTCACGTTTTTCAATTATTTTTTGCTCAAATTGATCGACAAAAACCGTGATTGATGGCTCACCATCGCGGTAATTTTTTGGCGCGAAATTGACGTGGTAAGGTTGATTTGGCTTGGCTGGTAGATTGATTGAAAGCAGCTTTTCATCTGCTTCAACGGCACTTGTGGCAAGGCTGACTACACTGTCAAAAGTCAGGGCATTTTTTTGTGGCTCTACTTTAAATTCCGCTGCCGTGGCGCGCAAATCTTGGCCAGAAAAAATTGACAAAATCACCGCGCTTGTTGCCGGAGTAAAAGTTAAATAAACGCCAGCAAAGCTCACCACCATTAGCGGCAGCAAAAACCAAAAACCGACAGCTCCGTGTAAATCACGGTGAAATTTTTTGCCTTTGCTGGCAAATTTAAAAGTTAGCGCGCGCTGTAAATTGCCTTTTTTGGGCCACCACAAAACCAAGCCACTCAAGCCCATGAAAAGCAAAACAAAGCCAAAAATGCCGACGGCAGTTTTGCCATTTTCGCCGGAAATAAAGAGGCTGGTGTGAAATTTTCTAATTAGGCGAAAGAAGTCGGTTTCGGGATTTTTAATTTTTAGAACTTCGCACGAAACCGGATCAATCAAGGCCTCAAGCATTAATGTTTTCTCGCCGTTTTTTGTGAAACGAATCACTGCCGGAGAATTTTCTTCGGCAGGAATTTTTACTAAACTTGCGACAAACCCTTCGGGCATTTTTGGTTGAGCCACTTCAATTAAGCGTCTGGGAGACTGCATTTCTCCTTCGACAAAAACGTGATTTTGACGCAGTAACATTGCAGAAATTTCTTTTTGAAAAACCAAAGTCGCGCCAACCAAACCCTGCAAAACCAAAGGAATGCAAAGGACTAGCCCCAGGTAGCGGTGAATTTTTTTTAAGGTTTTGGCCACGGAAATTTTCTAAAATTTGTCATCCTTAACTTGCAGTACAAAAGATCTAAGGGGCCCTGTTCAACAAGGCCCCTACCTTTGTTTTTTTAGAAATCAGCAATCAGCGCCACATTAAACGCTCTTGGCGAACCCGGAAGAGCGTTGGTGGAGCTGTGCGCGGTTTGCACGTAGCTGCGGTTTAAAATATTCTCGACGTTTATTTGCGCGCGGTAAGACGAGTTTATTTTGTAGTAAGCCGCGCCGTCGAGCCTGCTAAAACCCTTTAATCTAATCTTGTTACCAGCATCTGCGAACTGATCAGACTGACTAACCACGCCCAAGCCAGCAGCCCAAGATTGCGTGAAGTCGTATTTGTTCCAAAGCGCAAAGCTGTTGCGTGGAACCAGTGCAACCTTGCTACCAGCAGAATAGCTGGCTGTTGCTTTAGTCACTTTGGCATCTTGAAAAGCGTAGCTGGCAATTGTTTGCCATTTGTTGGTGATTTTACCAGTTGCCGCAAACTCAAAACCCTTGGTGCGAGATTGACCACTTAGCTCTATGTAACCAGTAGTAGCTGTTGGAGTGTTGCTTCGATCAAGCTGAAAGAGGGCGGCAGATAAGTTGAGTTTAGGGCTCGCATCCCACTTGGTGCCAATTTCGTAGCTGGAGATTTTTTCTGGTTTGAAGGTTGAGGTGGATGAGCTCAGGCTGTTAAATTGATCACCCGAGCTTGGCTGGTAAGTGACGCCATAGCTTGTGTAAAGCGAGAGAGATTTTTGCGGCTTAATCACAAGGCCGGCGCGTGGCGAAAACATTGTGTCAGTGCGGCCGAGATTTAGATTGTTTGCGTAGTCTTTAAATTTCATTTCGAAGCGGTCAAAGCGGAGTCCGACAGTTAGCTGCATGTATTTGTTAATTTCTAACTGATCTTGCAAATAGGCCGCAAGAACACTCACGCTCGATTTGTTGCTTTGGGTAAGTTTGCTGTAAGAAATCGTGTCATAAGCAATTGGGCTGCTTAAAGGCACGTTTAAAGCCTCGGTTCCGGTGCTGCTAAAAATTCCGTTATTTCTAACTCTTGTGGAATTTTGCGAAGTGATTTCAGTGCCAAACAAAGCGGTGTGGGCAATTGAGCCGGTTTCAAACTTTTTGGTTAAGTCAGCTTGGTTGGTAAAATTGTCGCGCTCAACTTTGTCTTGGTAAGCTGAATAAGCTAAGCTGCTGCCTGTAATTTTACCCGGAACAACGTTTTGGTAAATTTTATAATTTTTGGTGTAGCGCATGTTGTTTTTTAACTGCAGCGTGGCGTCAAAATTATGGGTGAGGATACCGTAGAAAGAGTTGATTTTGCTGGTGGCGTCATTTTGGTTTGGAATGCCAAAAAACGTTGATGAGCTAGTTTTTAAAGGCGCGCCATTTACAGACGGAATGCCTCGGTCTAAAGCGCGCTGGTCGTCAAAATGTTCGTAGCCAAGTTGCAACTTGGTGTCGTCGTTAAAATCAACGGTGGCGGTTGGATTAAAGCCAAAGCGCTCAAAACCAGCATGGTCGCGGTAGCTGTTTGATTTTTGGTACATTGAGTTAAGGCGTAGCGCGAATTTGTCGTTAACGCGATCGCCCACATCAAACTCGGCGCGACGGTTGTCGAACGAGCCACCAGTTAAAACCAAGCGACGTTTTTGCGAACCATCTGCAAATTTTGAAACGCGGTTAATTGCGCCACCCGGACTTCCCCGACCAAAAGCCATGGCGTTTGGACCTTTTAAAAATTCGATGCTTTCAGTGTTGTAAAAATCGCGAATGTACTCGGCGTCATCACGCGCGCCGTCGATAAAAAAGTTAGAAGTTGTGCCGTTGCTGCCGTTGGTCATGCCGCGAATCGTCACTTGGTCGCGATGCCCCTCGCCCATTTGCACGTTAACACCGGGAACATACCGCGCCGCCTCTTCCATTTTGGTAATATTTTGGTCGCGAATCTGGTCTTGCGTGACAACCGAAACAGATTGTGGCGTGTCCAGCAGAGGCGTATTGGTGCGCATTGAGCTTGAACTTTTAGCTGCTTTGTAGCCGTTGGACTTTCCTTCGCCATCAGAAGTAGCAACCACAACAACGCTCGGAAGAGTTGCCGCTTCAGCTTTTAGCTCTTTTGCCCAAAGAGATTTTGACAAGAGGACGGCAAAAAATATTAAGGGGAAAATTTTGCTTATTTTCATAAACTTTCGAGAGCTTTTTTATTATTTTTTAAAAAATTTACCTTGGTTCCGTAACGAAACCAATATTTGATAGTCCAAGGCGCTGTAGTGTTGCGAGCACCGCGCTGACTTTGCCGTAATTTACGTCAACGTCAGCGCGCACGTGAATTTGCTGTTTGGGACTGTCTTTGGCAGTGAGGCTTAATTTTCTTTCGAGCTCGGCGGATGAGACTGGCTGGTCATCGACGAAATATTGTCCCGAACCGTTAATCGAAATTGTGACGGTTTTTTGTTCGGTAATTTGCGCCGCGCTTTCTGCAGGTAAGTTCAATTTAATGGCGCTGTTGAGCATTGGCGCGGTGACGAGAAAAATCACCAACAGCACCAACATCACGTCAACTAGCGGCGTGGTGTTGATTTCGGCGAGTGGCGCTTGCAGATCTTCGCGATCAAAAGGGCTTTGCATGATGTCAAACATACCTTGTTAAAATACCAAACTGTGCTTGATATCGGGGTTCCCCCCAAAGTGGGGCGCGACCTATGTCGCGAGAAAAATAAATTAATGTTTTTGAGTTTCGTTTGAGAGGTAAACCGTCATTTGCTCAGCCACGTGACGCAGATTTTGAATCAACAGGCGATTCAGGCGAACGAAACTGTTGTAGGCCAAAACCGCTGGGATTGCGGCGAAAAGTCCGATTGCGGTAGCAATTAAGGCTTCGCCCATTGGGCCGGCAACCACTGAAAGTCCGGCGTTTCCTTGGACGGCGATGCTTTCAAGTGCGCCGTAAATTCCCCAAACTGTGCCGAATAGTCCGATGAAAGGTGATGAACTGCCAATTGAGGCAAGAACTGTCAAACCCTTGTCCAGATTGATGCGAATGCCGTCAAGAACTTGCAGCAAATGCATGGTGAGAATTTCTTTTTTGGCTTCGTGGGTGTTGTATTTTGGCAGGATGCTTTGCAATTTTTTTACTTCTTCGAGCAAAAAATTAGCGCCACCTTCAACATTTTGAAACTCTGTGCGAGCAGGCCAGTCTTTGATGTTGGCGTAGGTTTGAGAAAATTTTTGGTAAGCTTGGTATTCGCGGCGCAGCTTTAATCCTTTCCAAAAAATGATGTACCAGCTGGCGAATGACATTACTAGTAACAGCAAAAATACTGCGATGAGCACGGTATTTCCTTGAGCAAAAACTTGTCCGAAGTTCATTTCTTTAATCCTTAAATAATTTTGAATTCTACTGGTACAATCACGCTGGCTTGTACTGAAACGCTACTACGGCGCGCTGGTAAAAATTTCCACTGACTCACCGCTTCAACCGCCGCCTTATCTAAATGGTTTGAGCCGCTTGAGCGAGAAATTTGCACTGAAGCTGGAGTGCCGTCAGCCTTTACCAAAACGTTAACCAACACTTTGCCTTGAATGCCGTTGCGCTTTGCAGCTGCTGGATATTCTGGCGCTGGGTTGTTTAAGTAAGCGGCGTTGAAAACCGGATCGGTCTCGGCAGATTTTGTGGCAATGGCGTTTGGATCTTCACGTCCTGAAGTTTTCTTTTGCGCTAAAGTTTGTTTGTCAGTTTTGGTTTCAGCTTTTTGTGATTTGTCGCTGCTTTTTTGTTTGATGGCATTGTCAGTAACAACTTTTTGCACCACTTGTTTGTGAACCGCGTTTGCACTTTTTTTGTCAGAAGAAGGTGGCGCAACAAAACTTACTTGGATTACTTGTTGATTAATTACTGTCGGCTTTGACGGCATTAAAGCCCAACCTGCGATTGCACCATGCACCAAAGCTGCGGCAGCAAAAGAAAATAGATGCGCATTGCGCTGAGTGAAAATTTGCGACTTCATAAAATTGAGATTTTTGACAATGATTCTCATTAATCCTTTTACGAAATTGATAGTCAATATCAAATCCCCACTGATTTGCAAAAAGTCAAAAATCTCGACATATATATAATTGCTTTGAGTAATTTTTTTTCGTGACCCAAATTCACCGTAATCTTCGCATTCACCCATTAATCATATTATAAATGAAAATCGCTAACGCCCAAATTGATTTCTACATTCAAAAAATTGCTCAGGAGAAAATTGCCGGTTGTCTGATCTTCGGACCAGAAACTTCCGTTGTTGATTATCGCTTTGATTTAATTGCCAAAAAAATCTCTCCCGATTTGTCAGATCCATTCATGGTCGCGAACCTAAGCAAAGAGCGACTTGCCGAAGATAAGGGAATTTTGGCTGATGAATTTTTTTCTTTTTCGATGCTTGGCGGCAGAAAATTAATTTTGGTGAAAAATGCTGATATTGCTGGCGGCGCAGCACTTAAAATTCTTTTTGAAGATCGCGATTACGCAAAAAAAAGTGATAATTTTATTTTAATTCACAGTGGCGATCTCGATAAATCATCAGTGTTACGTAAGGCCGCCGAAGATAATTCTAATTTTGCGGTGATCGCATGTTATGAAGATGATGAAAGAACAATTAGAAATTTTATCGCAACTCAATTGGCCGCGAAACAAGTAAAATCAAGCCCTCAAGTGCTTGACCTACTGCTAGAAAAATTCGGAAAAAACCGTCAAATCATCTTGTCAGAACTCGAAAAAATCATGATTTTTTTAGGCGATTCTAAGGAATTATCGATAGAGCTTGTAGCCAAGCTAACAGAGTCTGAAGCCGAGAGTTCAAGCAATGAATTTGTGATGAATTTTGCTGCACAAAAATTTGACGTTGCACTACTACAAGCAGAGCGACTTTTTAAGGATGGTTTTGAAGCAATTACACTAATTCGCTTCCTCTCAAACTACCTGCAAAAGCTTTACCACTCTAAGGCTGAGATCGAGTCGCAAAACGCTGATTTTGAAGAAGTTGTGAAGTCGCAACGTCTTTTTTTCAAAACCGAAATCGAATTTCGCAAACATTTGAAGACGCTTTCCTTAAAGTTTTTGATAAAAAATTTGCAGTCCTTGGCTGATTTAGAGATAAAAATCAAAACCGGTGCTATGCCAGCAAAGCTTGTGTTTATTGACTTCGTCCAGTCTTCATTGAGGACAAAATAATTTATTTAAGATTTTTTGATAACTCTGCTTGACAACTCAGAAGTGATTCGTAAATTGCTCCGCTCCTTCGGGATTTCTTTTCGAAGTTTCTTTCTGATTTATTTTAAGTTGTCTTTCCAGTCTTCGATTCTTCGACGACTCGGTTATCTCTTTTCTGCAAATCGTTAGTAGTTGTTTTTACATCGTGAATAGTCGCGTTTATACTTTTAGCAAAAAAAGTAACAATTTTTGAGAGAAACAAAGGCGATAGTCCTATTTGGACTATCTCTTATTAGGTCTCGCATTTATGTCAGATTTAATTTGAGCAAAAGTCAGAACAAATTCTCAAACTTGAGAGTTTGATCCTGGCTCAGAACGAACGCTGGCGGTATGCTTAACACATGCAAGTCGAACGGATATAGCAATATATTAGTGGCAAACGGGTGAGGAATGCAGAGGAATCTCCCCAGCAGTAAGGAATAACTTTGGGAAACCAAAGCTAATGCCATATATTACCGATTTATCGGGAAAGATTTATCGCTGTTGGATGAGCCTCTGTCGGATTAGCTAGTTGGTAAGGTAATGGCTTACCAAGGCAATGATCCGTAGCTGGTCTTAGAGGATGATCAGCCACACTGGAACTGAGACACGGTCCAGACTCCTACGGGAGGCAGCAGTGGGGAATATTGGACAATGGGCGCAAGCCTGATCCAGCAATACCGCGTGAGTGATGAAGGTCTTCGGATTGTAAAGCTCTTTTAGTGAGGAAGATAATGACGGTACTCACAGAAAAAGCACCGGCAAACTTCGTGCCAGCAGCCGCGGTAATACGAAGGGTGCTAGCGTTGTTCGGAATTACTGGGCGTAAAGCGTACGTAGGCGGCTTAGTAAGTCGATCGTGAAAGCCCCAAGCTCAACTTGGGAACTGCGATCGAAACTGCTTCGCTTGAGTTTGGTCGGGGATGGTGGAATTTCTAGTGTAGGGGTGAAATCCGTAGATATTAGAAGGAATATCGGTGGCGAAGGCGACCATCTAGGCCAATACTGACGCTAAGGTACGAAAGCGTGGGGAGCAAACAGGATTAGATACCCTGGTAGTCCACGCAGTAAACGATGAGTGCTAGTTGTCGGGGCTTTGGGCTTCGGTGGCGAAGTTAACACGATAAGCACTCCGCCTGGGGACTACGGTCGCAAGACTAAAACTCAAAGGAATTGACGGGGACCCGCACAAGCAGTGGAGCATGTGGTTTAATTCGATGCTACGCGAAAAACCTTACCAACCCTTGACATCTGGATGACCGGTACAGAGATGTACTTTTGGAGCAATCCACATCCAAGACAGGTGTTGCATGGCTGTCGTCAGCTCGTGTCGTGAGATGTTAGGTTAAGTCCTTCAACGAGCGCAACCCTCATCCTTATTTGCCATCGGGTTATGCCGGGAACTATAAGGAAACTGCCTACGACAAGTAGGAGGAAGGTGGGGACGATGTCAAGTCATCATGGCCCTTATGGGTTGGGCTACACACATGATACAATGGTGGTTACAGCAGGAAGCGAAAGAGCAATCTGGAGCAAATCCAAAAAAGCCATCTCAGTTCAGATTGAGGGCTGCAACTCGCCCTCATGAAGTTGGAATTGCTAGTAATCGTAGATCAGCACGCTACGGTGAATACGTTCTCGGGTCTTGTACACACTGCCCGTCAAGCCATGGAAGCTGTTTCTACCCGAATAGAGTGAGCTAACCGCAAGGAGGCAGCTTTACACGGTAGGAGGAGTGACTGGGGTTAAGTCGTAACAAGGTAGCAGTAGGGGAACCTGCGGCTGGATTACCTCCTTAAGAAAAGAAGTTAATCTTCGGATTAGCTTCAATACGCAGTGATGCTTGCATCATTGCACAATGAACAAAACAGATAGGGCTATCGCCCTACTACTTCTCAAGTAGTAGAAACTATCGCCTTTGTTTTTCTCAAAATAACGCGACTTATTTAAACACGATTCATATGCCACATCTTGTCATCGAGCATTCAGCCGATATTTCCAAAAAATCTGTAAAAAACTTAGAACAAGAAATTCAAAACCTCATGCAAGCGCATGAAGGAAATTTTGATGCAGATCAATGTAAGTGTCGCTCTTTTGCCCTTGGTAAGTATCTCGTTGGCCGCATAGATCAATCAAGCGCCTCTTTCATTCATATCACGCTTAAAGCCTTATCTGGTCGATCAATTGAAATCAGAAAAAGCCTCTCCGATAAAATCGCGACATTCACCAAACAATTCTTTCTGGATTTAAAGCTCCCAACAAGACGCTGCGACATCTCTGTCGACATCGTGGAAATGGAACGCGACACTTACACAAAAATCCGCATTGAAACCTAATGATAAATTTTGAGCAGTTAGTTTTTAGAAAAGCTGTCGCCTCTGACTTACCACAAATCATCACACTACTCTCTGACGATATTCTTGGCAAAGACCGCGAATCCTCTCAAAATTTAAAAATCTACGAAGCCGCATTTGCAGAAATTTCTGCCGACCAAAATAATTTTTTGGCAGTAATTGACTCTAGCAAAGAAATTATCGGCACCTGCCATTTAACATTAATGCCCTCCCTAACCTTGCAGGCTTCAAAGCGCATGAATATTGAGGCGGTGCGAATAAAAGATAGCTTCAGGGGACAAAAAATTGGTCAATGGATGATTGAGCAAGCCATCAATTTTGCCGAAGAAAACAAAGTAAAAATCATCCAACTCACCACCAACAAACAGCGCCAAGATGCGCAAAAATTTTACCAAAAACTCGGCTTCACTTCAAGTCACGAGGGGATGAAATTGCTTTTAAATACTTTAGGACACTCTGAAAAACCTACCACCCATCTCTAAAAATCACTAAATTTCTTTTAAGAATTTTCAAAAAGATCCAAATAATCTCTTGCGATAAAGCGAGTTGAGCCCAATATTCACAGAGCTTCACAGCTATTTGAATTC
>CAIRMX010000090.1 GCA_903879805.1 uncultured Alphaproteobacteria bacterium | reverse complement strand
GCAATTGCATTTTAGCTCTAATGAAACTTGGAAACTGGGCATCAACAAACGCCTTACTATGGCTTGAGCTGTATGCGGTGAAAGTCGCACGTACAGTTCTTAGGGGAGGAATCGGCTGCGAGGTTGGTTCCTTACCCGACTTTAAGATCAATAAAATCTTTCTTTAAGAGTTCTTCCGCTGCGGCATTAATCAATTTCGCAGCCGCATAATTTGCGGCAGCAACCTCGGACCGCTCAAATTCTACATTTACCAGCATTTGCCTTATTTTTGTCAGATTAAGATGCACCGCAAAATCTTGTGCCGTTAAATTTTGCCATTTTTGATTAACCTCGGCTCCCGCACTAACCAACTGCACCACTCTACTCATTACTCCAGACAAAATTTTTGACTTTTGTAGCGAGAACGTCGTGGGGCTTTTTAAATTATTATAGAGCAGTTTTAGCGACTCTTCCATTGCTTCACGAAAGGGAGGATGATCAGCGGTTAGCAGCACATTAGAGTGATGTTCCACCAAAACATCTACTACTGCCTCATCAGCGGTGGTCAGGCCATTTGATATTGCGCTGGCAGTAACAAGCACAATTAATTTTTCGATTTTTTGGGCAGCACGTTTAACTGCGGAATCGTTTTTTTCTTTGACCTCAGAAAGCAAAATCTCAGCAATCATTTTAGACTCTTTGCTAAATCTTTGATCGGTAGCACGGCAACCCAGCGTTGCGCGGTACAGTGCGTTTTTACTATCCTCGTCTTGCTGAATTATTTTTTCGTCAAAGCCCTTAGCATCTGCTTCCCTCATTGCCTCTAAAACCACGTGAGTCGCCAGTACGCTGCCGCTGCTTGCCGCATGATGCAACAAAGTTTGTTTGTCTTGAGTAAGCGCCTCAATGGCCGCTCCTCTTGCAATGAAAGAATAAAGTAGCGACGCATCACCAAGCCGCGCTGCAAAGTGCATTGCGGTAAAATCTGAACTAGTTTTGGTGTTAACATCAGCTCCCAAATTAACCAAAAGCAGTACGGAATTTAATTTGCCACGGATGGTTTCTAAGTTGCGATTGAGTCCGCTAAATTCTTGGTAAATCTCACTCAGTAAGGTTGATATTTCCGGTGCTTCGCTTTGGTAATTTTGCTTAGCTTGTTGTAACTCTTGCGAGGCTTTTTGAATCAGATTATTTATTATTTGTCTCTCGTAAGCAGAGCTGCCCAATCCGCCCAACGAACTAAGCAAATTTAATTTCATTAAAGAATCCTTTTCCAAATCGCCGGAAATATATACTTCGAGAACTACTGGAGCGGTTTCGTTGTTAATCGCCAGAACCCACGCACTTTCTCCACGCTGATTGACTAACTCGCAATTCGCACCTTCCACCATCAATGCTTTAATAATATCGGCGCGGCGGCCACTGGGAAATACCGCGTGATGCAGCACAGTGTTTCCTTCAACATCTTGGTGATTAATTATCGCAAGCGCATCAGTGCCGCTGTTTTGCTTGATGCCATCTAAGATCATTAACAAGATCAGGGGATTTTGAATATCCACAGCGTAACGTAGCAAATTTTGCCCATTGATGTCCACATCGGCAAAATTTGCGCCGGCTTTGATCACAATATCTAGCAACTCAGGACTGCCATACTTAACCGCCAAAATCACCGGTGTATCTAAGGTGCTAATTTTATAATTAACATCGGCGCCTTTGTTAAGCAGAGTTCTAATATTTTCGTAAGCAGCACTTAGCTCTTGAGCAGCTTCTTTAGATTTACCACTCTTCATTATTTCACCCACTTCCAACAACACTCGCGATAATTCGTTGTTTAACTTGTCGATATTTTCTTGTGACGGACGCATTGATTTTTCTTCAATAAATTAATTAGTTACGCTTAGATCTAAGCTGCTTTTACAGCTTTCACAGATTTACAATAATAAACATTTTTCATTTTTGAGTAAAGCGCCGCGCAAGCGCAACAAACTTGTTTGACTTTTTTCTTCCCATTTTTAAATTGCGCTGGCTCTTCAAAACAGCCCTCCCTCTGGACAAATTATTAAAAATAAAATCAAAACAAAATGCGCTATTTAGCCTTGACCGAGAAGGATCGCCAAGAAATGCTTGCTGCCATTGGTGTCTCAACAATTGACCAACTTTACGACACAGTTCCGTCACAATTTTTACTTAAAAAACCTCTGGAAAATTTGCCGAATCATCAAGGCGAAATTGAGGTGGAAAACATCCTAACTGGTTTGGCGAAAAAAAATCGCGCTGCCGGTGAAGGTCCGTTTTTCTTAGGAGTTGGTTGTTACAAACATCACATTCCTGCTTCGGTTGATCACATCATTCAACGTTCTGAATTTTTAACTTCTTACACCCCTTACCAACCAGAAATTTCGCAAGGAACTTTGGCGGTCATTTTCCAATTCCAAAGCATCATTGCACTTTTGACTGGGATGGAAGTTGCCAATGCTTCAATGTATGACGGAGCCACGTCTTTAGCGGAAAGCTGCTTGATGGCTTTGCGTATTAAATCGGGCCGTAAAAACATTGCGACTTTGGGACATATTCACCCTGATTACTTAGAAGTTACCAAAACTTCACTTGATTTGAACGAAGCTAAATTCGTTTCAGAAATCGACGAAAGCTGCGCTGCTGTGGTTGTGCAATATCCTGATTTCTACGGCGACGTGGGCAATTTGGATGAAGTTAGAAAACAGTGCGACGCTAGCGGTGCGCTTTTGATTGTTGTCACCAACGAAATTCTAGCACTTGGTCTTCTTGAAGCTCCAAAGCAAGCTGACATCGTGGTTGGAGAAGCCTCATCTTTAGGCGTTGGTCTAAATTTTGGCGGCCCACTTTTAGGATTTTTTGCCTGCAAAAAAGAATTCGTCCGTCAAATGCCTGGCAGAATCTGCGGCGCTACTACTGATCTTGATGGCAAACATGGTTACGTTTTAACGCTCAACGCCCGCGAACAACATATTCGCCGCGAAAAAGCCACTTCTAACATTTGTTCAAACCAAGGTTTGTGCGCCACTGCCTTTACTATTCACGCGTCACTGCTTGGTGAAATCGGTTTCAAAAAACTGGCTTTAATCAATCACAAAAAAGCCTGCGACCTTGCTGATCGCCTAGCGAAAGTGAATGGTGTGAAAGTTTTGAATAGCAGTTTCTTCAATGAATTTACTGTCGAACTTTCAAAAGACGCCGCTGAAGTTAACAAAAAACTTCTCGCTAAAAACATCATTGGCGGATTTGCTCAAGGTAACAAAATGATCCTTGCAGCTAGTGAATTAACTAGTGCGCAAGATATTGAAACTTTGGCCTCAGAATTAGAAAAAATCTTAAACTAATATTACCATGACATTCATCCCAAAAGAAATTGGTGGCCTACGTCACGAAACTGAGCTTTTGATTAAACAATCTCGAGCTGGCGCTTGTGGTGTTGACTTGCCTGAAGTTGCAAATTTCTCAATTCGTACCGGCCAAAAAAGCCGCGCTGCAATTGGCTTGCCACAAGTTAATGAGCCAACCGTGATTCGTCACTTCGTTCGCTTGTCAAACCAAAATTACTCAATTGACGCCGGATTTTACCCACTTGGTTCTTGCACCATGAAACATAATCCGCGCTTGAATGAAAAAATGGCGCGCCTTCCGGGACTTGCCGATATTCACCCTTTGCAAGATCAATCAACTGTTCAAGGCGCACTTGAATTGATGTTTAATTTACAAAATTGGTTGATGACTTTGACCGGACTTGGCGCGGTTTCTTTGGCTCCTGCCGCAGGCGCTCAAGGTGAATTCGCCGGAATGTTAGTGATTAAAAAAGCTCACGAAAAAAAGGGCGAAGGCAAAACTCGTAAAATCGTTTTAATTCCTGACTCAGCTCATGGCACCAACCCAGCAACCGCTGCAATGTGTGGCTTTGAAATCAAAGTTATTCCTTCAAACTCTGAAGGTTTGATCGATCTTGATTTGTTCAAAAAACTAATCGCAGAGCACGGCACTGCAATTGCCGGCACCATGATTACCAACCCAAATACTTGCGGAAAATTCGAAAAAAATATTAAAGAAATCGCTGATTTGATTCACTCAGTTGGCGCTTACTTTTATTGCGACGGCGCTAACTACAACGCGATTGTCGGCAAAATTCGTCCAGCTGACATCGGTGTTGACGTGATGCATTTTAACTTGCACAAAACTTTCTCAACTCCACATGGCGGCGGCGGACCTGGCTCTGGACCAATCGCAGTGCGCGCTGAACTTGCAGAATTTTTGCCAACTCCGCACGTTGAAAAACAGGGCAGCGAGTACAAATTAGTCGCGCCAAAATCAACTTGCGGCAAAGTAAAAGGCTTTAACGGACAATTCGGAATGCATATCCGCGCTTTGACTTACATGCTTTCACACGGAGCTGACGGTTTACAAAAAGTTGCTGAAGATGCAGTTTTAAGCGCCAACTACATTTTGGCAAAATTGAAAGATCATTACCACGTGCCGTTCCCAGGCACTTGCATGCATGAATGTTTGCTAACTGACAAAATCCAAAAAGCCCAAGGTCTTAGCACGTTAGACATCGCTAAAGCCCTTGTTGAATATGGCATTCACCCAATGACGGTTTTCTTCCCGCTTGTAGTTCAAGGCGCGATGTTGATTGAGCCAACCGAAACAGAAACTCGCGAATCTATTGATGATTTCATCGGCACCATGATTTTCGTGGCTAATGAAATCAAAGAAGGCCGCGGCGACAAGTTCCACAACTATCCGATTTCAACCCCAAGAAGAAGATTGGATGACGTAAAAGCGGCAAAAACTCCAGTCACTACTTGGTTTGCTTAGAACTTAAACCACAACTCCAATAATTATGAAAAAAGCCTATTCGTTACTAGAGCTATCAATTGTGGCAATAATTATTGGGGTGTTAGTTTCTGGTGTTGTGGCGGGGGCTGGCATGGTTCGATCTTCGAAAGTTGCCAATGCCCGACTCTTCACCACCAAAGCCGTGGTGTTTGAGATTAATGGCCTCACCGCTTGGTATGAAGCCTCATTAAAAGATTCTTTTAACGGCAATCAAATGTCTGATGGCAATGCTGTCACCAAATGGTTTGATATCAGCCCCGGCTCAAACTCAAATGTTGCAAGCTCCACCAAAAAAAATGAGCTCACCTCTGACGGTGGTACCACCTTTATTGCTAACGGAATTAACGGAACTCCTAGCATAAGATTTAGCGGCGCTTCAAGTGCCAACTTTACAACTGCCAGCTTCTATCAAGGCACCTCTCTGCAAAATACCGTCTTCTTAGTTTTGCGCCCTTTAGCCACTCTATCTTCAACAGCACAAGTTGTTGCAGATTCTGGAGCCAGCGGCAGCCCTACTTCATCAGTTGGTCTTAAAAATGACGCTATCGCATTAAACGCCGGCGCCTCAGCAAATATCACAACCTCTTTAGCTGCAGGAACTGACTATGCCATCGCCGCTTATTTCAACGACACCGTATCTCAAGCCTTCATTAACAGCGCCACAACTTCAGCAGGCAGCGGCTCTACTGGAACTAATCAACTAACCGGCTTAACTGTTGGCACCGACAAAAGTGGCGCTAACGGATTTAACGGCTTGATCTCGGAAATTATCGTTTACAATCGCCCGCTCAAATTGCAGGAACGCAAAGACGTGATGAATTACCTGTCGAAGAAATATAAAATTACTGTCACAGGCTTGTAGATCTTGTCTTTGATCTTAAATAAACGCCAAACCTCTATTCGCAAAAAACAAATCAAATCAATAAAAGGAGAAAGCATGAGCAACATGGTCGCCTCTCTTCCTACGAAAAAACTTGGCCTCGTCAAATCACAAGATGGCGGCTTTCTAAATTATCTACGTCAGATCCAAAAATTTCCCATTTTAACTAAAGAAGAAGAATTCGAATACGGCGAAAGATTTGCCCAAACCGGCGACAAAGAAGCCGCGAAAATGCTGGTGCAAAGCCACTTACGCTTGGTTGCTAAAATGGCTTCAAAATTCAGAAATTACGGATTGCCAATTATCGATCTAGTTTCGGAAGGCAATATTGGCCTAATGCAAGCCGTAAAAAAATTCGATCCGCGCAAAGGTTTTCGCTTCTCAACCTACGCCATGTGGTGGATTCGCGCCTACATGCAAGACTACATTTTGCGCTCTTGGTCTTTGGTAAAAATCGGCACCACTGCCGCGCAAAAGAAGCTTTTCTTTAATTTACACAAAATCAAAAAGAAGCTTAACGCCACAGATGGCAAAGCTTTGCAGCCTAAATATGTGACGCAAATTTCTAATGAACTTGGCGTCACCGAAAAAGAAGTTATCGATATGAACTCGCGCCTGTCGCAGTCTGACACTTCGCTAAATAATTTGGTGGGCGACGAAGATGATGCTACGGAAGTGGTTGATTTAATGGCATCTACTGATGCCGGACAAGAAGAAATCGCCATTGAAAATCAAGAAAAATCTCGTCAGGAAATTCTTTTTAGAAACGCTTTCGCCACTTTAAACGAGCGCGAGCAAGATATTTTGACCAAACGCCAAATGTCGGAAAATCCAATGACTTTGGAAGATCTAAGCCAGATTTACAAAGTGTCGCGCGAGCGCATCAGGCAAATTGAGGAAAGCGCCATTAATAAAATCCGCAAAGAAGTTTTAAAAAATAAAAAATAATTTCATGTTCACGGGAATCATCACAAACCTTGCAACCGTTGAATCTCTAAGCCGTAACAAATCACAAGATCTGCTCTTAAAAGTTTCTACCGACAAAAATAAAATTGAAAGAAAGCTGGAAATTGGCTGTTCTATTGCCTGCAACGGCGTTTGTCTGACTTTGATTGAGAAAAAAATCGCTGCAAAAAAAATCGTTTTTTCTTTTCAGGCATCCAACGAAACCTGCGACAAAACTACGCTAAAAAATTGGCAAATCGGCAAGGAAATTAACTTAGAATTCGCCATGAGAATGGGCGATGAATTTGGTGGCCACATGGTTTTGGGTCACGTTGATGCAACCGCTCAAATCAAGGCGATTAAGCGTATTAAAGATTCACATAAATTCACTTTTAGCGCGCCGAAAAATTTGATGAAATTTATTAGCCAAAAAGGTTCGGTTACGCTTGATGGTGTTTCGCTTACGGTGAATGAAGTGGAGAAAAATCAATTCAGCATTAATGCGATTGAGCATACTTTGAAGAATACTGCTTTTAAAAATTCTCAGATCGGTGATTTGGTCAATTTAGAAATTGATGCGATTGCGCGTTATGTTTCGAAGTTAATTAAATAAATTTTAATCGAGTGCCTGAATAACCACCCCCACCCCTCCTTGAAAAGGAGG
>CAIRMX010000089.1 GCA_903879805.1 uncultured Alphaproteobacteria bacterium | reverse complement strand
CTGCCTTTTGTGTTTTGTCGGTTGGAGCAATTATCTGCTGCTTAAAGAGGAGAGATAGAATTCAGGTGACGCAAGACGATAATGATATAATTGATATTGAGTTAGGTGACGACAATGATAGCAGAGTGGATCCTGCGAGAAGGGATGTTCGAAGATTTAAGCCTGTTGCTCGAGTTTTAGGAGCGACTTCTTTACAAATTTTAGGAGCGACTTCTTTACAAAGAAGCCGAACAGAAACCGAACGCTAATTTTGTTCGTCAATTTAACTGGCGGAATTGCGTCAGGGAAAAATTTTGTTGCTGAAATATTTGCACAAAAAGGTGCGGTGGTTCTTGACGTCGATAAAGAAGTTCATAAGCTGCTCGAGCTAGACAAATCGGTGATTATTCAAATTAGAAATTTCTTCTTAGAAAGTTTTGTTGAAGGAAAAATCGACCGCAAAATTTTGGGAAAAATTGTTTTTAGCGACTCAGAAAAACTAAAAATCTTGGAAAAGATTCTTCATCCAAAAGTCAGAGAAAAATACCAAGAATTTTTGGATGAGGTGCAAAAATCAAAAAAGAAAATCGCGGTTTTAAACATTCCTCTGCTTCTCGAGAGCAAATCTTACAAATGCGATAAAATTGTTGCCGTTGTAGCATCGCCATCAATTCAAAAAAAACGCTTTCTGGCACGCGCCAGAAAAAATAATCCCAAAAATTTTGCGCTGGAGAAGAAAAATTTAGAAAAAAAATTTGAACAAATCAGGGCAAAACAAATCAGTAATCTTGAGAGAAAAGCGAGTGCAGATTTTGTGGTAAATACCAATTTTTCTAAAAAATCTGTGAGGCAGCAAGTGGTTCAAATAATTAAGTTTTATGACAAAAAATCCTCTAAATCCTTTGGCGACAATCGTTGATAATTCAACAATTACAAAACCTACCTTAACTCACCAATTAAGAGCTAAACATTCGTCGGAAGTGAGTGCCAAACAAGAGGGTATTCAGGGTGATCTCAATAGTATTGCTGCAAAAATAGACTACGAAGCCCAGCCAGCTTATGTTGTGGGAAGTGTGGTTAGAAAATTATTTGACGGTATTTACAAATATTTTTCTTCCGATGCAAAAACTGAAGCGCAATCAAATTTGAAAGTTGGCAGCAAAAAAGCCAAGACGAGATCGGTTCAGATGAATGTGACAGAATTTCAGGCAGAGATCAATCAAAGAAAAATGCGATCTAGCGGCGAGGTTGTTGACCTAAGTGATTTGCGAGATGTGGTAATTGAAACCAAGGTAATTGCCATCGATTCTTACAACAAAATAGAAAACGTGATTGAAGGAATTGATGTTTCGGGCACAAACTTTGCCACGGTTTTTAATCTTGATGGTAAGTATTTTAAAAATTGTAATTTTTCTGGAAGTCGCTTTGGCAATACAACAAATCTAGTTTTAGATGGCTGTGATTTGACTAACTGCGACATGTCAAATACCACGCAGAGTAATTTAATGCTTGGGGCTGATTTGCCATTTATGAATCGGATTATGGCGTTTGTTGACGCTGCTTATAATTCTAAAATAGAAATAGATGCTCAGGTTCGGCAATTACAAAGCTTAATAGATCAAGTTCGCCCAACTAAGTTTGTAAATGTTGCAACTCAAGGCGCGGTTTTTGACAAGCTGTCTGACAACTACCTCACCAACTATTCGCAGACTAAATTTTCTGGTGTGAAAATAAATTACGACGAGTTGATCAACCCAGCTTATTACCCAACCTTGATGGGTAGTAATTTAGATTTGAACGGCGCTTTTTATAAATTGTCGAGTGGTGAATATTTTCAAATTAGTGAGGCAATTCCAGCTGAAGAAGTTGCTGCAGAATCTGGGTATTACGTAGAAGCCATGTTGCGTAATAATGTTTTAAAGCCTGTGCGGGGTGCAAAAACAACAATTGCAATCGCTTCGGCAATTAATGGTGACCTTGGCCAAATTTCAAATAAATGCGTCGAGGTTTATGGTAACGAAAATGCCTTTGCTCCAACTAATGTAGCAGATCTTCGGGGAATTCTTGATCTCTACAATCAAGAATATTCAAAAAAATATAACGTGGAGTTTGTGCTAGATGAATCGGGAAAGCCTTACGATTACAGAATTGGTTTTTGTCAATTGGCTAATCAAAGTTTTTGGGGCCAAGAATCTACCTACTCATTTTTAAACAAAGATATCCATATTGCAGCTGGTTACGATTCAATTAGGGATCCTAATCTGTTGCTTCATGAATTGGGCCATTCAATTGGGTCGGTTCATCCATTTGATACGGTAGTTGCGGCTCCAAAATGCTCAACTTACGCCTCAGTTATGTGCTACGAGAATGCAATAAATATTATGATGCCGCTAGGAGATAGTTTGGCTAAGCCGGCAAGACTGCAGATACCACAAAACATTGGGCCACAAGATCACGTAGCGGCAAAATTTATTTTCGGCGTTAATCCAAATTATCAAGCGCAAGACATCTCCACAAATGTGACGATTGGGCAAAGCAATTTGATTTATGCGGATGTTGGCTACAACAACACCGCATCTCTAAACACCACTTCTTTGCCAGATGGTGTAAAATGGATCGTTCTTGACGCCGCAAAATCAATAGGAACTTGTTACGAATTTCCATGTCGCGAAGAAGATTTGGCGGAAGGTTTGAGCGGAAATATGTTGGTGCTTTACAAAGAAAATATTTCAGGAAGGCCAGAGGTGTTCGGTAGCACCTTGCTTTGTGGCGGAACCACGAATGACTTCTTCGTTGATGGGGTGAAAATTGAGCCGGTTAGTCCGGATTTTTCTTTAAGTCTTCCTCCAACTTCAATCCCAACGCCTTATCCTTCGCTAGTATCAAAATCT
>CAIRMX010000088.1 GCA_903879805.1 uncultured Alphaproteobacteria bacterium | reverse complement strand
CCTGATTTTTATCAAATTTTATCCCTTAGTGTGACAAACCCCCAAAAATAATCATCTCAACCCTTGATTCTACTGCATCTAGGACGAGGGGATTTGTGGTTGGCCTAAGTCGGGAAAAGCTCAGAAATAAAATAGTAGAATTCATAACTTGCGACCTGGTGGACCCCGTCGTGAAGACGGGGTGACACGGAGTGCGTGAAACACACTGAGTGCGGAGGATAATTTCTGGCTAGTCAAATATGTAAATCCCAAAATAAATGGGGGACTCATCAAGGCCGCTCTAATTATTTTCTGCTAAAACTTGCGAGCTCTTCAGCGATTTTTTTCCTTCCGAACTTAATCTTCTTTCCACTTTTTTCACATCTTCTGCCGGCCGATAAATTTTCCGGCGTAATTCCTCTCTCAACCAAAGTATTTCGTAATGCTTTATTGTTGATAACATGCTCTTTGGAAATTTTGGACTCACTTTTCATTTGATGTTCGCGTGCGTTGAAAATAGTGATTTCACTGGCGAAATCTTTGGCTTTTAAAATTATAGTTGGAGCGTAATCGGCCAAAGGGCGCGTGTCGGAAACGCCCCAAACTTCTTTCATTTCTTGGGTAGTTTTACCAAAAAGCGCTTGGTCACCTTTGCTACGAATTAGGGCAAAATTTTTGTCGCTGCCGGTTTGCTCGAAGATGGTTTTGGAAAGTTCTTTTTCAGTTTCGCTAAGTTTTTTACGAGCCATTACGCGTTCCGTTTCAAGCAACCGTTGTTCAATTAATTCAGCGCGGCGGGTTTGAATAGCGAAGTAAGTTTGAGCGAAAGCGATTTCTGGTTTTGTTGGATCGCCATTTTGAGCGATTAGGTAGCAGGCGTAGCGAGTGAGCATGATGTCATCAACTTCGCGCTGACCTCCCGAACCCAAATCGACCATTTTCCCGATATCGGCAAAATGGTCTGAGATCTTCTGTTTAGAGACTTCACAAGCAATCTTACCTTTAAGAATAACATTCAAAAAATTATCCCATTTGCTGTATCCCAACAACTTCTGCAAATCGCGAGCCAGCCAAAATTCAGCGCCGTCTTTGGTTTTTTTTGCGTGAGATTCAAAAGAAGTGGTGAGGGTTTTTACTATTTCAATTTTCATATTTTGTGGTGATGGGTTTATTGATATTGTGATTTACGCAGATTCAAGAAACTTGAACTTTTCCTAGGCTAAAAACCGCTTCAAAACTTTCAACAAATCTAGAATGACTAACTTTCAAAATAGCGGCTCTGGCCTATTCATCTTGATTCCGCTGGTGCTTTATTTCGCCTGCCTTTTTTACCTTGGATTTCTCGGCTTTAAAAAAACCAAAACCTTTTCTGATTACGTTTTGGGAAGTCGCAAACTTGGGCCCCTAATCGGCGCGATGAATGTTGGTGCGTCTGACATGAGCAGCTGGCTTTTAATGGGCTTGCCCGGAGTTTTTTATCTTTACGGCCTCAATCAAATTTGGATGGTTTTTGGTTTAATTTTGGGTTGCTACGCCAGCTGGAAAATCATCGCGGTGCGACTGCGTAAATACACCGAAATCGCCGGAGATTCGCTAACCCTTTCATCATTTTTAGAAAATCGTTTTGCTGATAAAAGTGGCGTGCTTTCTGTCGTCACATCGCTTGTAATCATTTTCTTTTTCACCATTTACATCGCGTCTGGATTTGTCGGCAGCGCCAAATTATTCGCCCAAGTTTTTGACATTTCTTACTTTCAATCTCTGGCAATTTCCTGCGTTTTAATAATTTCTTACGCGCTACTTGGTGGCTTTCTGGCCGTGAGTTGGGCCGATCTTTTTCAAGCAATGTTGATGCTTTGTGTGCTGCTATTTACACCAATTTTTGCGGTTTATCTTTCGCCACTTTCGGCTGCCGATTTTTTGCAAAAAACTCGTGAGATTTCACCAACACATTTAATGCCTTTTCACAATTTAAAATTCGCCGAAATGCTCGGATTTTTCGCTTGGGGTTTAGGCTATTTCGGACAACCCCACATCATCTCCAAATACATGGCAATCAAGGATGCAAAGCAAATTCCTTTGGCTCGAAAAATTTGTATTTACTGGATGAGCTTTTCAATGCTGGGTGCTGCGATTGTTGGTTTGCTTGGCTTCGTTTATTTTTCGGCAAACCCTTTGAAAGAACCCGAAACCGTTTTCATTGCAATGACCTCAGAAATTTTCCACCCGCTGGTAATTGGCATTTTAATCGCAGCAATTTTAGCGGCGATCATGAGCACGCTAAACTCGCAAATAATCATTTGCTGCGGCTCTTTGAGCAAAGATTTTTACCAAAGATTTTTTCGCAAGAAAGCCGGTGAAAAAGAAATGCTTTTAGTGACCAGAAGTGCTGTGGTTTTGGTGGCGCTCGTCGCACTTGCAATTGCGGCTGATGAAAATTCTAGCGTTTTGCAACTAGTGGCGCGCGCTTGGGCGGGACTCGGAGCTGCGATTGGCCCAGTAATTTTATTCGCACTTTTTTGGCAAAAAACCACCAAAAAAGCGGCGCTGGTTGGAGTGATTTCAGGGGGAATTGGCGCGATTATTTTTAGCAAATTGCCATTTTTTTCTTACGAAATTCTACCGGCATTTTTGCTTTCGTCACTGCTGATTTTTGTGGTGAGCTTGCTTGACAAAAAACAAATTCCTGTCTCAGCCGCGTCAGATTTTATTAGGCTAAAAAACGAGTAAATTTGAATGGTGCACAGCTGTGCAAAATTGGCTTTTAACCAGCAAAATCAAGGGTCGAATTTTTGATTTTGCCGGTTTTTGCGCTTTTTAGCGGGTTGGTTTTTTAGTGATTTTTTCGAATGGTTTTTCGGCTGGTTTGCTGAATTCAACTTCCAAAATAATTTCCACTTTGTCGCTGACACCCATTTTGCTGCCTGCTTGAGGAATGCCGTAAGCAATGCCAAAATCAGAACGATTCAGCGAGCCTTTTGCCGAAAAACCAATTCTGGCGCCGCTTGGATCCATTGGATGTCCTTGATAACCACCGTTGAAAGTTGCACTCAAAACCAAAGGTTTTTTCACGCCGTGCAAACTGATTTCGCCAATAATGTCGGCGCTGTTTTTGCCGGTGATTTTGATTTCTTGTGAGACAAATTTAATTTGTGAAAAATGCGCCACATTAAGCCAGTTCTTGTCTTGGAGCATGCTGTTGAAGTTGAGTTTTTTGGTGTTTGGAAAATCAGTTTCCAAAGAAGTTGGATCAACCGTGGCGACAACCTTTGATTTTTCTGGGTGGGCCTGATCAAAATCTAATGACGCATCAAAGTGTTTAAAGCGCGCTGTGTAGTTTGAAAAACCCAAATGATCGACACGAAAAATTAAACTGGCGTGAGTTTTGTCTAATTTGTAATTGCCTGCCGGAATGCCGTTAGAAGGGTGTTGCGACGAGCAGAAAGTTAGTGCAAATAAAATACAAATAGCCGAGATTTTTTTCATTAAAGACTCCTTAGTTAACATTTTTTTGGCAGTGAAATTTGCTGCTTTTACCCCGTCTTCTTTTTGCAAAACAAGCCAAGTTTTTTTCAGCGATCTTTAAACTTTAAAACTAAAAATATGTCACATTACAAACTAATTGAAGCAAAGGATTTGGTACAACTTGATCCAAAAAATAGCACGATTCTTGATGTTAGAAGCATGATCGAGCATGCCGAGAAGCGTTTAAAAATGCCGCACCAACATGCGCCAATTGATGAACTTGACCCTGAACTTTTTTTGCAGCAATGCGGTTTAGATAAAAATTCTCACATTTACATTTTGTGCGGAGGGGGAGGGCGCGCGCGCCGAGCTGCTGATAAATTTTTTGAGTATCAAACTTGCGACAATATTTTTGTCATTGAAGGTGGAATTCGTGCCTGTGAAGCACTTGGAATAGAAGTTGAAGGCTACGCTTCTCCAACTTTTTGCGAATCAATAAAAGTGCCTATTTCCCTTGAAAGACAAGTGCGCATTGCGGCTGGTGCCATCACTTTTATTGGTGCTTTTTTTGCTCTGATTTTTAGTTCAGCATTTGCCCTGATTCCACTTTTTGTTGGTGGTGGATTGATTTTTGCTGGGGTTACAAATTGGTGCGGAATGGCTATTTTATTAACTAAAGCTCCTTGGAATAAATTAAAAAAATAATGACCAAAAATCCTGACGTAAAAAGTTTTTTTGACAGTGCGACTTCAACTTGGACTTACATTATTTGGTGTGAAGAAAGCGCTAATCGCAGCTGTGCTGTAATTGATTCGGTGTTGGATTACGACATTAGCTCAGGCAAAGTCTCAACCACTTCTGCTGATTTGGTGGTGAATTTTATTCGCGAAAAAAATCTGAAATTAGAATGGATTTTAGAAACTCACATCCACGCCGATCACCTAACTGCGGCAAGTTACCTAAAAGAAAAATTGGGCGGAAAAACCGGCGTCACCAATCGCATTGTTGCGGTGCTCGCAACTTGGGAAAAAATTTTAAATAATGCTGCGGACACACCTTTGAGCGGCGAGCAGTTTGACCATCTTTTTGCCGATGGTGAAGAATTTAAAATTGGCGAACTGGGCGCCAAAATGATTGCAACTCCCGGACACACTCCGGCGGATAGTTGCTTTGTAATTGGTGAAACTATTTTTGCTGGCGACACGATTTTTCTGCCCGATGTTGGCAGCGGGCGCTGTGATTTTCCTGATGGCAGTGCGGAGGATTCTTTTGACTCGGCACAAAAACTTTTGGCCTTTCCCGATTTTTACAAACTCTACATTGGTCACGATTACCCGCCAGCTGGCACTCGCCAAGTGGAATGTGCGACGACGGTGGGTGAGCAAAAAGCGAAAAATATTCGGCTGAAAAGTGAGATTTCTAAGAAGGAGTTTGTTGAAAAAAGAACCAAGGATGATTTAGGAAAACCAGTGCCGAAGCTGTTATTTCCGTCTTTGCAGGTTAATCTGCGCGCGGGAAAATTTGGGAAGAAGGAGAATGGCGTCAACTACATTAAGATTCCGGTGAGCTTCTAATCTTTATAGGTCCCTGAGCAAAGCGTAGCGTCGTCGAAGGGCCTGACACTCGAGGTT
>CAIRMX010000087.1 GCA_903879805.1 uncultured Alphaproteobacteria bacterium | reverse complement strand
AGATCGAGAACTTTGAGACCATTGCACAAAATTGCAGGGTAAGAAAGGTCGTGATGGTGCTTCCGGCATGACTCGAACATGCGCACATGGTTTAGGAAACCAATGCTCTATCCCCTGAGCTACAGGAGCTTTAGTTTAATGTTTTTGCCCGATGAATGAATAATCTAGCCCAAGATCTTTCATTTTTTCTGCATCAAATAAATTACGTAAATCGAGAATTTTTTTGCAGGAAACTTGGCTGAAATTTAGTGATTTATATTGATTCCATTCGGTTGCAATCACGATCAAATCCACGTCTTTCATGGCTTCATAAGCATCAGAGAAAAACTCGATATTTTTAAATTCAGCTAATTCACGTTTCGAATTTTCAATTGCTTCAAAATCATGGGCTGAAATTTTGGCACCAGATTTGGCAAGTTCACGAGCAATTACAATCGCTGGGCTGTAGCGGATGTCGTCAGTATTGGCTTTGAAAGCCAAACCCAAAAGGGCGATTTTTTTGCCGGAAATTTTGCCGCCCAAAGCGTCAGAAATTTTTTGCGCCATTTTGATTTTGCGCTCGGAATTGGAAGTAATCACCGAATTAATCAAAGACAATTCCACCTTGTTTTCTTTGGCGACATTCAAGATCGCCATGATGTCTTTAGGAAAGCACGAGCCGCCAAAACCGGGGCCGGGATTTAAAAATTTCTCGCCGATTCTTGAATCAAGACCAATCGCTTTTGAAAGTTTTTTAATGTCGCCGCCGATGATTTCGCAAAGGTCGGCCATTTCATTGATGAAAGAAATTTTTGCCGCAAGAAATGAGTTTGAGGCGTATTTGATTAGCTCGGCGGTGATGATGTCGCTGACTACCAATTTTTCTGGTGGAAATTTTGCGTAAATTTCGGCAAGAATTTTTTGTGATTTTTCATCTTCAACACCAATTACAATGCGATCGGGATTCATGAAATCGTCAAGCGCAGCGCCTTCTCGCAAGAATTCAGGATTTGAAGCAACGGCGAAATCAAGTGTTGGATTTGTTGCGGCAATTAATTTTTTTACCTTCGCACCCGTACCGGCAGGAACCGTCGATTTGGTGATTACCAGTTTGTAAGAAGTGGAAAGTTCAGCAATTTCTTTTGCTGCTGCCAAAACGTAAGAAAGATCAGCGCTGCCATCTTCATCTTGAGGAGTTCCAACTGCGATGAACACAGCTGACGCGCCGTTTAGCGCTTGTTTTAAATCAGTAGAAAAAGAGATTTTTTTGGCGGCCACAACCTCATCCAAAACCTCTTTTAATCCGGGTTCAAAAATCGGAATCACGCCAGAATTTAAGCTAGAAATTTTTGCTAAATCTTTGTCGATGCAGGCAACTTCATGTCCCAATTTCGCAAAGCAAATGCCCGAAACAAGGCCAACGTAGCCGCTGCCAATTACAGTGATTTTCATTAGACAGGAATAAAGATTGTAACGCGAAGTCCGCCCAGTGGCGAATCAGAAAGTTTAATGCGACCGCCGTGAGAAGTGACCGCGTCCATCGCGATCGCCAGACCAAGCCCAGAGCCGCCGGAAAGCGTTTTTTTATCGAGGTTGCGAGAATTGTCAATGCGGTAAAATGGTTTGAAGACATTGTTGCGCTCGCTTGCGGGAATGCCGGGGCCATTGTCGTCAATTGTCATCATCAAATTATTGTCGGAAAGTGAGGCAGCGAAATTGACCTGATTGCCGTAATTGAAAGCATTGTCGATCAAATTATTAAGCGCGCGTTTGAGGGCTAATTTTTTTACTGAGATTTCTAAATCATCGTCGAGCTCAATTAAATCGCGGATGCTGCGATTCATTTTGGAATAGTAATGCACCACTTTTTCCTGCAGGAATTTTTTAATTTTGACGGAAGAGTTGCGTTCTTTTTCATCAACGCGGGCGAAATCTAAATATTCTTCGACCAGTTTTTCCATGTCGGAAATGTCGCTTTTTAAATCTTCAATTTCTTGTGACTGGCTCATCATTTCGAGTTGCAATTTCATGCGCGTCAAAGGCGTGCGTAGGTCGTGCGATACGCCAGAAAGCATGTCGGTTCGCTGAGTAATTTGCCGCATCACGCGCTCTTTCATTTTGATGAAGGAAATCGTCAGTGAACGAATTT
The DNA here is from genome assembly GCA_903879805.1 of uncultured Alphaproteobacteria bacterium. Taxonomy (GTDB): domain Bacteria; phylum Pseudomonadota; class Alphaproteobacteria; order Rickettsiales; family UBA1997; genus UBA2645. The sequence continues at coordinate 8,715 of CAIRMX010000087.1, read as the reverse complement.
CATCGGAACCGGTTGGCTTGAGGTTTGGCGCGTCTTGGCCGCGTCCGAATTTTTCAGCCGCCGCGCTTAATTCACGCAGCGAGCGCATTTGATTGCGTAAGAAAATAATTGAAATGAATGAGGTGAGAAGAGCGCTCAACATCATCCAGAAGGTGAATACGTAAGCGCTGGAGCTGGTGATTCTTTTGACCGGAACTTCAAAAGAAATTAGACCTTGGCGGGTTTGCACTTTGACCGTGATGAAATTGTCATCATCGGGATTTTCAAAAATTTCGTAGGTTTTTAAGCCGTGGCTTTCTAGCTCAGACTTGAAGCGGTTGTAAGGATCAATTAGCGGATTGATGTAGTTGTAAAATTTGTTTTGTTTCCAGTCACTGTCACCGATTTTTTTCTTTTTTAGGCGGCGTCTTTCTTCGAAAGAAAAGCTTAGTCCGGTATTTTCTGAGAGGTCTTGCAGTAGGGCTTGGTAGCCGGGTTTGTTGACTGATTTTTGCACAAACACCATTTCTTCAATGACACTGCGGGCCATGTGTTTGCTGATTACGTCGAGGTGGGTGTAGTAGAAAACGTAAATCGAAACTAGCTGAACGATTAAAGTTGAGAGTACGATGATTAACAAAAATCTTCCGTAGAGCGAGCGCGGCATGAATTTTTTGAGAGGCATCGAAAGAAATAAATGTTAATTTAGAAATGGAAAAATATTTTGTTCGCTCTTCTTTTTGGTGCTTCAAACTCTACAAAATCAATCATGAACAGCAAAATCTCCGCAAAAAATATCAATTTGTTTTACGGCCAAAAACAAGCTTTATTTGACATTAATTTAGACTTCAAAGAGCACAGCGTTACGGCGTTAATTGGGCCTTCGGGTTGTGGTAAATCTTCATTTTTGCGCTGCATTAATCGCATGAATGACACGATTTTGGGCTGCAAAATTGAGGGCGAAATTACGCTGGATGGTAAAAATATTTACAATGAAAATCTCGATTTAGTTTTGCTTCGCGCCTCTGTTGGCATGGTGTTTCAAAAGCCTAATCCATTTCCAAAATCAATTTACGAAAACGTCGCTTACGGACCGAGAATTCACGGACTTTTTTCTGGCAAAAAAGAACTCGATGAAATTGTTGAAAAAAGTCTGACCAAAGCAGGGCTTTGGAAAGAAGTGAAAGATCGTTTGAATGACCAAGCTAGCGGCCTTTCGGGCGGACAGCAACAAAGACTTTGCATCGCGCGCACCATTGCCATTGAGCCAGAAGTGATTTTGATGGATGAGCCGTGTTCGGCGCTTGACCCAATTGCCACGGCAAAAATTGAAGAGTTGATTGACGAGCTGAGCGAAAATTTCACCATCATCATCGTAACTCACTCGATGCAACAAGCGGCGCGGGTTTCAAACCAAACTGCCTTTTTCAACATGGGCAAAATTGTTGAATACGACACTACTGACAAAATTTTCACCAACCCGTCAAACCAACAAACACAAGACTACATCACTGGCAGGTTCGGTTAGATGTTTGGCTTTTCTTTCGCAGAATTAATTTTGGTAATTTTGGTGGCGCTGATTTTTATTCAGCCAAAAGACTTGCCAGAAATCGCCCATTTTATTGGTAAGATTTTTTACCGCGGCAAGCGTCTGTTTAGCGAGGTCAAAAAATATTTAAAAAACGCTGAACATGATTTGGGTTTGGACGAATTGCGCCACGAATTAAACCGCGGCATCGCTGAAGAAAAAGCCAAGCTTGAAGATGAGATGACGGTGATTGTTGACATGTACGGCAATGAACATCAGGTGCCAAATGTGAAGAAATTACGGCCGGATTTGGGTGAAGAGGTGGTGGAAGAAGTTGCGAAGTTGAATCAAGAAAATTTGAAGTTGAAAGATGTGGTGCAAAAAGCTGAGTAATTTTTGAATTGTTGCCGCCGGCGGCAACAATGTTTGTTTTTTTAGAAATACAGCAAAATCAAGGGTTGGTGAGGGGTCGCTTGTCAAAATTTAAGTTTTGAAAATGATTTTTGCTGGTTTTTTTACCCCAAAATCTCACTCCAAATCAAAAACCAACCCAATCGTGGTGCTACGATTAATCTGATTTGTCACCACTCGATTGTGGTCATCCTCGTAGCGGCGCTGCTCAAAGTTGTGTCTTAATTCCAAAGAAAGCCTTTCTCGCATGCGGTAAACCAAACTGCTTTTAAGCTCATTATCCATGCTTTCATGATCGATGAACCAGTAGCCGCGCTGGATTAGCGTGAGGTTTTTAGTTATTTTAAAATTAGTGCGGATGGATGGAATGAAGTCGATTTTGTGGCCGTAGGTTTTGATGTCGTGGTAGCCAACGCTTAAATCAAGTTCGATTTTGTCGTTAAAAAACATGCGACCCACGCCAAGCGCGGTGTGAGTGTCTAAATAATATTTCGAGAGATCGTCGTACATGGTGCGGTGAAAGGCGACGCCGTAATTTTCGCTGTCGCCAAGGCGCATTTTGCTGGAGAGGGAAAGGTCGTAAAGTTCAGAAGTTTTCACATCGTAGCGCCGATTGCTACTGCTGCCGCTGTCAGAATATTTATTTTCATTTTTGAAATTCACCTCATTGATGAAATTCTGGCTCTGGTAAAAATATTTGGCGTTGAGCTGGGAATATTTGGAATTGTAGTCGGAGGTGTGACTGCCGCCAAGCGACAGATATTTTCTAACGCTGTTAGAGCGGTAGAGTTTTTTCGATCTAGGGGCAACGAGATCTTCGCGATTTGCCTCTGAGTCAACAGCGAAAGCTAGTGAAACGGATTGCAAAAAGCACAATGCCGCAAGAAGCGGCAGGGTTTTTGTGCGGTGAAGCATGTGGTGTGTTTATTCTTTCGAGCTTTTAGCGAGCGGCAGGGGCAGCTGCTGTAGGCTTTGGGTTAGTATTGTCGATATTCATTGGTTCTAAATTTTGTGGAGTAGCGGCGCCGTCCACTGAATTTGGCATGCCGGCAGCATCAGGATTTTCACCATTTTCATCCATTGGAGTGCCCATTTCTTGGATGCTTTCGTTAGAAAGATCGGGCAATTCTACCTCTTCTTCTTTTGGTTCGAAAAGCCAGCTAGCGTGATTTTTTACAGAATCGGAATATTTTACGCCGGCAAAAAATGAAAAAATTAACAAGGTGGCAACAATGATTAATTCGATTACTTTGATCATGTTCGATTTTAAATAAGTTATTTGAAGCCTAGAGTGGCAAGGGTTGGTAGACGATGCTTTCAAAAGAGGTGCGAAAAATAATTTTCACCTCAATTGAAAGCAACGAGTTTTTCTTTTTCCTAAAAACGCTAGTTAAACCAGCATCAAAATTGGATGTTCGATGTAGCGACGCAGAGCTTTTAAAAATTCTGCACCAACCGCGCCATCAACAGCGCGATGGTCGGAGGATAAAGTCACATTCATCATGTGAGCAATTTTAATTTGACCATGTTCCACGATCGGTTTTTCAACGGCGCGCGCAACAGCTAAAATACAGCTTTGCGGTGGGTTGACGATGGCAGCGAAATTGTCGATGCCAAACATTCCAAGGTTAGAAATACTGAAAGAGCCGCCTTGAAATTCTTCGGGTTGCAGCTTGCCGTCGCGGGCTTTTTTGGCTAGTTGTTTTGATTCAACTGAAATGGCTTGGATGGTTTTTTGGTCAGCGTTTCTGATGATTGGCGTGATTAATCCGCCGTCAATTGCAACTGCCATTGCGATGTCGATGTTGTTGTAGATCAAAATCGCATCATCGGTCCAAGAAGAATTGGCTTCTGGAGTCTTTTTTAGCGCCATTGCGGTGGCTTTGATGATTAAATCATTCACCGACACTTTGTAAGCTGGATTTCCGCTGGCATCAAGTTCTGCGGCTTCATTCACAGCGGCGCGCAATTCTTGCAATTTGTTAATGTTGAATTCGCAAGAAAGGTAGAAATGCGGCACGGTTTGTTTTGATTCAAGCAGGCGGCGCGCGATTACTTTGCGGATGTTGCTATTTTTAACTGAGTAAAATTCTTGAGCATTGCGGCGAACAGCGCCAGATTTGTTTCCACCGCTGCTTAAAAAGTTCAAAACATCATCTTTGATGACGCGACCATGTGGGCCGGAACCATTAATTTGTGAAAGTGAAACGCCTTCATCTTTGGCAATTCTTTTTGCAAGTGGGCTGGCTTTTACGTGAGATGAAAAGCTTGTAGATGATTGAGTTTGTTGGGGTTGCGCTGCAACTGGAGCTGCTGCAATTTTTTCTTCAACTTTTTGTGGAGCAGCTGGAGCCGCGCTGGCAGATGATTTAGAGACGAATCCTTCCAAAACTTTTTTATCTTCGCCCTCTTCAAGAATGAGTGCGATGCAAGAATTTACGGCAACATTTTCAGTACCTTCCGCAACTAAAATTTTTCCTAAAATACCTTCGTCAACCGCTTCAACTTCCATGGTGGCTTTGTCGGTTTCGATCTCGGCGATTACTTCGCCGGCCTTGATTTTGTCACCTTCTTTTTTGACCCATTTTGCTAGGTTTCCCTCTTTCATTGTTGGCGAAAGAGCGGGCATGAGAATTTCGATTGGCATGTGTTTGAAAATTTATTTTGAAGAGATGTCACGGAAACTATTTTTGACTGACAAAAAGTAAATTATTTTCTGGTGTCAAAAGCATCTCGCGTTGCTTCGCCGATGAAAACGAGCAGAGTTAAAATAAGGGTAATTGTGACGAAGCCTGTGATACCAAGCCAGTAGGCGGTTAAATTATTTTTTCCTTGGGCGAGTAATTCACCTAAAGAAGGGGATCCGATTGGTAATCCGAGTCCGAGAAAATCTAGTGAAGTTAGGGTGGTGATAGAGCCTGCGAGCAAAAATGGCAGATTAGCGATGATGATGGGAGAGGCGTTGGGCAAGATGTGGCGAAAAATAATTCTGAAATTGCTAGCGCCCATTGCTTTGCTGGCGCGGACGAAATCGAAATTTCTCAGGCGCAAAAATTCGGCGCGAACGTAGGAAACAAGAGACATCCAACTAAATAAAAGCATCAGTGCGAGTAAAACGAAGAAGCTGGGTTCGATGATTGAGGATAAAATGATGAGTAAAAAAAGTACTGGCAGGCTCGACCAAATTTCCATGAAACGCTGCAAAACCAAATCGCAAAGCCCGCCGAAATAGCCGGAAGTGGCGCCGAGAAAAATGCCTAAAATAGCGCTAAAAAAAGTTAAGATTAGGCCGAAAATTAATGAGATGCGGATGCCGTAAATGACGCGCGCTAAAACGTCGCGGCCATTGTCATCAGTGCCAAAAAGATTGGTGGTGCTTGGTTTTGACGGTGCGGGACTGGTGATGTTGAAATTGATGGTGTCGTAAGAAAAAGGGATCGGTGGAAAAAGCATCCAGCCATTTTTTTCGATTAATTTTTTGACGGCAGGGTCACGGAAGTCGGCGGTGGTTTCAAATTCGCCACCGAGATTTTTTTCAGAAATATTTTTTAAAATCGGCAAATAAAATTCGCCGTTGAAGCGCAGTAGAAGAGGTTTGTCGTTGGCGATGAATTCAGCAAAAATCGTGAAGAAAAAAATAAAGGCGAGCGCGAGAAAGGAAAAGTAGCCGCGTTTGTTTTTTTTGAATTTGGAGAAGAAGGTTGCGGGCATTTTGTAATTTTTTAAGTAATTTACTTACTTTCGGTGTCATGCTGAGAATAAGCTAAAAAAAAGATCCCGAAACTTCGTCTTTTTAAAGATTAGTTTCGGGATCTTTTCGACCCAAATTTCGAGTCTTTATTTAGTTAGCTTCTGATTTCTCAGCAGCTTGTGAAACAGCTTCTTCGTTACGCTTTTCTTGATTTGCGGCTTTGCGATATTTCGCAGCCATCAAACCAGTACCAGCTGGGATCAAACGACCCACGATGATATTTTCTTTTAAGCCTTTCAAATTGTCGAATTTACCTTGAACCGCAGAGTCAGTAAGAACACGAGTGGTTTCTTGGAATGACGCGGCAGAAATAAATGACTTAGTTTGAAGTGAGGCTTTAGTGATACCAAGCAACACTGGAGCGCAAACTGCGGGTTTTAATTTCTGAGAAATGATCTTTTTGTTAATTTCTTCGAAAACGTCACGATCAACATATTCGCCAACCAACAAAGTTGTTTCGCCAGAGTTAACCACTTCAACACGTTTCAACATCATGTTCAAAATGACTTCGATGTGTTTGTCGTCAATTTTTACACCTTGCATGCGGTAAACTTTTTGCACTTCATTAACCATGTAGTTAGTGAAAGCTTGCATGCCTAGAATGCGCAAGATGTCATGTGGAACTGGATTACCGTCAACTAAAACGTCGCCTCTTTTAACCAAATCGCCTTCGCCAACAAATAAGTGCTTGGTTTTAGCAATGCTGTATTCAACTGCTTCTTGTGAAGCGTCAGCTGGTCTAACCAAAATGCGGCGCTTGGTTTTGTAGTCTTTGCCGAATTCAACGTAGCCATCGATGTCACTCATTACTGAGGCATTTTTCGGTTTACGAGCTTCGAACAACTCAGCTACACGTGGAAGACCACCAGTAATATCGCGAGTTTTAGAAGATTCTTTCGGGATTCTGGCAATAACGTCACCGGCTTTAACTTCATCGCCGTTAGAAACGCCGATTACGGTGTGAATTGAAAGAGGATATTCTCTCACGGCGGTATCTTTACCAACCATGATTGAAAGTCTCGGCTTCAACTCTTGTTTACTGTATTGCTTCCAATCCATAACGATCTTGGTTGAAACGCCGGTTGATTCTTCGATTTTTTCACGAAGAGAAACATTTTCAGTAAGGTCGTTGTAACGGATCAAACCGTTAGTTTCGGCAACTACTGGAATATTGTAAGGATCCCATTCAGCTAAGTGGTCGCCTTTTTTAACATCAGAGCCATCTTTATGAGTGATGGTTGAGCCATATGGTAATTTATAGCTGTGAATTTCTTTGCCGTCTTTGTCGTAAAGAGCGATTTCAGAATTTCTGCTAACTACAACAGTTTTGCCGTCGCGGTTAGTGATTGTTCCTTTATCGGCGATTCTTACTTGACCGTCAGAAATTGCAGAGATTGAAGATTGTTCAGCGCCCCTTTGAGCCGCACCACCAATGTGGAACGTTCTCATTGTAAGCTGAGTTCCTGGTTCACCAATTGATTGAGCTGCGACAACACCGATTGCTTCGCCGATGCTGACGATGTTACCTGTTGCCAAATCACGTCCGTAGCATTTAACGCAAACGCCATCTTCGGTTTTGCAGGTAAGTACAGAGCGAGATTTAATGGTTTTGATAGCAGCTTTTTCGATATTGTCAGAAAGAGCTTCGTCAATCATGACACCAGCTTTAACGATAACTTTTTTGCCATCTAAAGATTTAACATCTTCAAGAGGAACGCGTCCCAAAGCTTGTTCAGAAAGGGCTGCAATCACGCGACCATCATCAATAATTGATTCAAGGATGATGCCTTCGTCAGTGCCGCAATCTTCTTCGATAACGATGCAATCTTGAGAAACGTCAACCAATCTTCTGGTTAGGTAACCAGAGTTTGCCGTTTTCAAAGCTGTATCGGCCAAACCTTTACGAGCACCGTGGGCAGAAATGAAATATTCCAAAACGTTCAAGCCTTCTTTGAAGTTTGAAGTGATCGGAGTTTCGATAATTTCGCCTGATGGTTTTGCCATCAAACCACGCATACCAGCAACTTGTTTGATTTGGTTTTCAGAACCTCTGGCACCAGAGTCAGCCATCATGAAGATCGAGTTGGCAGTAACTGGAGTTGTGAAGCTAGAGATTGCTACCATCATTTCTTTCGAAATTTTTCCGGTACAACTAGTCCATTCGTCAACTACTTTGTTGTAACGTTCGCCCGCAGTAATCAAGCCGTCGCGATATTGTTTTTCGAGCTTCTTAACTTGCTCTAAAGACTCAGCGATATGTTTTTGTTTGCCTTTCGGGATGATCATGTCGTCTTTACCAATTGAAATACCGGCGTTGCAGGCATTGGTAAAGCCAAGAGTCATGATACGATCGCAGAACATAACGGTCTCTTTTTGTCCGCAGTTACGATAAACTGTGTCGATTAGATTGGTTACGGCTTTTTTAGTCATGGCTTTGTTGACAATCTCGAAATCACCTTTCATGGCGTTTGGAAGAATGTTGTAAAGCAACACGCGTCCTGGAGTAGTGTCGACTTTTTTGAAAGATCTTTCGCCGTCAGCATCTTTGATAGTGAAGCGATACAAGATTTTATCATGCATGGTGACTACCTTGTTGTTCAAGGCGTGACCCAGTTCGTAATCATCAGCAACTGGACGTGCTTTAGCTTCAGGATAATCTTTATTTTCCATGGTCATGTAGTAGAGACCAAGAATGATATCTTGAGAAGGAACGATGATCGGTTTCCCGTTCGCAGGGCTTAAGATGTTGTTAGTTGACATCATTAGAGCGCGAGTTTCTACCTGAGCTTCGATCGAAAGAGGAACGTGAACCGCCATTTGGTCACCGTCAAAGTCGGCGTTGAAGGCAGCGCAGACTAGTGGGTGAAGTTGGATGGCTTTGCCTTCAGTTAAAACTGGTTCGAAAGCTTGGATACCAAGTCTGTGTAGAGTTGGTGCACGGTTTAGAAGAACTGGATGTTCTTTAATAACTTCGTCCAAAATGTCCCAGACTTCTGGTCTTTCAGCTTCAACAAGTTTTTTAGAAACTTTGATTGATGGAGATTTT
>CAIRMX010000086.1 GCA_903879805.1 uncultured Alphaproteobacteria bacterium | reverse complement strand
TGAAGCTCTGTGAATAGTGGGCTCAACTCGCTTTATCGCAAGAGATTATTTGGATCTTTTTGAAAATTCTTAAAAGAAATTTAGTGATTTTTAGAGATGGGTGGTAGGTTTTTCAGAGTGTCCTAAAATCTCGCCCTCAGCACCACCCCGCACTCGGTGTCACCCCCCACTCGGTGTTACCTCGCGTCCAATGTCATCTCCCTCTCGGTGTCACCCCGTCGAATGACGGGGTCCAGTCAGCGCGGTAAAACTTTTAGTTTAGAATTCGGAGACTGGACCCCGTCATTCGACGGGGTGACATCGGAGGAGGTGGATTTAAAAGTTGCTTTTTTTGGAGTGATTTGAATTTTGAGCACAGTGCTCAAAATTAACTTTTGCCCAGCAAAATCAATCATCTAGCAAAATGACAGTCATTTTAAATCACTACGAAAATCTTTTAAAAAAAGTTCAAAAAATTATTCAAGAAACGCAGCAAGATATTGTTCAAACGGTGAATCGTGAAAAGGTCGAAATGTGTTGGGAGATTGGAAAAATAATCGACGAGCATTTGGTGAAAAATAATCGAGCTGATTACGGAAAAAAACTTTTTCAGGCTTTGGCAAAAGACATTTCAATTGTTGAGCGCACCCTCTACCAAATGCGCAGCTTCTACAAAGCCTACCCAACTTTACCCAAAAGCGAGAACGGCCTAAACTGGAGTCACTACCGCAATTTGGTTTCGGTAAAAAACGAGGAGAAGCGCAAATATTTAGAAGATTTAACCGCCACCGAAAAACTTGGGGTCAAAAGTTTGCAGCGCGAAATCGCCAAATCAAAACCACGCGCCAAAAAAATTTACAGCGGCGAAAAATTAAAAGTTACTCGCGGCAAAGTTTTTACTTACAAATTGGTAAAATTTGCAGATTCGCTCGCGAGTTTTGTCGATTGCGGTTTTAAGGTTTTTTCGGAAGTAAAAACTTCTCTCAAAATTGACGGAGAAATTATTGAGTCGGTGAAAAAATCTGACGGAGTTGTTTTAAAAAAATCAGCAGCCGATTCCAAACAAATCTACACCTACAAAGCCTTTTTAGAGCGCGTGGTTGACGGCGACACCATTCACGTGACGCTTGATTTGGGCTTTAAAATTCGTCACCAAGAAATTTTGCGACTGGCGAAAATTAATGCCGCAGAATCAGCAACAGCTGCCGGAAAAAAAGCTACGAAAGTTTTGCAAGAAAGTTTAAAAGACGCGCCATTTCTAGTTATTAAAACCAACAAAACCGACATTTACGGGCGCTACATTGCCGATGTTTTTTTTGGAGAAAAATCTGAAACAGATGTGCAGAAAGTTGCGGATTCTGGAACCTATCTAAACCAACTGCTGCTTGATCGCGGAGTGGTTGAGTTGTTTTAAAATTTAGTAAAAAAAGAAATCCAAATGTCAAAATTTGCACACGAAGCAATTGAGGCAGAAGAAAGCTCTCTCTCAAAAAAAGAGATTTTTGAGATACTTCAAAAATATTCTTACATTCAAGATTCTACCGAAGTTCTCGCTCCCAAAGCGCTGCGTGCTCACCGCGAGTTGTGGAATAGGGCGGATAAATTTGGTGCAACTTCGGAAGCTTTTTTTTCTGCTCAGAGGCAAGAGCGCGCACAAAACATTTGCACAACCCTAAATGCGATCATTGCCTATTTGGTCAAAAAGAAGGTGGGAAAAGAGGCGTTAAGGCTTCTTCGAGATGGCGAGGATGGGTTGCTTCGGGGTCATTTATTGAGCGAGAGAAATCTTAGAGAAGATGATCTGATTTTATTCATGAGAGAGTTTATCGGATATGTTGCGATGTTAAGTGATTTTCCTGAGGAAAAAAGAAATCACGCTTTAGCAATATTTCCTCCAATTCGAGGATCGGAATATGCCTGTATTGAGGGCACGAGAGACAGGCTGCAAGAAGCTGTAAAATTCTTAAGAAAAGTTGAAATGACGCCGCGAGAGAGAATGATATTTGATGTTCACAATGAAATTGTTGAAGAGGCGCGTATAAAATTTTCTCCATTTGTTTATGAAGGTGGTCAGCCACATCTTATTCCGGCAATAAATTATTTATTTGGTTTTGGCGACGCGACAAAAAGACAAGCCAAGCATACGGCCTTAGAAATACCGGCAGAGAAAGCGTGGCAAGAAATTCTTGGGTATCCACAGGCTTTCAGTCGCAAATGTAGAAAAAGGTTGGAGGTGGTGTTTGAAATGATTCGTCAAAAACAAAATCCAACAGAGGGAAGTAATTGGACTGAGGCGGGAAGAGTTTTGGAGTCGGTGGGATTAAAGCCGGAGGATATTGTTGAAGAGAGCGATGGCCAATATCGTTGGTCTAAAGAAAAAGTGGTTAATCTTTTTCCAAAGATGCGGCTTGAAAACCTCATTACACTTCGGCCGCCGCTAAGTCTTTTTGATTTAGATGCTCCGCAAAAAATAGCGGCCTTGTTGGACAGCGACATTGGGGCTAATCGTGAAATGGGTGTTGATGCATTATTATTGATGGGGCGCCAAGCGCAGAGGGGCTGTAGTCCAATACAATTTATAAATACAGTGCATGCTGTGGGTATGAGAAAGCGAGGTGAACTGGATCTTGGGGATGTAGATATGGGAGTTATTGAATTGAGGAGCTTGTCTGAGAGATTTAGAAATAGCAATCCGAGCCTAAGTAGCAAAATAAGTGTCGCAGCTCTCAGCCTGAATCCTTGGAGAGATATTCTAAGCTCTTACATGAAATATTTAGAACATCGCGATGCCAAACAAGTCTCAATTTCTGAGGTCTTTTTTGGCAATGCTCCTGCGGAGTTCACGCAAAAACGCATCGAATTATCTAGTGCCGAGGAGTTAAATGACAGTCCGATAAATCTTGATAGAGTATTTCACAACCCCAGCCGACTATCAAACCTAGATCAATTGTTGCACAGTAGGCATGGCGCCTTGAGTTTAGAAAAGGCGCAATATATTGGCGCGCACCTAACTGTTAAGGGAATCAAATTTCAAGACATCGAAATTATTCAATACGTCTCTGGGGGATTTTGTCGCGCTGATGAGTCTGATGAAGCAAGGCTAAATCGTTATCGAGACCATCCCAACTTATCTTGCCAAGAAGACGTTCACATAGCTTTGTATTTTGCGGCAAGTAAAGGCCTCACAGAAGTGGTGACGGCTTTTATAAATAGATAGGCTGGCGTTGATTTGGCTTCTCCAGCAGGCTCGACAGCTTTGATGATTGCTTCAGCAAAAGGTCACGTGGCAACAGTAAACACTCTTTTAGATGGTGGAGCCAATATTGATTTAACTAATCAATCGGGCCTTTCAGCTGTGGCAATTGCTACATATAACAATCGCGCAGAAGTGGTAGCGACCCTTGCAAGTAGAGGAGCCAATCTCGATTTAGTCAGCAGGCATGGACTTACGGCTTTGATGATTGCTGCAAGAAAGGGTCATGTGGCAATAGTAGGTGTTTTGTTAGAGGGTGGGGCGGATTTTAATTTAGTGAATCGAGAGGGCAGAACAGCTTTGATGATGGCTTCAAGGGAGCATAACGAAGGAGTAGTCGATCTACTAAGTAGTTATGCCTCAGCTTTTGACGAGAGGCGGTCTCTGGATCAATCAATCTCAGCTACTCCAGCCGCTACTCCAAATGTAACGGCGAGTAGTGCGGTTGCTCCAGCTTCAGATATTTCATGCACAATTAGCTAGCCGCAGCTAATCATTCTCAAGCAATCATCGTAACTAAAAAGCTGCAACAGGTTACGATATTTTTGACTTGCAGAATCTCCCAGAGAAGGGCTGTTGTGCAAAATTAATTTAGCATTTTTGTGAGCGATTTTTAGCAAATCTGCATCAACCGTTAAATCAGCGATTTTAAATTCAGGAAAGCCACTTTGCTGGGTGCCAACTAGTTCGCCGCCGCCGCGCATTTTTAAATCTTCTTCGGCAATAAAAAATCCGTCATTTGATTGGCGTAAAATTCCCAAACGTTGGCGCGCGACAGTGCCGTATTTTTCGCCGTAAAGTAAAATGCAAAAAGATCTTTTTTCGGAGCGTCCGACGCGTCCGCGAAGTTGGTGAAGTTGTGAGAGTCCAAAATTTTCGGCATTTTCAATTAAAATTACGGTGGCGTCGGGCACGTCGATTCCAACCTCAATCACCGTGGTTGCCACCAGCAATTTCATGGCTCCATCTGAATTGGAAAATTGATTCATTATTTTTTCTTTCTCGCTTTCTTTCATTTTTCCGTGGAGCAATCCGACTGTTTGCCCGCCAAAAATTGCCGCGAGTTCGTCGTATTTTTTCTTCACACTGACTAGCGCAATTTCTTCGTTTTCCTCAATTGCTGGACAGATCCAATAAATTTTTTCACCGCGCGCGAGAGCGCGTTTCAAGCTTTCAACCACGTCGTTAATTTTTTTTGCCGACATTATTCGTGTGTCAATTTCTTGACGATTTTTTGGTTTTTCGCTCAAAACAGAAATATCCATGTCGCCGTAGAGACCCATCATGAGGCTTCGCGGAATCGGCGTTGCGCTCATTAGCAAAGTGTCAACGTCGCTGCCTTTTTCAACCAACTTCAAACGCTGCATTACGCCAAAACGATGTTGCTCGTCAATGATTGCGAGGCCCAAGTTTTTGAATTGCACGTCATCTTCTAAAACCGCGTGGGTGCTGATTAGAATGTCGATTTCGCCTTTTAATAAATCGTCACAAATTTTGGCTTTTTGTTTTTTTGTGGTGGCTCCTGTCAAAAGTTCAACGCGAATTTCGGTGTTTTCTAAAAGCTTGCGGAAATAGGCCAGATGCTGTTTGGCAAGCACTGTGGTTGGTGCAATGACGCAAGTTTGTTTGGTTTGCGAAATGGCTTGCAGGCAGGAGGCGATTGCGACGATGGTCTTGCCGCTGCCGACATCTCCTTGCAAAAGTCGCAGCATTTTTTTGTTAGAATTTATTTCTGCGGAAATTTCTGCAATGGCGTGAGCTTGTGAATTTGTTGGCTGGAAAGGCAGTGAGGCGAGAAAGTTTTGGACTAAATCTTTGACGGGTTTTGTCAGTTTTTTGGTTTTGCCGAGTTGGGTTTTGGCTAGCAAAACTGCGATTTGCCAAGCTAAAAGTTCGTCGTAGGCGAGGCGTTTTCGTGAGAGATTTTCTGGTGCAAAATCAGTTTCAGATTTTGGATTGTGCAGGTTTTTAAGTGCAGCGCCAAAGCTGGGCCAGAGCTGTTTTTTAACTAAATTAGCGTCGATCCATTCTTCGTTGTTTTCGTCGATTTTTTCTAAAACTTCGCGGATTTTTTGACTGAGAAATTTTTGCGAAATCGCCGCGCCCAAAGGGTAAATCACGTTAACTTGCGGCAGAGTTTCAATTTGATTGGCCGGCAAAATTTCTTGCGGGTGGGCGATTTGGTTGACGTCAGAAATTTTTTGCAAATGCCCCAGAATGGCGATTTCAGCTCCAATTGGCATTTTGGCGATTTGGCTGGGGAAAATTTTGAAAAATACTAAAGTGACGTAACCGCTGGGCGTGTAGCAAATTACTTTGTAAGGCTGGCGAGATGTTGCGGGTTTTGTGTGAGATTCAACTTTGGCTTTTAAAATTACGAGTGAGTCTTTTGGCGTTTCGAAAAGTCGCGGGCAGATTAAAATTTTTTCGGCGCGAATTGGCTTGTGTAAAAGTAAGTCGAAGATTTTATTTTGTCCGACAAGGCGCGCTAAAAATGAAGAAAGAGTGGGGCCGATGCGTTTTAGAGAGGAGAGAGGAAGAAGTAGAAGTTGCTCGTTGGTCATTCTTCACCGCGTTGGCTTCGGCGGGCGTCGTCGCGTTTTTTGATTGATTCGCGTTTGTCGTAAAGTTTTTTGCCGCGACCAAGACCAATGACCACTTTGGCGAAGTTTTTTTTGTTGAAGAACATGCGAATTGGCACGGCGGCGGCGCCGTCGATTTGCATGCGGCCGGTGATTTTTTCGAGCTGTTTTTTGTGAACTAAAAGTTTGCGCTGCCTTTTGGGTTCGTGATTAAATTTATTAGCGCCTTTATATTCGCTGATGTTGCAATTGATCAAAAAAAGCTCGCCGTGAATTTCGGCAATGTAGGCTTCAGAGAGATTAACTTTGCCTTCGCGAATTGATTTTACTTCGCTGCCAAGCAGCATGATGCCTGCTTCGAACTCTTCTTCGATGGCGTAATTGAAATGGGCTTTGCGGTTGAGGATTTGCATTTAGTAAAAAAATATCGGGTTTGGAAGTTGAGCAGGATTTGCTTAAAATTATAAAAATCAAAAATTTGATTAAGTTGGTCATTTGCAACGCGCGCAAAACTTTTGGTATTGCAATTAAAAAACCCGTTAATAGTTTGCGCCGCTCTCAATTTTTAGCTGCTACAAAAAGGAAGCCATTAATTTCAATTCAAAGACTATATATTTATGCCTCTTTACGAGACCGTTTTTATTGCTAGGCAAGATTTGACTGCCGAAGACGTTGACGCACTAGCTGTAAAGCTTTCTAAGATTATCACCGATGCTAAAGGAAAGATCGTTTCCAAAGAATATTGGGGACTAAGAAACCTATCTTACAAAGTTAAGAAAAACGCTCGCGGACATTACATTTTGCTTAACATCGATGCTGAATATGCAGCTGTTGCAGAACTTAATCGTGTAATGGGTTTTAACGAAGATATTATCAGAAACATGACCTTCGCAACTGAAGCTCATCAAGTGGAAACTCCGCTATTTGTTTCTGCTACTGCGAAAGATTATAAAGCTGGCAAAGTGTCAGTTAAGAAAGAGCCAAGCAAATCTGATTTGGTTTTGGATCAAGTTCAATTTGAAGTTTAAGGAGCATAATGGCCGCAAGAATCACTAACAAAAACAAAAATACTAACAACACTACAGCGCCTCAAAGCACTGAAGAAGGTTACATCAAAATCTCTTTGGTTAACCAAAGCGTTTTCATCAGAAGAAAAAAATCATGCCCACTACGCGACATTCCTTTTTCTGAAATCAGCTACACGAATCTGAAATTGTTAAATAAGTTTCTCTCTGAAAGAGGCAAAATTATTCCAAGCAGAATCACTAACGTTGAAGTGAAAAAACAAAAAGCTCTTGCAAATGCAATCAAAAGAGCGCGCCACTTGGCTTTGATCTCTCCGATCGCAAAAGATCTAGCAACAACTAACTAATTCCATCTCATGAAAATTATTTTAATTTCCACCATTTCTAATTTGGGTAAGATCGGCGACGTCGTGGAAGTAAAAAACGGCTACGCTAAAAACTTTCTAATCCCAGGAAAAAAAGCGATTTGCTTTACTCCAAACAGCTACAAAATTTTCGAATCTAAGAAACAAGAATTCGAACAAGAAAATCAAAAAAATCTTGAAGGCGCTGCTAAAATCAAACAAGGCATTGCCGGCAAAGATATCATCATCATTAAAAATGCATCTGATGACGGAAGATTATATGGATCTGTCAGCTCAGTAGATATCGCAGCAAAAATTAACGAAATCATCGGAAGCAAAAGTGTTTCTCGTGCTGACGTTTTCTTGCACAAACCAATTAAAGAAATTGGTGTTTATAAAGTTAAACTTACTCCGCACTCAGAAGTTAGTTTCGAAGTTCGCTTGATCGCAACAAGAAGCGAATCTGAAATCGAAGCTCTTCTTGCCGCTGACAGAAAAAATAGCAGCAAATCTTCAGCAGAAAAAGTAGAAGCTCCAGTAGCTGAAGTTTCATCTGAAGAAGTTGTAGAAGAAAAACCAAAAAAGAAGAAATCTGAAAAAAACTCAGAAGCTTAATTTAGCTCTCTTTAGTTTCTAAAAAATGAAGCCGCCTTTGAATTAAATTCAAAGGCGGCTTTTTTATTGCCTAAATAGTCCATCCTGAAATACCTCCCCACCCCATATTCCACTTGCTTCCACAGAACTTTTTAACTATCTTTTTTTACCAGAAATCGAGGGGTCACCCTTCGTTTTCTGGCAAATAAATTCAGTAAAAATTGATAGAAATCCATG
>CAIRMX010000085.1 GCA_903879805.1 uncultured Alphaproteobacteria bacterium | reverse complement strand
TTACTCTTTAATCAATCTTTACTCTTTAATCAATCTTTACTCTTTAATCAATCTTTACTCTTTAATCAATCTTTACTCTTTAATCAATCTTTACTCTTTAATCAATCTTTACTCTGCAAAAGTTTTCTGCTCAAAAAAATTTGTCTAAAAAAATTAACAAGATTGCTGCTTTCTTGATTTTACTAAAAGCAAATTTACGATCTCTTTCACTTCTTTTTTTCGCACAAATTCTCCCAAAAAATTTCCAAAAAAAATGCTCAAAGAATCGGATAAAATCTTTACCAATCTTTACGGTTTTCAGTCTGCAAATTTAGAGGCTGCAAAAAAAAGAGGCGACTGGTCGCAAACTAAAAACTTCCTCGATCAAGGCTCTGATTGGTTGATTCAACAAGTTAAAGATTCTGTGCTGCGCGGCCGCGGCGGCGCTGGTTTTCCAACTGGCATGAAATGGTCATTCGTACCAAAAAAAGCCGATCCAAAAGAAGGTAAACCTCATTACTTAGTAATTAATGCTGACGAATCTGAACCGGGCACTTGCAAAGATCGCGACATCTTACGCAACGATCCGCACAAACTTTTAGAAGGATGTTTAATCGCTTCTCGCGCCATCAATGCCAACACTTGCTACATCTACGTTCGCGGCGAATACTACAACGAAGCTGTCGCTTTGCAAAAAGCAATTGATGAAGCTTACGACGCAAAATTAATCGGCAAAAATGCCTGCAATTCTGGTTGGGATTTAGACATTTTTGTTCACCGCGGAGCTGGTGCTTACATTTGCGGCGAAGAAACTGCTTTGCTTGAAAGTCTCGAAGGCAATAAAGGCCAACCTCGCTTGAAGCCACCATTTCCAGCACTTATCGGACTTTACGGCTGCCCAACTGTAATTAATAACGTTGAATCAATCGCTGTTGTTCCAGAAATCTTACGTCGCGGACCAGCTTGGTTTGCGGGCTTAGGACGCGAAAAAAATACCGGCACCAAAGTTTTTTGTATTTCTGGTCACGTTAACAAACCCTGTAACGTCGAAGAAGAAATGGGAATTTCTCTACGCGAATTAATTGAAAAACATGCTGGCGGCGTTCGTGGCGGTTGGGATAATTTGCTCGCCGTAATTCCCGGCGGCTCTTCTGTGCCAATGCTTAACAAAGAAGTTTGCGACACCGTGTTGATGGATTTCGATTCACTAAAAGCTGCGGGTTCAGGGCTTGGAACCGCTGGCGTCATCGTCATGGATAAATCAACTGACGTAATTGCAGCAATCGCGCGCCTTTCACATTTCTACAAACATGAATCTTGCGGCCAATGCACACCTTGTCGCGAAGGCACCGGCTGGTTAATGCGCATCATGGATCGCATGATTGAAGGCAAAGCGGAAGTGAAAGAAATTGATCAACTTTACAACCTAACCAAACAAATTGAAGGTCACACAATTTGCGCTTTGGGAGACGCCGCAGCTTGGCCGGTTCAAGGTTTGATTAAAAATTTCCGTGGCGAGATGGAAGACAGAATCGCAAAAAATAAATCTTAATCATGCAAAAAATCGTCGCCTTAATCACTGCTTGCGGACGCGGCAATCGTTTCAATAGCGACGAGGGAATTCCTAAACAATATTTGTCGCTCGCCGGAGTTCCGCTTTTGCGTCACACGATTTTGGCTTTTTTAAATCATCCAAAAATTGATGACGTAATTTGCGTGATTCATCCTGATGATGTTGATCTCTACGAAGAAGCAGCTTCTGGCCTTGATTTGCTAAATCCAGTTTTTGGCAGTGACACTCGCCAAGCCTCAATTCGCTTTGGTTTGAAGGCTTTACAAGAATATAATCCAACTAAAGTTTTAATTCATGATGGCGTGCGCCCTTTTGTTTCTAAGCGCGTTATTAATGGCATTTTAGAAAAATTAGAAACTCATCCAGCAGTAATTCCGGCAGTTGCAGTTGAAGATACTCTTAAAAAATATTCTGACGGAAAAATTGAGTGGACACTGGAGCGCGAAAATTTATGGCGCGCGCAAACCCCGCAGGGCTTTATTTACAAAGATATTTTAGATTCTCACATCGCCTTCAAAGATTTACATTTTACTGACGATTCAGCACTAAATGAATATGCTGGAATTCCGGTGGCGATTGTTCCGGGATCGCAAAATAATTTTAAAATCACCACTAAAGAAGACTTCGAACGCTCTCAGCGTATGGTTTCGATGCTGGTACAAAATGTAAAAGAAGAAAATCGCTGTGGCACCGGATTTGATGTTCACGCCTTTCGCAACCGTCTTGCTGATGAAACTAAATTCGTTCGAATTTGCGGAATTGATATTGAATTTGATAAAAAAATCGACGCTCATTCTGATGGTGATGTTGGCATTCACGCCGCAATTGACGCACTTTTAGGAGCAATTGGACAAGGTGACATCGGCGAGCATTTTCCACCATCTGATGCGAAATGGAAAAATATCGATTCGCGCGAAATGCTAAAAATCATCAAGCATTTATTGGTGAGAAAAGGTGCGACTATTTTGAATTTGGACATCACGATAATTTGTGAAAAACCAAAAATTTCTAAATTCAAAAAAGCGATGGAAGAAGAGTTGGCACGAGTTTTAGAAATCGATAAAAGCCGCGTCAATGTTAAGGCTACAACTACTGAAAAACTTGGATTTTTAGGACGCGAAGAAGGAATTGCTGCACAAGCAATTGCATCGGTTTGGATGACGGTTTTGGAAGATTCTAAGAAGTAAAATTCCGCACCAACTTCATCACCAACTCAACATTTTCAATCGGCGTTTCTGGAATAATTCCGTGACCTAAATTGAAGATAAAAGGATGGTCGCCAAAACTTTCTAAAATCTGCAAAACCTCTTTTTCAATTTCACTTTTCGAACCACAAGCCAGCAAAATATTATCCAAATTTCCTTGCACCACTTGGCCTAAATTTTCTTGCAGATTTTTTTTAGCCCAGTTTTTTTCCAAAGTTTGATCTAGCGCCAAACCTTGCGATCCAACCTCGCGCGCGAATTCTTCATACATCGCGCCAATTCCCCTCGGAAAACATATAACCGGAATTTGCGGATGTAGTTTTTTAAGTTCAGAGACAATTTTTTTGGTCGGCTCAATCACCCATTTTCTTAATTGCTGTGGCGGTAAAACTCCGGCCCAAGAATCAAATAATTTTACCACGTCAGCGCCCGCTTCAATTTGATGCGACAAATAAGTGATGATGCTTTGAGTTAAAATTTCGATTAATTCGGCGAAAAATTTTTCATCGCCAATTGCGGTTTTACGAGTTTGTTCGAAATTTTTTGAACCGCCGCCCTCGATCATGTAACAAGCTAAAGTCCATGGAGAACCAGAAAATCCAATTAGAGCGGTACTGGCATCTAACTTTGATTTGGTAAGCGACAGAGTCTCAAAAACCGGCTGTAAATGGTTTTTAATATTGTCTCTTTTGAGATTTTTTAAATCGGCACTACTGGAAATTTTTTGTAATTTCGGTCCTTCATTTTTTACGAATTCTACTTTCACGCCTAGTGCGTCTGGAATTACTAAAATATCTGAAAAAATAATCGCTGCGTCAAAACCAAATCTGCGAATTGGTTGAAGTGTAACTTCTGAGGCGAGTTTTGGTGTGTAACAAAGTTCTAAGAAATTTTTTACATTAGAGCGAATTTCACGATATTCTGGTAAATATCTTCCCGCTTGTCTCATTACCCAAATTGGTGGATTGGAAAATTTCTCTTTTTTGAGAAGAGTATTAATTAATTTATTCATTTAAGAGATTAGTTAATTTTATTAGGGCTGTGAATTACGTGATTAAAATTTTTTAACATTTTTATTAACATATAAAAACTTTATAAAGCCTTGAAAATAAAGGATTTATAAAAGTTATTAACAGGTTAAATTTTTAACAGAAAGTTTTTTAACAGAAGTTAAAACTGTGGAGAAAATGTTAAAATTTTTGATAAGTTTTTAACAAAGAAACGATCGGTGGAAAAACGCAGAGTTATTAACAATTTATTAACAGATTTTTTAACATGAAGCAAAGGATCGAAGAGAATCTGAAAAAAAATCTTCAGCCAAAATTTTTAGAGGTGAAAAATAATTCACATCTCCACGCCGGACATTTGGGTGATGACGGAAGTGGTGAGACGCATTTTGCGATTGTGATTGAGGCTGAGGAGTTGAAGGGTTTGAGTGTGGTGAACGCGCATCGCAAAATTAACTCACTTTTAAAAGATGAGTTTGTATGGGGGATGCATGCGTTGGAGATTAAGGTGATGTAAAGCTCAGCATGACAGTTGTGATCGAATTTTTAAGCAGCCTTCTCTTTCTGAGGAACAATCGTAATCATCTTCTTTCCTTCTCTCTCAGCAATTTCCTTCTCAGTCAAATGAGTAATCTTCAAAGGCTTTCCATCAGTCAAAACTTCTTTGGTTACCGTCGCAGTTTTAATATTTTTCTCAGAAGGCGCTTCAAACATCACGTCCAATAAAATATTTTCTGCAATGGCGCGAAGACCGCGGGCACCGGTTTTGCACTCGATGGCTTTTTTAGCGATTTCTTTCAAAGCTTCGTCTTCAAAGTTTAATTCGATTTTATCCAACTCGAAAAGTTTTTTATATTGCTTCACGATTGAGTTTTTTGGTTCAGATAAAACTCTAGTTAAATCTTCTTCAGTTAGGCCTTCAAGAGGCGCAACAACCGGAAGTCTGCCGACGATTTCTGGAATCAAACCAAATTTAATCAAATCATCGGGCTCAACTTGGTTGAAAATATCTTTGCGAGCATTGTCGTCTTTTGAACGAACATCAGCACCAAAACCAATACTAGAGCCTTTGCCACGAGCAACGATGATTTTTTCTAAACCAGAAAATGCACCGGCGCAAATGAACAAAATATTGCGCGTGTCAACTTGCACATATTCTTGCTGAGTGGTTTTTCTTCCGGGTTGAGTTGGAACTGAAGCAACCGTGCCCTCAATAATTTTCAACAAACCTTGCTGCACGCCTTCGCCAGAAATATCGCGGCGAGTATTGTCTTCAGATTTGCGAGCAATTTTATCGATTTCATCAATGTAAATGATGCCGCGCTGAGTTTTTTCAATGTCGTAATTAGCAGATTGTAACAGGCGTGAAATAATATTTTCCACGTCATCACCAACATAACCGGCTTCGGTTAAAGAAGTGGCGTCAGCCATGGTGAAAGGCACATCGAGAATTTTTGCTAAGGTTTGCGCAAGTAGAGTTTTGCCGCAACCGGTGGGCCCAATCATTAGAATGTTCGACTTGCTGAGCTCAACACTTTCAGCAGTTGATCCAGAAATTGAATCAATGCGCTTGTAGTGATTGTAAACTGCAACCGACAAAACTTTTTTGGCATGTTTTTGTCCAACCACATATTCATCCAAAATTTTGATGATGTCTTTCGGGGTTGGTTTGCTGCCGTCGGTTTTTTGAAGAGGCGATTTTTTTTGTTCTTCGCGCAAAATTTCCATGCCAACGCCGATACATTCATTGCAAATCAAAGCAGTTGGGCCGGCGACTAGTTTCTTTACTTCATTTTGGTTTTTGCCGCAAAAAGAGCAGGATAATTCTTTTTCGTCGTCGTGTTTTTTAACCATAAAATAATTTTATTTTTGTTGTGTTTGCTCAGGTCTTTTGTCGATTACTTCATCGATCAAACCAAATTCTTTTGCTTTTTCTGGTGACATAAAATTGTCGCGCTCCATTGATTTCTCAATAACAGCAAGCTTTTGTCCGGTGTGCTTAACGTAGATTTCGTTTAATCTTCTTTTCAAACTCAGGGTTTCTTGAGCGTGAATTTCGATGTCAGTTGCTTGACCTTGATATCCGCCAGAAGGCTGGTGAATCATGATGCGCGAGTTTGGTAAGCAAAATCTTTTTCCGGCAGCGCCCGCAGTTAAAAGCAATGAACCCATTGAAGCAGCTTGGCCGATACAAAGAGTTGCAACATCAGGGCGAATATATTGCATGGTGTCATACATGGCAAGGCCCGAAGTCACGATGCCGCCGGGTGAATTAATGTAAAAATAAATGTCTTTTTTTGGATCTTCTGATTCTAAAAAAAGCAACTGAGCAACAATCAAAGATGAAACTTGGTCGTTAACTGGACCAGATAAAAAGATGATGCGCTCTTTCAAAAGTCTTGAGTAAATATCGAAAGATCTTTCGCCTTTGGCGGTTTGTTCAACAACCATTGGCACCAAGTAATTGGCTTGGTCGAGAATTCTATCTTGCATGAGAGGGAGATGTTTATTTGGGGGAAATTTATGGGCGCAAATTAGAAAGCAGAAAATTTAAAGCAACCCTATTGAAACTTGTTTGGAGCTGCATATCTTGCGCGCCTTACTTTAAAAAAATTTTAGGAGAAAAATGGAAGAAAATAGCCGTCCGCAAGAAGAGCAACCAGTAGAAAATCTAGTAACACCTGAAGCAAAAATTGCTGAACTCGAACAAAAATTAAGCGAGTCTAACGAGAAAATTTTGCGCGCTCTTGCCGAAGTTGAGAATGTGCGTCGCAGATCACGCGAAGAAATTGATAAGGCGGGAAAGTTTGCTATTTCTAGCTTTGCCGGAGATTTGGTTTTGGTGGTTGAGAACTTTTTTCTAGCTAGCGGCAACGCGCCAAAAGAAGAAATTGAAAAAATTCCGGCGATCAAAAATTACGCCGACGCAGTTTCAATGACGGAAAAAGAACTGATGAAAGTTTTGGAAAAAAATCAGATCAAAAGAATTTTTCCACTTAACGAAAAATTTAATCACAATTTTCACGAAGCCTTGGTGCAAGTGGAAAGCGAAGCTGAAGAAGGCACTGTGGTGCAAGTTATTCAAGCCGGATATTCGATTGCAGATCGCCTAATTCGTCCAGCACTTGTTGGCGTTGCAAAGCCGAAAGTGGAATAAAAAAATCAGCGGCTTGAAAGGAAAGAAAGAAAATTTCTTGCCGCTGAAAAGCGTTAAATTGTCTCCCAAATTTACAATGCTGCAAATGCCGTTAGGCCAGAGCCCAAGCTGATCGGGAAAGATCTCCATTTCTTTGGAGTCTTGATATAATTCTTCCGTCATCGACTCAATTCGGTTAAGCAAAATCGAATCATCTAAATTTTTTGAAGGGCGAAATTCAGCGCCGTGAAATGAAAAAATATTTCCGGTGCCAGCCGCAGTGCTATTGTGTAAAAGGCGTGGATTTCCTGAGAAATAGCGCCAGTTTTTGCCAAGTAAATCATCGCTAAAAGCAAGATGAAGTTCGTTAGGCTGCGCAGATTTTTTTGTAAAAAATAACCACCATTTTTCGTCACGTTTGGCAAGCGACATGCTGGTGATTTTTGGGTCATTTGGCAAATCTAAAACATACTCAAAACGCTTGTCTTTCTTGATCTGATGCAGAAAGAATTTTTTGTTTTCACAATTTTGCACCAGCGCTATTTCTTGCGGCAAAATTTGCACAAGATGGTGATTTTTTAAGACTTCTTTTTCGAAGATTATCTCGAGTTTTTCATTGAGCTGCAAATTGCAAATTGTGGTTTCACCTGTGAGAAGATTTTTTCTTTCAGCAAAAAGATTTTTCTCGCCGTTCTCAGCAATAAATCCGCCTAAATTTCCGTAAGAAAGTGCCAAGTTCTTACGTTTCATCCAATTAATTTTGCGATTGGGCAAATGCAAAAACTCACCAATATTACAATTAACAATTCCGATATTGCGAATTTCGAAACAGAAGAATTTGCAAATAAAATCTTGAAGAAATTGCAAAGATTTTACTCGCGCAGAATTGCTGCGTGAGCCGCGCAAATAAAAGTGAAAAGAGCAGTAGTGATATTTGAATCTCCAGCGATATTTTTTGATGTTGATGTCGGCAGTATTTTTATAATTTAATTTTCTGACGCGCATTTTGTCGCGATGAAAAATCAGCAAAAAACAGAAATAAATTTGATATTCGGAAGCCGAGTGAGTGTTGCCCGCATATTTAAGAAAAATTTTATAAAATGGCTCGCCGCAATCGTGATGTTTTTCAACTCGGGCAAAAAGATCGCACAAAATTTCGCGATTAAAAATCATGGTGTGATTAATGCCGGAAGTTCCTTGAAATTCGCTGGGCAGATTTTTTATCGTCAATTCTGGCAACATTTTTTCGGTGTGCTCGGCAACTCGCTCGTCAAAATCAGAGCGTAGCGGATTTTCATCTTTGCTAGTGTGGTAAAGGGCGCGACCGTCAGGATCGAGCATTTTAACGCGACGGAAAAAAACCGTGTCGCTGTCGAGAACCAAAACATTCTCGCTAATATTTGGGATTACGAGAGGTGCGTAAAATTTGAGTAATTGCTGAAAATACCAGCCACAAGTGCTGCCAACATATCTTTGAACCAGCTCGATTGAAAAAGGAAAAAGCGCCTCGTCAAACCATTCGGCATTTTCACTGTAGCGCTCTTTTGAAATCACGATGATGCGGCCCGCGCCAGTGATTTTTTTCTTGGCGGCCTCAATGCAATATTCGAGAATTTGCAGATCTTTTTTATGGGTCGGAATGACGATGTCGATTGATTGAGGAGGCGTCTTCATCAGATAGCTTGTGCGAATTGAAAGGGGGATAAGTCGGCACAATTAATGTCTGAAATAAAAATGGAATCTTATTTGTTGGGTAAATTTTTCTTGCAAAACCCCAAGCCCTTCATAAGTTGCCCGCCCCTTTTGTTAAAATCTTCCTTAAATAAGAAAATCCAAACAATTGTTATAAATATTCGGGATCATAGCTCAGCCCGTGTCTGCGCAAGCAGCACAGAAACATAACTACCAATTGAGCTGTGTCGCGAATTTAGTTTTCACGGGATCATAGCTCAGTTGGTTAGAGCAGGATGCTCATAACGTCTTGGTCATAGGTTCGAGTCCTATTGATCCCACCAAAAAGCTTCGGCTTTTACGTCATCTGCGTCGTTATGTCGACTTCTGTGGTGCGCACGTACCTTGTAGGTACGCTTACGCTCCTCGAAATCGACATGCCTAGCAGCTAACGCAAAATTCTCGCTTTTTTAATCCCAGCGTCTTGCTGGTGATTTCGGTTGCGACCCTTAAAAGTCTGTGGCCTCTGGTTCTTGGGTTAAGGCTTTCTACCCTTGGATCTGCTTAATAATCTTAAATGAGAAAATGATATGCCAAAAATGAAAACAAACAGTAGCGCCAAGAAGCGATTCAAGGTTAGCGGCACTGGGAAAATCCTTCACAAGCAGGCTGGAAAACGACACAACTTGGGCAAAAAAAGCCAAAGTCGTATCAGAAAATTGCGTAACCAAGCAGTTCTTTCACCTGGCCATTCAGCTAGCGTTTTGAAATTCAAAATGCCTTACAGCCGATAATTAAAATATTTAAAAGGAGTTCCCATGAGTCGTGTAAAAAGAGGCGTCACTAAGCGCGCTAGACACAAAAAAATCTTGAAAATGGCAAAAGGCTATCGTGGCCGTGCTAAAAACTGTTACCGTATTGCAATCGAAAAAGTTGAAAAAGCTTTGCAATATGCTTACCGCGATCGTCGTGTTAAAAAAAGAGACTTCCGTGCTCTTTGGATCCAGCGTATCAACGCAGCTGTGCGTGAGCAAGGTTTGATCTATTCAAAATTCATTAGCGGTTTGAAAAACGCTAATATCGATTTGGATCGTAAAGTTCTTTCTGATCTTGCAATTCGCGAGCCAGAAACTTTCGCTAAAATCGTTGAAAAAGCTAAAGCCGCTTTAAAAGCTTAGTTCTTCTACAAGTAAGGGCGGGAGTTTTCTTCCGCCCAAACCTCCTCCCCCCAAATGAAACTCTACAGCGCCCTCATCAAAAAAAATAAAGAAGGAAAAATCGCAGACATCGTCTTGCTTAAAGAAGGTTTTTCGTTCTTTGCATTTTTATTCGGGCCCTTCTGGTTCTTGTATCACAAGATGTGGCAAGAATTTTTGCTCTTGCTTGCCATCAATATCGCTTTTGCAATTTTCGGTGAAATCGCCCCGGGTGGCGATAAAATTTTCTTAGAAATTGCCCTAGCTTTCACTGTTGCGCTGAACGCCACTTACTGGTTCTGCGAGCATTTAAAGAAAAGAAATTACGAATTTGTTGGGTTGGTTTTTGGCTCAAATTTTGCCAATGCTAAATTGCGATTCGTGCAAAATTTATCGGCTGACATCAGCGCTTTTGATGACTCAATTTTAAATCCCAAACTTCACCGCAAAATGATGAAATTGCAAAATCCCAAAAAACGGTTCTTTGCATGAAAACAGTAATAATTGATTACGGTGCCGGCAATGTTGAGTCGGTTGTAAATGCTCTGCGCGTGGCTTGCGGCAGTGATGAAATTCTCGTCTCAAATAAAATTTCCGACATTAGATCGGCAAATCATTTAATCCTTCCGGGAGTTGGCGCTTTTGGCGATTGCATGGCTGGCTTAAAATCAATTGAAGGCCTAATTCCAGAAATCAGAAAACAAGTTTTATCCGAGAAAAAACCATTCCTTGGTATTTGTGTTGGCATGCAAGTATTGGCGTCAGTTGGCCATGAAAATGGCGAGCATCAAGGTCTTGGCTTTATCACTGGCAAAGTTGAAAAAATCGCTGCTTGCGAAGGTTTAAAAATTCCGCACATGGGCTGGAATGAGGTCGTGCTAAAAGCCGAGCACCCAGTTCTAAAAGACATCAAAGATGGGGAGCATTTTTATTTTGCCAATTCCTACCACTTCATTTGCCAAAACGAGCATAATGTTTTAGCGCAGGCGGAGTATGGCGCCAAGATGAGTGTGGTGATTGCCAAAGACAATATCTTCGGCGCGCAGTTTCACCCGGAAAAAAGTGGTGAAGCTGGATTAAAATTGCTCAAAAATTTTCTTAACTGGCGCCCGTAAAGCTTCGATGTCATCCTGAGCTTGTCGAAGGATGATTCAAGCCCGTGCCCAGAATCATCCTTCGACAAGCTCAGGATGACATCGAGTATAATTCTTTTTGTCCCATGAAAATCTCTCGCTTCATGTCTGAGGCCTTATTCAATCAGGCTTCCGGCTATTACCGCACCAAAAATCCTATTGGAAAAAATTCTGATTTTATCACCGCTCCCGAAATTTCTCAGACTTTTGGTGAACTTCTCGCCGCTTATTTTCTGCAAATTGCTGCCACCAAAAAATCTAAAATCGCTTTTGTCGAAATGGGCGCCGGAAAAGGCACTTTGTTTTTCGACATCCTAAATTCGATCAAAAAGCTCGCCGTAAAAAACATCCCCGAAGCACTTGATTTTCTTGAGCGCAGTACTTTTCACATTGTCGAAATCGGCGAAGTTTTGCGCGAGGCGCAGCAAAAAAAACTCGCAGAATTTTCTGTGGCGTGGCATGAAAATTTTGAAAATTTCTTAGCGCAAAATCACAACCAAGAAATTTTCTTCCTCAGCAATGAGCTATTTGACTGCTTTCCCATCGATCAATTTGTGTTAACAGAAATCGGCTGGCGCGAGAGAATTGTCGGCGGCAAAGATTTTGCGCTCGCACCTTTTAGCAAAGAAATTCATAATTTTGTTGAAAAGGAAATTGCTGCTCTCGCCCCAATCGGCGCGGTTTTTGAGTTTAGCGAGGCGGCTAGAAATTTTATGGCGCAGCTTTGCGAGGCGTTGCAAAAACAGGGCGGCATCGCGATTAACATTGATTACGGCTACATCAAAAACGAATTTGCTAACACGCTGCAGGCTTTAAAAAATCACCAAAAATGCAGTCCGCTGGAAAATGTCGGAGAGGCTGATCTCACGGCGCTGGTTGACTTTGCGGCTCTTGAAAAAATCACCAAAAATCACAGCCTAAATTCTTCGCTAATTACGCAGGCGCAATTTTTACAGGGCCTTGGCATCGAAGAGCGCCGCAAACAATTATTAATAAAAAACCCCGAAAAAACTGCAGAAATCAATTCCGCTATTGACCGTTTGATTGGCGCAGATCAAATGGGCGACCTCTTCAAATGCCTCATCATCTGGTAAAAATAATGAAAGAAATTAACGAAATAAAAACTAGCGAGACTCTCGCAGTTTCTTACGATTTTGGCGAACGTCATGATTTCGAACTTGCTGAAATCTTGGCGCTTTTTGCTTTGCCTTTTAACGATTTGATTTTCAAAGCGGCCGAAATTCACCGCAAATTTCACGATCCAAACAAGGTGCAAATTAGCACTTTGCTTAGCATCAAAACCGGCTCTTGCCCGGAAAATTGTAAATATTGTCCGCAGTCGGCGCACTACAATACCGGCCTTGAAAAAGAATCTTTGATGGAAATGTCAAAAATTTTGGAAGCGGCAAATGCGGCGAAAGACGCGGGCGCTTCAAGATTTTGCATGGGCGCGGCTTGGAGAAATTTGCATGATCGTGATGTGGAAAAAATCTGCGCCATTGTTGATGAAGTTAAAAAAACTGGTCTCGAAACTTGCATGACGCTCGGCATGTTAACCGACATTCAAAGCAAGCAACTCAAGGCTGCAGGACTTGATTATTACAACCACAATATTGACACCTCGCCGGAATTTTATTCAGAAATTATCACCACCAGAACTTTTGAAGATCGTCTAAACACCATTAAAAATGTTCGTGATGCGGGCTTAAATGTTTGCGCTGGAGGCATTGTTGGCATGGGCGAAAAATTGGAAGATCGCGCTAAAATGTTGATTATTTTGGCAAATATGCCGACGCATCCGCAATCAGTTCCAATCAACATGTTGGTGCGAGTGGCGGGAACGCCGATGGATAAAATTGCTGAATTCGACCAATTCGAATTTATCCGCACCATCGCCGTTGCTAGAATCATGATGCCGAAATCGGCAGTGCGTTTGTCGGCTGGTCGTGAAAACATGAATGAACAAACTCAAGCCTTGTGTTTCTTGGCTGGAGCCAACTCAATTTTCTACGGCGAAAAATTGCTAACCACGGCAAACCCAGAAATGGAGCGTGATCAGAACCTCTTTAAAAAACTCGGGATTAATCCTCTTTAACTAAAAAACGGAGAAAAATGTCAAATATCGAAGCAAAATTAACTTCACTTGGAATCACTCTGCCAACCCCAGCAGCGCCAGTTGCGAACTATGTTGGGTTTGTAAAATCTGGTAACCAAGTTTTCGTTTCAGGGCAATTGCCGTTTGAAGCTGGCAAGTTGCAATTTGTTGGAAAAGTTGGTGCGGAAATTTCTCCCGAAGACGCCAAAAAAGCGGCGCGCCTTTGTGCAATTGGAATTTTGGCGCAATTAAAAGTTGCCTGCGAAGGTGATTTGGAGCGTGTGGTAAAATGCGTGAAGCTGGGAATTTTTGTTAATGGCGTTGCTGATTTCAAAGATCATCCAGCTGTTGCCAATGGTGCTTCTGATTTGATGGTGGAAGTTTTGGGCGATGCTGGAAAACACGCGCGCGCTGCAGTTGGATCTGGTTCTTTGCCTTTTGGCGTTTCAGTTGAAGTTGATGCGATTTTTGAGATTAAATAGGTTTTAATTTCTTTTTAAGAGGCGGCGATTTCTTTAGGGAGTCGCCGCTTTTTTATGCGAGTTGCTTAATCCAACCAGCAAAATCACTAATCTTCTGCGGCGTATTCTTCTGCTTTAGTTGCAGCAGAAAATAGCCGTAATTGCTTTTGAAATTATCTTTAAAAGCCAGAACCAGCTCTTTGTTTTCAAGCTCCTGCTTGATTAAAAACTCTGGCACTAAACCAATCCCAAGTCCATTTTTCGCCGCTTCAATCAACATAAAAAAATGTTCGAAACTATTGCTGAAATTGACCTGAACTTTTTTCAAACCCAAGAATTCTAAATATTTTTGCCACATTTGCGGTCGGTAAGTGTGGCCCAGCAGGTTGTATTTGAGCAGATCCTTGGCGTTTTTGATTTGATGTTTTTCTTTAAATTTCGGCGAGCAAACACAAAGCAATTTCTCGCCCATAATTTTTTTGCTCTGAAATTTTTGCCAACTGGCTTTGTTTCTTTGTTGTGCCACGCGAATCGCTAAATCGCACCCAGCCTTGGCAAAATCAATATCGCCGTCGCCGATTTTAACCACCACGTCGTAATCGGGAAATTTATTTTTGAAATCTTGCAAAAGCGGAATCAGCCAGCGGCTGCTTAGTGAAGGCAGCACGTTAATGTTTAAAATTTCTTTGGCTTTGCGCGAGTTTTTCGACTTAGTAATTTTGGCGCTCGCCGCTTCAATATTTTTTAGCGCGGCTTCAACTTCTTTCAAAAAAACCTTCGCCGCTTTGGTTAAATTCAAAGATTGCGCGCCACGCTCAAAAAGCCGCAACCCCAAATAATCTTCTAGCAAAGCAATCTGTTTGCTCACCGCGCCTTGCGTTAAATTCAACTCTCCGGCGGCTTTGGTGAAGCTGGGATGCTTGGCGCAAATCACAAAACATTTCAGCGCTTTTAGTGGCGGCAATTTCAGACTCATAATTTTCCTCATGAATTTTTTTCATAGCTGGGTCAGAAAATTATTGGTTTGTAAGTAAATGCAATGGACTGTTTTTTGCTTCTCGAAATTGCACTTCTTCCAACCAAATTAATTTTAAAAATGAGCAATAAATTACAGCCCTTTCATCTGGCGATGCCGGTCAATGATTTAGCGAAAACGCGGCAATTTTATGGTGAGTTTCTGGGCTTTGAAGAGGGTCGCTCTAACGATCATTGGATTGATTGGAATTTTTTTGGTCACCAATTTGTGACGCATTTGCATCCGCAAAAAAGCGAAACAATCACCAATGCCGTTGATGGTCACGGCGTGCCGGTGCCGCATTTCGGGGTGGTTTTGGAATGGCAGCAATGGCAGGAATTTTCGGATCGCTTGAAGTCGCACAATGTTAAATTTGTCATTGAACCCTACATCAGATTTAAAGGCCAAATTGGCGAACAAGCGACAATGTTTTTCTGTGATCCAAGTGGCAATGCGCTAGAGTTTAAGGCTTTCAAAGACATCTCACAACTTTTTAGAAAATATGAATAATTTAACGGCAGAAAATATTTTTGAAGCGCATCAGCGCATCAAAGATCACATTGTAAATACACCGGTAATTTCCAATGAAAAACTAAATTGCGAACTCGGCGCACAGATTTTTTTCAAAATGGAAAATCATCAAGTCGCTAGGTCTTTCAAGGCGCGCGGCGCTTTTAACGCGGTTTTGGCTTACAAAGAAAAACACGGAAAATTTCCCGAAAAAATTGTCGTGCAAAGCTCAGGAAATCACGCGCAAGCAATTGCCAATCTCTGCCAAAAATTCGGCATTAAAGCTTTGATTTACATGATTACCAAAGCCTCGCCCTTGAAAATCAAGGCGGCGCGCGATTTGGGAGCTGAAGTTGTTTTGCTCGAAAAAAGATCGGAAGTAAATCGCATGGCGCAAGAAAAACAAAAAGAGGGTTACTTTTTTGTTCATCCTTCAGCCGACGCACAAGTGATTTGCGGCCAAGGAACATCGGCCTTTGAGGCGCTTAGCGAAATTGGTGAAGTTGATTTTATTTTTGCTCCTTGTGGCGGCGGCGGATTGGTTTCTGGATGTTTTTTAGCGGCGCAAAAATTGTCGCCAAAGGCTTTGACTTTCGCTTGCGAACCCTTGAACGGCAATGATGTAGCTCGGTCGCTTCGCGAAGGAAAAATCGTCGAATTTTTAGACACGCCAGACACAATTGCCGACGGCGCCAGAACTTTGGCAACTTCAGAAATTTGCTTTACCTACATTAAACAAATGGCGGGAGTGCTAGAAATCTCTGAAGCTGAAATTGCGCAGTGGCAAAAAAAACTCTCAGAAATTTTAGAGCAAAAAATTGAACCAACTTCTGCTTTGGCAATTGCGGGTGCGGTGCAAATTTTAAAAAGTAGAAAAGCTGCGAAAATTTTGGTGGTAATTTCAGGCGGAAATATTGAGTAACTGAATTGTGCGCACTGCGCGCAAAATTAACTTTTAGCTAGTATTTTCAAGCCTCTGGCAAAAATTTCTTAAGAAATTGTGCAGACTTGTGAAAGATTATCGGCGAGTTTTTTTAAGCCTGTTTGTGACGTTGCTGTTTCAATTGGAGGCTGACCAAGCAACCTTGCTTCGAGCAAGTTTTGCAATGTGTTTCTGGTTGCTTCATTAAAGCTTTCTGCGCTTGGTGGCAAAAAAGAAGATCCGGTGACGCGATCCAATATTTTTCCATTAGATTCGGCGTTCATCCAAGTATCTCGACTCATATATACCAATGCTTGGTCTAATGTTTCTTTGGTTAAAAGGGGACTTTGGCAAATGATTCTAACCATTGCCGGATCTGCTCTGGTAACTGCCAAATCAAGCGCAGTCATCCCATATTTATTTTTTATATTTGGATTAGCTCCGCAGCCGATAATTTTATCAACTAGTTGGTGATTGGTTTTTGTAAGTGGGCGCTCCTCAGAGTCTTTTGTTAAATATCCTTTGGCGACGGCTAGATGTAGAGCAGTATTGTGCGCAAAATAATTGTCGGTTTTATCGATTCCGATATCCAAACTATTTGCTTTGGCTAAATCTAAAAAATCCGCAGCAAAGCGGTTGGAGGCATTGGCAATTGACCAAATTAACGGCGTGTTTCCTACGTGATCTGTTGGTGCCAAGTCGAATCCGGCTTCTTGTAATATTTTAGCGAATTCAATTGATTGATCAGATTGGGCGATGAAGTGAATTAAGTGAAATTTTCGTAACGAAAAAGGAATTAGTGGATTTTGGGCCGACACAAGATCGCGAAACTCATTTTGGGTTTGAAGTGACGGAGTGGCGTGGTTTGCCTTTCTAAGGATTATCTCGGCTTTAATTACTTGCTCGCACAGGGCTTCTTTTTCGGGAGTAATATTTTCAATAAAATCGCTTAATATCTCAGCATGAGGGCGACCCGTATCTCCTTGTTGTATCTGTCTGGCGACATCTATGACCGCTCTTCTTAGTTCTTTGCGCACAGTCTCAGAGACAATTCTCTCGTCAATTAATCTAAAAACTCCGGCAGGATCTCGTGCTTTCAGAGCTTCTTCAAATTCCTCAAGCATCAATTAGGTCATTTTTTTTAAATCCCAACGCAACCAGATAAGTTTCTGACGAGCCTTTTCTCGAAGATTCTGGTTTGAAATAGCGCACGGTTGAAAAGTTTTTTCTAAGCTTTTTTAAGATTTCATCTGAACTGCCACCTTGAAAAATTTTGCCAACAAAACATCCGCCGTCGCTTAAAATTTTTCCGGCTAAATCCAAAGCTTCTTCCAGCAAACCAATGATTCGCATGTGATCTGTTGTGTTGTCGCCCGTGGTGTTTGCAGCCATGTCGCTTAAAACCGCGTCGCACCTACCGCTTTTATTGTGAGGAATTTCTTTGAGGCGCGAAATAATTTTTTCTGGCGCTTCTGGTTCTAAAAAATCTTGCTGAAAAAAATTGACGCCAACTAGCGAATCAATTTCAAGCAAATCAATTGCCACCACATTGCCTTCGCCAACTTTAGTTACCGCATATTGCGACCAGCCGCCCGGTGCGGCGCCTAAATCGACAACGATTTTTCCTTTCTTAAAAATTTTAAATTTTTCATCGACTTCAATAATTTTGAAAGCCGCGCGAGACCGCCATCCTTCAAGCTTGGCGCGTTCAACAAAAGGATCGTTAATCTGGCGCAAGATCCATTTTTGTGACGATTTTTTTAGGCGTTTGGCTTTCTTTAATCTTTGGGCGACTTGAGGCATTATTGGTCCAATTTTCTGGCTTCATCAATCAGCATCACGGGAATTCCGTCTTTGATTGGGTAGGCCAATTTTGATTCGTGGCAAATTAGCTCACTATTTTTTTCGTCGTAAATTAGTTCGCCCTTACATAAAGGGCAGACAAGGATTTCCAGCAATTTCGGCGAGATTTTTTTTGGCATTAATTTCTTGAAAAAATTTCGAGGAAAAATACTTTGCCCCGCTTCATTTTTTAAATCAAACGCTGGTGCAACATTGGTAAAGAAAATCTCAACAATTGGCATAATCGGTGGCGGACAATTGGGTCGAATGATCT
This sequence comes from uncultured Alphaproteobacteria bacterium, assembly GCA_903879805.1. Lineage (GTDB taxonomy): Bacteria > Pseudomonadota > Alphaproteobacteria > Rickettsiales > UBA1997 > UBA2645. The sequence goes on along the minus strand of CAIRMX010000085.1, from coordinate 27,899 downwards.
GCTTTTCAGCTCACAAAATAGGCTTTCGTACCGTGGTATTTACCGACCAAGAAAATTCACCGGCAAGTTTTGTGACAAGCAGCGTGATTGTTGCCGATTACCAAGACCAAGCAGCGCTAAAAAAATTCGCCAGTTTGGTTGATGTGGCCACTTTTGAGTTTGAAAATATTCCGGTTGCGGGTGTTGCTTTCTTGGCCTCAGAGGTTGCGGTTTTTCCAAATCCCCAAGTTTTAAAAGTTACGCAGCACCGACTTTTAGAAAAAAATTTCCTCAATTCAATTGGCGTTAAAACTGCTGAATATGCAGAAATTTTAAGCCTTGAAGACCTGCAAAAAAATCTAAAAAACTTCGGCAAAGCAATCCTAAAAACCGCGACAATGGGTTACGACGGCAAAGGTCAGTTTGTTTTGAAGAATGCTGCAGACGCCGAAAATGCTTGGGCGCAGGCTAGTTCGCAAAAATTGATTTTAGAAAAGTTCTGTCCTTTTGATTCAGAAATTTCAGTGCTAGTGGCGCGTTCAAAAACTGGTGAGATTTCTGCTTTTGAACCACTAACCAACATTCACAAAAACGCCATTTTAGATGAAAGTATTTATCCGGCGCAAATTTCGGAGAGCTTGAAAATAAAGGCGCAAGAGGTTGCTAAAAAAATTGTTGAGCAGCTCGATTTAGTTGGAGTTTTGGCGGTGGAATTTTTTGTGATTGGCGAAGAATTGTTAGTAAATGAGTTGGCGCCAAGGCCGCACAACTCGGGACATTTTTCAATGGACGCTGCGGTAACTTCGCAATTTGAACAATTGATTCGCGCAATTACTGGCTTGCCACTTGGCTCGCCAGAGTTTCATTCAAAAGGTCGAATGAAAAATCTGATCGGAAGTGAAGTGGAAAATCTGGAAAAATTTTACCAAAATAAACGCGCTAAAATTCATCTTTACGGCAAGGATAAAATCGCCGAAGGACGGAAGATGGGGCACGTGAATATTCTTAATTAAAAACTGCAAAAATGAAAAAAACAAAAGCTGTGGCGGTGAAAAAATCTCCAACAAAATCTTTGGCAAAACCAGTCGCAAAAAAATCTGCAATCGAGCAACTTAAGCTAATGCCGCAAGCATCAGGCTTTCTTGGCGTTGAGGAAAAATATTTAAAATCGCCAAACGATGCGCAAGTTGTGGTGGTTCCTTTTGGTTTAGAAAAATCTGTCAGCTACGGCGGCGGCACCAAAAACGGGCCTAAAGCAATTATTAATGCTTCGCAGCAAGTTGAGCTTTTTGACGAAGAATTTTGGTGCGAGCCTTTCCGTCAATATGGCGTAGTTACAATGAAGGCGCCAGAAATTGATCGCAGATCGGTGGCGAAATCTTTGGAGCAGTTGGAAAAAATCACTCAAACAATTTTAGATGCCGGAAAATTTCCGCTAATTCTTGGTGGCGAACATTCAATTACGGCGGGCTCGATTCGTCCTTTTGTTAAAAAATATCCAGACTTGGCGATTTTGCATTTTGATGCTCACGCCGATTTGCGTGACGGTTTTGATGGCGAGCATTATTCGCACGCTGCCGCACTTCGCCGCGTGATGGATAATCCGATTTCGACTTTAATTTCTTGCGGAATTCGCAATATTTCGGCGAGCGAAATTCCTTATTTGGAAGCTAATCGTCACCGTATTACCATTCACTTCGGCAAAGATCGCCGTACTTGGGATGCTAAAAAAATTGTTGAATCTTTGCGTGGTCGTCCGGTGTTTTTGACTTTTGATTTGGATGGTTTTGATTCGAGTTTGATGCAAGCAACTGGCACGCCAGAACCCGGTGGTGTAATGTGGGAAGATGCTTTGGATATTATTCGTGAAGCCAGCAAAATTTCCAATATTGTTGGCGCGGATGTGGTGGAATTAGCACCTGTAAAAGCGCTACATTCTTGTGATTTTCTTTCGGCGAAATTGTGCTACAAAATTTTGTCTTATGCGTTCTTGAATAAAAAGAAGTAGGTTCCTTACCCGTTCTCGATTGTCACCCCGTCGCATGACGGGGTCCATAGTTGTCGCGGATATTTTTTCTTAAAGCTAAGTCCTCAATCTTGATGAGATGGACCCCGTCATGCGACGTGGTGACAATCGAGAAGGCTTTAAACATCTAAACAAAATGATCAAAAAATCGGACTCTCATTTCAAAATTGATGGTGTTGAGATTAAGCGTGGGCAAAGGACGCGCATTAATATTGACATGGGCAGTATTTACGATTTTACCGATGTGAAAATGTCGGTTGAGGTGATTCGCGGTAAAAAAGATGGGCCGACATTTTTTATTTCATCCACAATTCACGGCGACGAAATTAACGGCATTGAAATCACGCGCCGCTTGTTGGCTTCAAAAGAATTAAAAAACCTCTGCGGCACATTAATTGTGATTCCGATTGTTAATATTTTTGGCTTCAACGATCGCACGCGCTACTTGCCGGATCGTCGTGATTTGAATCGTTGTTTTCCCGGATTAAAAAATGGCTCGCTGACTTCGCAATTGGCCTACAAATTCATGCAAGAAATTGTGCTGAAATCTGATTTTGGCATTGATTTGCACACGGGCGCTTTTCATCGCTGCAACTATCCACAAATTCGCGCCGATATTTCTGATCAATTTACTTTCGATTTAGCAAAATCTTTTGGCGCGCCGGTAATTATTGGGTCAAATTTGCGCGACGGATCGCTGCGGGCTTCTGTGACGCAAGCCAACATTCCGATGATTTTGTATGAGGTTGGTGAGGCGCTGCGTTTTGATGAGGCCGGAATTACAATTGGTGTTAACGGCATTTTAAATGTAATGCGCGAGATCGGCATGATTAAAGTGAGAGTGCCAAAGAAAGCGGAGAAAAAGATTTTTGTCGCGCGCTCTAGTTCTTGGGTTCGTGCTCCTCGTAGCGGAATTCACATTGCACACCAAAAGTTGGGCAAGCATGTTAAAAAAGGCGACCTGCTGGGTGAAATTTCCAATCCTTTCGGTGACCATAAAATCGCGGTTAAGGCTCACGAAACTGGCATTATTATCGGCATGTCAATGTTGCCTTTAACTAATAAAGGCGATGCTTTGTTTCATATCGCTAGCGAAAAATCGACGGCAAAATTTTCTAGTTCAAATCAAATGCACGAACATTTTGAAAATGTTGATCCGGTGAATATTTAAGATTCCCAAGTTGCATTTTATTTTTTCCTACATAGGTTGCCGCCCCTCTAAGCCAAGGTGCCTTCTTCAAGTAGATTTTCAGACTCAATTTTAATAAATCTCCAAATGCCAAGAGTTTCCGTCATTGCGAAAAATTACGCTAAAGCTCTGTATGTTGCTGCCAAAAAAAGTAACATCGTTGATAAAGTTTCTGGCGAGCTAGATGTCTTTAAACAGAACTTCAGCACTAGTTTTGCTCATGAATTAAAAAATCCGGTTATCGCAAAAGATGACTTGGTAAAGATCATCCAAGAAGTAACGCAAAAATTTGCTTTGGGGGCTTTAACCTCAAACTTTTTTGCTTCAATCGTGCGCAACAGAAGATTGAATTTATTTCCAGAAATTTACGAAGAATATTCACGCATTGTGAAGGTGCAAAAAAACATTTTAGATGTTGAAGTAATCACTGCGGTAAAAACCGAAAAAGCTCAACTTGATCGTATCAAAGCGCTAGTTGAGAAAAAATATCCAACCAAAACTGTTGCCGTTAGAGAAACAGTTAAGGAAGCAATTTTAGGTGGTTTTCAAGTTAAGATCGGTTCAGAAATTATTGATGCCAGTTTAAAAAATCAGCTTGCCGTCATAGGCAAAGAGTGCCTCGCGGCCGCTAACTAATTTTCATTTTTAATAATAATCACTCACTCACATCATGGAATTTAAAGTCGAAGAATTTTCCAATATTCTACAAAAAAGCATCGAAAACTTCCGCAGCACTGCCGACCTTCAAGAAGTTGGTGAAGTAATTAAAGTTGGCGACGGGATCGCTAAAGTTTATGGTCTTGATAATGTTCAAGCCGGTGAACTTGTTGAGTTTGAATCAGGTGTTAAAGGCATGGCGCTTAACCTTGAAACTGACAATGTTGGTATCGTAATTTTCGGTAACGCTCAATCAATTAAAGAAGGCTCAAACGTTAAAAGAACTGGCAAGATTGTTGAAGTTCCGGTTGGTAAAGGTTTGTTGGGACGCGTTGTTGACGCTTTGGGAAATCCAATCGATGGTAAAGGTCCGCTTGTTGGCACTGAAATGCGTCGTGTAGAAATTAAGGCTCCGGGAATTATCGCCCGCCAATCAGTTTCTGAACCGATGCAAACTGGCATTAAAGCAATCGACAGCTTGATTCCAATTGGACGTGGACAACGTGAACTTATCATTGGCGACCGTCAAACCGGTAAAACTGCCATCGTTCTTGATACTTTCATCAACCAAGCCAAAGCTCACGAAGAAAATAACGAGAAACAAAAACTTTACTGTATCTACGTTGCAATTGGCCAAAAGCGCTCAACTGTAGCTCAAATTGTTAAAACTTTGGAAGATGCTGGTGCGATGAAATATTCAGTTGTGGTTTCTGCAACTGCTTCAGAAGCGGCCGCTCTACAATTTTTTGCTCCTTACACTGGCTGCACCATCGGCGAATATTTCCGCGATAACGGAATGCACGCTTTGGTGGCTTATGATGATTTAAGTAAACACGCGGTTTCTTACCGTGAGATGTCACTTCTACTTCGCCGCCCACCAGGACGCGAAGCTTACCCTGGAGACGTTTTCTACGTTCACTCGCGTTTGCTTGAGCGCGCTGCTAAAATGTCAGATGAAATGGGTGGTGGGTCTTTGACTGCACTTCCAATCATTGAAACTCAAGCGGGTGACGTATCTGCCTACATTCCAACTAACGTAATTTCGATTACCGACGGACAAATTTTCTTAGAAACCGAACTTTTCTACAAAGGTATCAAACCAGCTGTAAACGTTGGTTTGTCAGTATCTCGTGTAGGTTCTGCTGCTCAAACTAAAGCAATGAAACAAGTTGCGGGAACCATCAAGCTTGACTTGGCGCAATTCCGTGAGCTTGAAGCTTTCGCGCAATTTGGTTCTGACTTAGACGCCGCAACGCAAAAATTGCTAGATCGTGGTCGCAAATTGACTGAGCTATTGAAGCAAAATCAATATTCTCCAATGGGCTTCGAAGAGCAAGTTGCTTCAATTTACGTTGGTGTGAAAGGCTACTTGGACAGAATTGCAGCTAAAGAAGTTGTAAAATTTGAAAAAGAATTTTTACGCAAATTGCACACTTCTCACCCAGAAATTTTGGCTTCAATCAAACAAGAGCAAAAAATTAGCGACAGCAATGAAATCGCATTAAAAGCTGCAATCGAAGAATTTTTGCAGATCTTTTTGAACCATGCGCCTTCAGCAAGTTTTGATCATGCTGGTCTTTCTGATAAACTAGCTCACGACAAAAGTTAAAATTTTTCATGGCCAATTTAAAAACTCTCAAAACCAGAATTAAATCAGTCAAATCGACTCAAAAAATGACCAAAGCCATGAAAATGGTGGCGGCGTCGCGTTTGAAAAAAGCTAAGCAATTAGTTGAGGCTTCACGTCCTTATGCTGATAAAATTCAAGAAATGATTGAAAGCCTAGCTTCAAACGTTGCGGTGCGCGGTAATTTGAGCGAGAAATTTCCGCTTTTGACTGGCAAAGGTAAAAGCCATACTCACTTGGTTGTGGTATTTTCATCTGACCGTGGTCTTTGCGGCGGGTTAAATAGTGCGACTGTGAAAATGGCTAAATTGCACATTAATAGTTTGGTGTCGCAAGGTCGTGAAGTAAAAATCTACTGCGTTGGTAGAAAAGCTTACGATCAACTGAGATCAGCTTATGGCGAGAAAATCATCGACCATTCTTTTGGTGTTTTTAAAGGTCTAATCGATCATAAAATCGCTCACGATCTAGCTGAAAAATTCGCTGAACTTTTCGCTCAAAATCAATTCGATATTTGCGAAGTGATTTACAGCAAATTCAAATCAGCAATTGCTCAAGAGCAAATTTTGAAGCAGTTAATTCCGGCGCAAATCGCCGTTAGAGAAGCGACAAATTTAGAATCTCCGTTGCATTACGAACCAAGCGAAGAAGTGGTTTTATCTGAGCTTTTGCCAAAAAACTTGGCGATGCAAATTTACAACGAACTTCTTGAAAACAGCGCCTCTGAACAAGGTGCAAGAATGGCCGCAATGGAAGCTGCAAGCAACAATGCTGGCAAAATGATCAAGAATTTGACCTTGGTTTACAACCGCACCAGACAATCAAATATTACGAAAGAGCTAATCGATATTATCTCTGGCGCCAATGTTGCTTAGTCGCTTTTCTTTTTAATGCTGGCCTCCAATTTAAAATTTGCCGATCTTTGGCTTAATATCGACAAGCCGATCGGCATTTCTTCGGCGCGTGCAGTAGCAATCGTTAAGAGAATTACCGGCGCCAAAAAAGTTGGACATGGTGGCACTCTCGATCCTTTTGCCTCAGGCATCCTTCCTATCGCATTAAACAAAGCGACCAAGACCAGCGAAGCTTTGATGAAGACTCATAAAAAATATTTATTTCGTATCAGCTGGGGTGAATTTCGCGACACTGATGATGTTGAAGGTAAGATTACCGAAACCAGCTCAGCTCGACCAACCAACGCTCAAATAATTTCCGCTACACCATTTTTTATCGGCAAAATCAAACAAACGCCGTCACGCTTTTCGGCCATTAGAATCAACGGGCAGCATGCCTACGATCTGGCGCGTAAAGATATCGAATTCGAAATGCCATCACGCGAAGTAGAAATTTTTTCGCTAAAATTTATTTCAAATTGTGAAGAGTTCGCCGAGCTAGAAGTTGAGTGTTCTAAAGGCACTTACATTCGTTCATTGTCGCGCGACATTTGCAAAAAAATCGGAGTTTGTGGTTACGTTTCCACCCTAACTCGCTTGAGGGTTGGTAAATTTCTGTATGAAAAAAGAATTTCGCTTGACGCCTTAAAACGCGCCACTACTTATGGCGGCCGTTTTTCGGATGGCTCGCTGCTATTGGTGCAGGATGTCCTTTAAGGCAGCAGTCAAGATGGATGATCTAATCAGTTCTTTCTAGAAGATCGAGCCCGAATCAATTTTCCCTGAAGTCTCGCTTAGGCTACCAAAGCTTAGGCTCAATTTAATCATTTTAAAAAAATGTCTCTTACTACCAAAACAAAAAAACAAGTTGTTGCTGATTTTGCCCAAAACCCAAAAGACACCGGCTCTACTGAAGTTCAGTGTGCCATCATTACTCAACAGGTTCTAAGCCTTACTGAGCATTTGAAAATTCACAGAAAAGACTTCTCTTCAAGAAGAGGACTTTTGATCTTGGTTGGTAAAAGAAGAAGATTGCTTAACTACCTAAAAGCTGAATCTACTGCGCGCTACGAAGCTCTCATCAAAAAATTAGATCTAAGAAAGTAAGATCTCGCTCTTCTACCCAAATTAATAATAAAAAGCTGAAAATATGTTCAATGTTGTAAAAAAAGAAATCGTCTGGAATGGCAAAACCTTATCTCTTGAAACAGGTAAGATCGCTCGCCAAGCCAGCGGATCGGTCATGGCTAAATATGGTAACACTACAATTCTTTGCGCAGTTACCGTCGCAAGCAAAGCTGCTGAAAATGCAGATTTCTTCCCTCTTACTGTTCACTATATCGAAAAATTCTACGCTGCTGGAAAAATTCCAGGCGGCTTCTTCAAGCGCGAAGCCAAACCTTCTGACGCTGCAACTCTTACTTCTCGTTTGATCGATCGTCCAATCAGACCACTTTTCCCAGCTAACTTCTACAATGAAGTTAACGTGATTTGTACCGTTCTTTCTTACGATCCAACTTGCACTCCAGATCTAGTTGCTTTGATTGCAGCTTCTGCCGCTTTGGCAATTTCTGAAGCTCCTTTGACTGAACCAGTTGGTGGCGCTCGTGTTGGTTTAATTAACGGCGAATTCGTTTTAAACCCAAGCCAAGAAGAACTTAAACAAAGTCGTTTGGATCTAGTTGTTGCCGGAACCGAATCATCAGTTTTGATGATCGAATCTGAAGCAAAAGAGCTTACCGAAGTTGAAATGTTAGCTGCTTTGGACTTCGGTCACAAAGCTTTCCAACCAGTCATCCAAATGATTGCTGAGTTGAAAGCAGAAGCTGGCAAAAAGAAAATCGAAGTTAAGCAAGAAGATCACTCAGCTCTTAAAAATGAAATCAATGGCTTCATTGCTGACCGCTTAATCAACGCTTACAAAACCCAAGATAAGCAAACTCGTGTTGCTCAATTGGATCAAATCAACTCTGACGTTAAAGCTAAATTCGTTAACGAAGAAGCTGGAGTTACTGGCAATAAAGTTAAGTCACTTTTCAAAATCCTTTCTCAAGAAATCGTGCGCAACGACGTTTTGAAAAATGGCATCAGAATCGACGGACGCAAAACTGATCAAGTTAGACAAATCTCAATCGAAACTGGTTTCTTGCCACAAGTTCACGGCTGCGCTCTTTTCACTCGTGGTGAAACTCAAGCTTTGGTTGTTGCTACTCTTGGCTCAAGCAGAGACGAGCAAATGATCGAAAATTTAGATCCGGGCATGTCGAAAGAAAATTTCATGCTGCACTACAACTTCCCTCCTTACTCAGTGGGTGAAACTGGTCAGTTGAAACCACCTGGTCGTCGTGAAATCGGTCACGGTAAATTGGCTTGGCGCGCGATCAATCCAGTTTTCCCAACTACTGAAGCTTTCTCTTACACAACTCGTGTTGTTTCTGAAATCACTGAATCAAATGGTTCATCTTCAATGGCAACTGTTTGCGGAACTTCTTTGGCACTAATGGATGCCGGCGTTCCAATCAAAGCTCCAGTTTCTGGAATCGCGATGGGATTGATTAAAGAAGGCGCTAATTACGTTATTCTTTCTGACATCTTGGGCGACGAAGATCACCTAGGTGACATGGATTTCAAAGTTGCAGGAACCAGAGACGGTATCACTTCTTTGCAGATGGATATCAAAATCAACGGCATCACTGCTGACATTATGAGCGCTGCTCTTAATCAAGCTAATGCCGGCAGAATTCACATTTTAGACAAAATGATTGAAGCTGTTCCTGAAGCAAGAACCGAGCTAAACGGCAATGTGCCAAAAGTTGAAGTTCTAACTATCAACCCGAAAAAAATCCGTGAAGTAATCGGATCTCGCGGCGCTGTAATCAAAGAAATTTGTGCAGTATCTGGCGCGGTTGTTGATGTTGACGATAGCGGCACCATCAAAATTTCTTCGAATAGCGCTGATTCAATTAAGAAAGCGATTGGCATGATTCACGAAATCACTTTCGAGCCAGAAATCGGTGACATCTACGAAGGTCCAGTTGTGAAAGTTATTGATGCTGGCGCTTTCGTTAGCATTTCTAACAATCGCGATGGCTTCATTCACATTTCTGAACTTGCTGAATATCGCGTTGATTTCGTTGAAGACGTTATCAATGAAGGCGACATCGTTAAAGTTAAAGTTATCGGTTTCGACAAAAAAGGTCGTCCAAAATTAAGCTTCCGTTGTGTTGATCAAAAAACCGGCGAAGACATTTCTGATCGTATTCCAAACCGTCCACAAATGGTTGACGAAAGAGAAACTGGTGGTCGTGATGACCGTCGCAGTGGCGGCGGAAGCCGTGACCGTGATGACAGACGCCCTCCTTCTCGTGATCGTGATGACAGACGTGGCGGCGATGATCGTCGTGGCGAAGAAAGACGCCCTCCTCGTGATCGCGATGATCGTGATGACAGAGATGGCGGCACTAAAAAACGTCGCGGATTTTTCAGCTAGTCTTAATTAGCTAAAGTTATACGAAGGGGGCGGGTCTTTTTGACCCGTCCCTTTTTTTGTAAAAAATAACCCTCAAAAAAATGCCAATCGCTCAAAAAGATCTAGAAAAACTTTTACATGAAAATTTCCCGGAAGCGCAAATTGAAGTTGTTGCTTTAGTTGCTGATGACAATCATTACAGCGTTAAAATCACTGACAAAATTTTTGCTGGCAAAACAAGAGTCGAGCAACATAAAATAGTGAATAATGCTCTAAAAGAAATTCTCGGCGATGTGCTTCACGCCATGCAACTCAAGACCTCAGCAAACTAAAATAAAAATCCCATGACTGACATTTTCGAAAAAATTCAAGAAACAATTTCTACCAACGACGTAGTGCTTTACATGAAAGGCACTAAAGATTTTCCACAATGTGGTTTTTCTGCAGCGGTAGCTCACGGCCTAAAAACTCTCGGTATAAATTTTACCGATATTGACGTTTTGCGTGACGCGGAAGTTAGACAAGGCATCAAAGAGTTTTCTGACTGGCCAACTATTCCGCAGCTTTACATCAAAGGTGAATTTGTTGGTGGGTGCGACATCGTAAAAGAAATGATCCAATCCGGCGAATTGCAAGAAATGCTTAAAGAAAAAGGAATTATCTAGTGACAGATTTCGCAATCGAAATTTCCAATCTCGGAAAAACCTACAAGAAATCAAAAAGATCTGCTGAAAAAACCGCGCTGCAATCGATTAATTTGCAGATTAAAAAAGGTTCATTCTTCGGGCTTTTAGGACCCAACGGCGCGGGTAAATCAACCATCATTAATATTCTCGCAGGGCTCGTTAATAAAACTTCCGGCGTGGTAAAAATCGGTGGCATCGATATTGACCAAGATCAGCAAGCCGCAAAATTTAAAATCGGCATCGTACCGCAAGAACTTGTCATCGACCCGTTTTTCAACGTTCGCGAAACTTTAGAAATTTACGCCGGCTATTACGGCATTAAAAAATCTGAGCGTCGCACTGACGAAATTATTGAAGCGCTGGGCTTAAAAGATAAAGCACTGGCAACACCGCGCAGCCTTTCTGGCGGAATGCGCCGCCGTCTTCTGGTAGCAAAAGCTCTGGTGCATAATCCAGAAATTTTAGTTTTAGATGAACCAACCGCGGGCGTTGATGTTGAGTTGCGTAATCAACTTTGGAATTACGTAAAAAAATTAAATCAATCGGGCACAACAATTTTGCTAACCACGCATTATCTCGAAGAAGCTGAAGAATTATGCGACGAAATCGCCATCATTAATCACGGCCAAGTGATTGCCTGTGATCGTAAAGAGAATTTGATGAATGTTCTTTCCAGCAAAGAATTAATCATCAGCTGCACCGATGAAATCACGGCGCAAACGCTGGCTTTATTTCCAAATCTACAAACCAAACTTTTGGCCAAAGATAAAATTTCTATCACTTACGATCCGGAAAAAATTGCAGTGGCAAAAATTCTTCACACGATTTCTGATAATAAAATTCAGATCAAAGACATCTCAACTAAACAACCCGATCTCGAAGAAATTTTTAAACATCTAATCAAGGCACAGTCATAATGAAGGATCTCATCGGCATAGACAGGCTCTCACTTCAAGATGTTAATGATATTCATAAATCAGCAGAAAAATTCTTTAGAAAAAATCCCAATAACAACGAAGACTTGGATGGAAAACTCCTAGTAAATTTCTTTTTCGAAAACTCCACCCGCACCAGAACTTCATTTGAAATTGCCGCCAAGCGCATGGGCGCCAAAGTGGTAAATATCGACATCTCGCTTTCTTCCCTAAAGAAAGGTGAATCAATCATCGATACCGCAAAAACTATCAATGCGATGAATCCAGATTTCGTCGCGATTCGCCACAATGGCAGTGGCATTTGTGATGTGTTAAAAAAATATATTTCGGCGTCACTGATTAACGCTGGAGACGGAACTAACGAGCATCCAAGCCAAGCATTACTCGATTCTTTCGTAATTTTGCAGCACAAAAAAACTTTACAAAATTTAAAAATTGCAATTTGCGGCGACGTGTTGCACTCAAGAGTAGCGCGCTCTAACATCAAGTTGTTAAAAAAATTCGGCTGTGAAATTCGCGTAATTACGCCACCAACTTTAATCACTTGTGACTATCGCAATTGGCTCAAAGAAAAATGGGGCGTCGAAGTTTTTGAATCGCTCTTAGAAGGAATTGCCGGCGTTGATGTGGTGATGATGTTGCGCATCCAGCAAGAGCGAATGCTGGGCTGCTACATTCCAAGCCTATCAGAATATTTTAAACTTTTTGGCTTAACCCACGAAAAGTTAAAAGCCGCCAAGCCCGATGTTTTGGTGTTGCATCCGGGGCCGATAAATCGTGATGTCGAAATTTCTTCGGCGCTCGCCGATGATGAAAAGTTCAGTTTGATTTTAGAACAAGTTGAAGCTGGTGTCGCTGTGAGACAATCGATTTTAAAATTTTTGAATTGCTAATTTTTTGCTGGCAGTTCTTTTTCTAAAAAACCTGAGTCGAAATCAGTCAAATTTTTTTCTCCAAAATGCCTTAGAAAATTCAGGCTTTGGACGGGAAAATAAATTTTATTGGATTATTTATTTACAAATAAAAATCAGTTCCTACTTTGCGCCCTCTTTAAAAAAAATTGCGTTCAAAAATAGTGGTGCCAAGCCAGTAATATCAAGGTTGCGCACCATGTTGAAATTTGAACAAAAATTAAGTCTTTTTTCTTCTTTTACTTAATTTTAACCCCGACAAAGAAATGGGAAAAGAACTCGAATATGATGGGGCGAAAAATCCCAAAGTTCATTATCTGTTTAACACACAAAATTCCGCCAAGGGATTGAAGCAATCTCCCAAAAGATCAGCCAAAAAATTCTCTACAGTTGCAGACCAAGTTGTTGAATTAAAGCCATCAATTCCGGTTTATTTTATCCGTCCAAATTCGATTAAGCGTGCAGCAAAATTTTTCTTAGAAAATTTTCAAACGCCAAAATTCGCTAGCGATATTCTTTACTCAGTAAAAAGTAATCCTGATTCAGCCGTTCTTAAACACTTGTTTGACGCGGGCGTGAAGCATTTTGACGTTGCGTCAATGGCTGAAGTAAAATTAATCAACGAGCTTTTTGGTGACGCTGCGAGCATGTATTTCATGCATCCGGTAAAATCACGTGAAGCAATTTTTGATGCTTATTTCAATCACGGCATTCGCGATTTCTCGCTCGATTCATTCGACGAATTGCAAAAAATTATCGAAGTAACCAAAGGCGCCAAAGATCTTGGTTTGCACTTGCGTTTGGCAATTCCAAACTCACATGCGGCAATTGATTTGTCGGGCAAATTTGGCATTCTTCCTTCTGAATCAGTTTCACTTTTGCGCAAAATTAGAGCTTCTGCTAAAAGACTTGGCATCTGCTTCCACGTTGGTTCGCAATGTATGGAGCCGACCGAATATCGTAACGCACTTAACATCACTAAAGAAATTCTTGAGCAGGCAAAAGTTAAACTTGATGTCATCGATATTGGTGGCGGCTTTCCATCATCTTATCCTGGCATGACTCCGCCGAATTTGAGTGCTTATTTTGACGAAATTTTTGACTCGATTAACCACATGGGTCTCGACAAAAATTGTCGCATCTGGTGCGAACCGGGTCGCGCTTTAGTTGCAGAATCCGGCTCACTTTTGGTGCGTGTTGAAGCTCGCAAAAAGAACATGCTTTATTTGAATGACGGTACTTACGGTGGCTTATTTGACGCTGGTTTTCCTGGCTTCATCTATCCGTCAAAAGCGATGCGCATTAACAATAAAGAAGCGCTTTCAACTAAAGATATTCCTTTCGGATTTTACGGCCCAACCTGCGATTCACTTGATTCAATGAAGGGTCCGTTCTACTTGCCGGAAAATATTGCTGAAGGCGATTACATCGAAATCGGTCAACTTGGTGCCTACTCTCGTAGTATCAGAACCGAGTTTAACGGTTTTAATAAAAATCTTCAGATTGAAGTTTCTGACGAGCCAATGGTTTCAATGTATCGTGACAATGAAGAGCAAGAAGAGCTAGCAACAGCAGCTGTATAACAATTTCTTTCAACCAAAATTTTCAAAAAAAATGGTTACTAAAAAAGAGCTTCTAAAGCGCCCAGTTAAGCATATCGACATCACTTCATTCGATGCGCGCCCGATCATTGATCAGATGGATCACATGTCATTCACATCTCGTGATTTGGCTCGTGCGACCGAGATTTTTAACATGATGCAAAAAGATAAAGATTGCTCAGTGATCTTAACTTTGGCTGGTTCAACTTCTGCTGGTGGCTGCATGAAAGTTTACGCCGACATGGTGAAATATGGCATGGTTGATGCGATCGTGGCTACCGGCGCTTCAATCGTTGATATGGATTTCTTTGAAGCTCTTGGATTCAAGCACTACCAAGGCACGCCTTTCATTGATGACCAATTCCTTCGCAAAAATTACATCGACAGAATTTACGACACTTACATCGACGAGAAAGATTTGCAAAATTGCGACAACGTAATTTACAAAATCGCCAACACTCTTGAAGCGCGCCCTTACTCATCTCGCGAGTTCATCTGGGAAATGGGAAAATATTTGAAAAAGAACTCTAAGAAAAAAGAGTCTCTAATCGAATTGGCTTACGATTATAACGTGCCGATTTTCTGCCCAGCTTTTACTGATTCTTCTGCTGGTTTTGGTTTGGTTTTACACCAAGTTAAAAATCCAAAAAAGCACATGACTATGGATTCAATCGCTGATTTCAGAGAATTGACTGACATCAAAATCAAAGCCGGAACAACAGGTCTTTTGATGATCGGTGGCGGTGTGCCAAAAAATTTCGTTCAAGACACTGTGGTGTGCGCTGAAATTTTGGGTGTTGAAGCTGAAATGCACAAATACGCCGTACAAATCACAGTTGCTGATTCTCGCGATGGCGCTTGCTCATCTTCAACTCTAAAAGAAGCCTGCTCTTGGGGCAAAGTTGACACTACTTTTGAACAAATGGTTTTTGCTGAAGCAACTTCAGTTGTTCCTCTTTTGGCGTCAGATGCTTATCACCGCGGCTTCTGGAAAAAACGCAAAAGAAGAAATTTTGCTAAGATGTTCTCTTAATTATTCCTCATCTATATCAACCTATTGTTGTGGGGTTCTTTCTTTAAAGGCTCTCCAACAATAGGCTCTTCCCCTCCAAATTTTCTCTTGTGATTTTTATTTAAAATATCAAGGGTTGCAAAATTCTTAATTTTGCAAGGGAGGTTACCATGCGACAATTTTCAACCGCTTTACAGTCTTTAAAAGTTCTTCTCATTAGGTCTCCGCGTGAAAAAGAATCTGGATTAGCTAAGCTTTATATTCCGGGTATCCCCTTAAAACCTTTTTCTGAGAGTGAAAAATTGATTTTGAGTTGGGATTCATCAAGTGAGCCGATCTCTACTTATAATCTTTGTTCAAAATCTCAGGATTATTTATCTGAGGAGGATGAAGAGCGTAGCGACAAAAACCCACCGCAACGCGGCGATGTCATTGCCTATTTAGCAAAACGTTATGATTCGCAGGCAGCGTCTGAAACTGAAACTTACGCGTCATCGGTAAGAGGCTTGGTTAGTAGTAACTACAATAATCCTGCCCTTTTTGCAGAGGCAGAAGATCGTAGATTGCCAGCCTACGTTTTGAAGGATGGGCTGCTTGATTTACGAAAGCCTGATGGCACTTTTGAGCCAGCAAAATTTTCTCGTGACATTATTTCTTTTGATAAAAGGGATCGTAGCCCTCAGGAAGAGCAAGAGTTGACCGAGCATCTAAGGCACAATTATGAAACTATCGTTACACAGAGAGCACAACAATATTCATGGTCAAGATATCTGAGTTTTCAGTCGAGTAGTAAGAAAAACATTCTTACCGCAGTTACTGCAATGATTGAAGGCGATACCCACCGGAAGGCTCTAGAAATTAATCCAGCCTACAAAAAAGAATGGGATGATGAGAGTAGTAAAATCTCAGAAACAAAAGTTGAGGCTCCAGTTGTTGAAACTCCCAATCCGATTCTGCAACAAAATGATGACAAGATAGCTGAGGCCAGAAAGGCTTTTTATGATGAGAATTATGATGAAATTTCGAAATATGATTAAAATTTGAAGCCGTTTTTTTCTGGACAAAAAGCAGTCGGCAAATAATTTCCGCGGCTTCTCCCGCTGCTTAACTTTTCCAAAAAAAATCTCTAAAAATGCTTGAACAAAAATCAATTTTGCGAGTTGTTGCGCTGCACTTAATCGCGATTTTGTTCGTTATCATTAACGTCTCCGACATCAGAATTACCGGCCTTTCACACATCATTCCACTTTTTGATTTGATGATGATTTTTTATTTTGGCGCCTTCAAAAACACTTTCGGAATTTGGTTTATTTTTCTTTTAGGCATTTGGAATGACGCGCTAAACGGCAACCCACTGGGCACCACTGCGCTTTGCTACATTTTGTTGGTGAAACTTTTTTCAGTTTTAAATCACAAAATGATGATCAAAGAAAATTTCCGTCAAGTTTGGCAGCAATTTGTCGCTTTCTGCTTTTTGTTTTTACTGATGAAATGGCTGATTTTATCAATCTTTAGCGGCCAATTTGCTTCAATCACCAACGCTCTAGTGCAGCTGCTTCTGAGCTCGGCTCTCTATATTTTGATGCATAAATTTTTCGACTATCTCAGTCACAAATTGTTAGAGGAAAATTAGTGCTTCGCGACATTCGCAAAAATAAAATTTTCAATCGTCGTGCCTTAATTCTTGGTGCTGCCCAATCAACTTTGGCGAGCGCCTTGGTGCTACGTTTGAGCTATTTGCAATTGTGGAAGCATGAAGAATATTCAATTCAGTCTGACAGCAATCGTATCAAGCCGATGATTAATCCGGCGCCGCGGGGTACGATTGTTGATCGCAACGAATTTCCTCTGACTAAAAATGACGGCAATTATCGCTTACTTCTCTACTCGGATCGACGCAGAAATTCTCAAGAATTAATCGATAAACTGGCTCAAGTGCTCGATCTAACCGATGAGCAAAAAAATATTTTCGCCAGCAAAATCAAAAGTTCGCGCCGCAAAAGCATCGTTTCTTTGATGGATAATTTAGGCTGGGACGATCTGGCGCGCATCGAAACTAACTCACATTTATTGCCCGGTGTTTCAATCGAAAGCGGTATTATGCGCCGCTATCCATACCCTGCTGAAACCGCGCATCTTGTGGGTTACGTCTCGCTTCCATCCGAAAAAGAAATTGATGAAAATGAGCCGAATCTTTTTATGCATCCCGATTTTCGCATGGGAAAATTTGGCTTAGAAAAATCTTTCGATGAAGCTCTGCGTGGCAAATATGGCGTTAAATATGTTGAGGTGAATGTTCATGAAATTCCTCTGCGCACCTTGTCGGTAAAGCCTTCAGTTGAAGGCTCGCGCTTGCATACGACAATTGATTTTCCGCTGCAAAAATTTGTTACCGAAAGAATCAAAGATGATGTCGCTTCAGTAGTTGTGATGAATGTTAAAAGTGGCGAGATTTTGGCTTACGCATCGAGTCCAACTTTTGATCCAAATAATTTCGTTGAAGGTGTGTCGCGCGAATATTGGAACCAGCTTTACGCCGATCCGCACAAGCCTTTGAGCAATAAACCAATTTCGGCCACTTATCCACCGGGTTCAATTTTTAAATTAATGGTGGCGCTGGGCGGTCTTGAATCGGGCTTTAATCCTAATACGAAAGTTCATTGCAGCGGTCATTATCAATTCGGCAAAAGAGCGTTTCACTGTTGGAAAGAAGGTGGCCACGGCACGCTTGATTTGATGGGTGGCATTATGCATTCCTGCAATGTTTATTTTTTCACCATGGCCAATCAAATCGGTTACGAAAATTTTACCGCAATGGCGCGCCAGTTTGGTTACGGTGAAAAAATGGACATTAGTTTGCACGGTAGCAAAAGCGGCAATGTGCCTTCTGACGAATGGAAAAGAAAAGTTTTTAAAGAAGGTTGGATGGGCGGAGACACCCTAAATACGGCAATCGGCCAAGGATCAGTTTTAGCCACACCTCTACAAATGGCGGTGGTCACTGCCAGAATCGCTAATGGCGGCATTCCGATCAAGCCTTATCTGGTGCGCAACCACAATATTTTTCAACAATTTGATGCGCTAAAATCTCAGCCTATTGTCAAGCCCGCTCACGTTAAATTTGTGCAAGAAGGAATGCGCCGCGTAGTTAACGAACCCGGTGGCACGGCTTACGGCAAAAGAATTGAAATTAAAGGTTTTGAAATGGCGGGTAAAACCGGAACCTCGCAAGTGATTTCCAAAAGAGAAAAAGAAATGACCAAAGAAGAAAATGCCGCCAATGCTAACCACGCAATTTTCACTGGCTTTGCGCCGTTTCACGATCCGAAATATGCTATTTCTGTTGTGGTGGAGCATGGTGGTTCGGGATCTGGCGCTGCGGCACCAATTGCCAAAGATGTGATGATGGAGTTACAAGGTTTGAATAAGCGAATTGTCGCCCCGAATTAATGGCTCAAAATGACCAAGCTTGGTTGAGAGTTCTTGATTGATAAGGTGAAGTTCTTTTTTTGATTTTTTCTAATTAAATTTTTTCATACCAAATGCGCTCTAAAAAACACTCGGCTTTCTCTCTTCTAGAAGTTTCAGCGGTCCTGATCATTGTCGGTATTTTTATTGCCGGAGTTGTTGCGGCTAACGGCATGGTTTCAAAGTTCAGAATTACGGCAGCACAAACTTTAAGTCGCTCATCACCAATTAACGAAGTTCCAGATGCCGCGATATGGCTCGAAAGCAGCTTGGACACTAGTTTTAATTCTAGCGAAAGTTCTGATACATCGTCTCTGACAACTTGGTATGATTCTAGAGCTTCAATGAGCAAAGTTACAGTTCAGGCGGTTTCGGGAAATCCTACTTATTCCAACACGATCAATCGCATTCACGCTGTTAAGTTTAATGGGTCGGGATATTTCACCTTTGACGGCAGCTTTTTAAACAAGAGCGATTACACAATTTTCATTTTAGAAAAAAGAGAAAGCGCCAATGCTGGCAATTATTTTTTGGGAGATAGTTCGGTTACAACCGCAAACCAAAATCTGCTTTTAGGATACAGCGCTGATGGGCAAATTGCTCATAGTCAAGGCACTAACTCTTACGCTGCGGGAATTAGCAATTACTCTAGCTCAAGCGGTGCGCCGCGAGTTTTCACCTTCACGCAAAGTGCAACTGCCGGCAAAAAAACTTACATCAATGGCGTGCTCGCGGCGCAAAGTTCTGATACAACTCAGCTTAGTGGCATTTCAACTTTAAGTATCGGCCAAGGTTACACCGGACAAATTGGTGAAGTGGCGATATTTACAAGAGCGCTAGAGCCTGACGAGAGAATCTCCATTGAAGATTACGTCGGCAAAAAATGGTCCTCAAAAATTAATCGCGCCAATGCTGCAAGCTGTATTGACGGCACGGTTACGTTAAATGGTTGCGATAGTTCAACTCCAACTACTCCAACCCCAACTACTTGCGCGGTTAGTGTTACTGGAGTTTCGAGCACTTCTGCAGTTGCAAGTGGTAGCGGAACTTTAACTTGTGATGTCACCGGCTACACTGGAACCAGCGCTTACACTTGTGCCAGCGGCACTCTTACTGCTGCGACTTGCACTTGTGCTAGCGGTTATTCTGCCTCGGGTGGAGCATGTGTTGCAACTCCAACTACTTGCGCGGTTAGTGTTACTGGAGTTTCCAGCACTTCTGCAGTTGCAAGTGGTAGCGGAACTTTAACTTGTGACGTTACCGGCTACACTGGAACCAGCGCCTACACTTGTGCCGGCGGAACCCTTACCGCCGCGACTTGCGCTTGTGCTAGTGGCTATGGTTTATTAGGCGGGGCTTGTACTTTGGCAATACCAACTTGCACGGGCGGTACAATTGATAATTCATCGGTTTCAGGTTATACAATTCATAAATTTATTTCATCGGGAACTTTCACCTGTCCATCTGCAAGAAATGTTGAGGTTCTAGTAGTTGCGGGTGGCGGCGGTGGAGCCGGAGGTAATGGTGTTGCTGGTGGTTCCGGTGGTGGAGCTGGTGGTGTGGTTTATAATAGCAGCTTGGCAGTTTCGACATCGGCAATTTCAGTAACTGTGGGCGCTGGTGGAGCTGCGGGAGTTGTGGGAAATGTTAATGGTGGAAATGGCGCGAATTCTATCTTTTCGGGTATTACCGCTATTGGCGGTGGCGGTGGCGGTGGCAGGGAAATGAATGGTAGCAATGGTGGATCTGGGGGTGGCGGTGGAATTTCTGGAGAATCAAGAGCTGGTGGCGCTGCAACATCCAGTCAGGGATATGCTGGAGGTAATAATTCTCCAAGTAGCCCAAATTATGGTGGTGGCGGCGGAGGCGGCGCTGGTGCTGCAGGTCAGGCTGGAACTTCAACTAAAGGCGGTGATGGTGGTGTTGGAATTCAAAATAATATTACAGGTACTGCAACTTACTATAGTGGTGGTGGTGGATCGCATTATTACGTAAGTGGAGGAACTGCTGGTGTTGGGGGGCTTGGTGGCGGCGGTAATGCGGGTCAAGCAGGCGCTGCAAATACTGGTGGTGGCGGCGGCGGTGCAACATCTGTTGCTACAGGCTTTGTTGGTGGGTCGGGAATTGTAATTGTGCGTTACGCTAGTGGTCCGATTACTACCTGTCCTGTTTCTGTGATAGGAGTAACCACGCCAACTACAGTAAGTGTTGGAGCTAGTGGCAGTTTATCTTGCGGTTCAGGTTATACTGGTTCGGTGACTTACACTTGTCCTTCTACCGGTGTTTTAAGTACTACGGGATCTTGCGCAGCGATTACTAGTTGTCCTGTTTCTGTAACAGGAGTTACTACACCAGCCACAGTCATTGTTGGAGCTAGTGGCAGCTTATCTTGTGGTTCAGGTTACACTGGCTCGGTGACTTACACTTGTCCTTCTACGGGTGTTTTAAGTACTACGGGATCTTGCGCAGTGATTACTAGTTGTCCGGTTTCTGTGACGGGAGTTACTACGCCAACCACAGTCAGTGTTGGAGCTAGCGGTAGCTTACCTTGCAACACTTCAGGTTACAGTGGCTCGGTGACTTACACTTGTCCTTCTACTGGAACTCTGAGCGTTACAGGAACTTGTACTGCACCAGTTTCAACTTCTGTAGTTCGAACATCAGGCACGTCTTACACGGTACCATCCGGAGTTACCCAAGTTAAAGTTTGGGCAATCGGCGCCGGTGGTGGTGGCGGCGGAGCCGGTGGAGCCGGTGGCGGCGGCGGAGCTGGTGGTGTTGCTTACAAAACTTGGACAGTCTCGCCAGGAAATACCATTACTTATTCAATTGGCACTGGCGGTAATGGTGGCGTTGGCTCAGGAAAAACAGGGGCAACTGGCGGCAATACAACAGTGACCATTAGTGGTGTAACAATCACCGGTAATGGCGGTGGTGGTGGACGCGGAGATAATGCTGCTGCGTCGGTTGGCGGTTCATTTAGTGGCGGAGCTGGTGGTGGTGGTGTTGCAGGTGGTGGCACGGTTGGAATGTCTGGTGACACAGGAGGAAGCGCTGGTGCTGCGATCGGCGGAGTGAACGGAACCGTTCCTCCTGACACTGCTTTTGGTGGAACCGGTGCTAACAGTGCTGATGTGAGTGGATTATTTACAACGCTTACGGCGGTTGGAGGTTATCCAACCGTAAGTGGAGGTGCTGGATCCGACAGCAGCAACATAGGTGGCGAAACCAATCACGGCTCAGCCGCCACTGGATTTGGTTGCGGTGGAGGTGGTGCTGGCTGGTGGGGTGGCAATGGTGGCGCTGGCAGATATGGCGGCGGCGGTGGTGGCGCTGCTGGTGAAGGTAGTTCTAGAACTGGTGGCGGCGGTGGTGCTGGTGCGGTTGTGCTAAAATTCTTCTAAATTAATTGCTCACAAAATTCACCAGTTTGTGAGCAATTGTTACTTGTGCTTTGACATTGCGCTCCTAGATTGCGCGCCCCTTTTACCCAACATTTTTATCTTTCCAAAAGTACCGTGATTAGAGTCAAAGATTTATCCATTTCATTTGCTGGAAACGAAGTTTTTTCTGATGCCAGTTTTATTATTAACGGCCGCGAGAAGGTTGGTTTAATTGGGCGCAACGGAAGCGGCAAATCAACATTCCTAAAATTAATTCTCAAAAAATTAGAGCCAGATTCGGGCGCAGTTGAAATTCCTCGTGGCTACAGAATTGGTCACTTAGAGCAACATATTCACTTCACTCACAACACCACTTTAGAAGAAATTTGTTCAGTGCTTCCCGAAGATCGCGAGCATGAAGGTTGGAAAGGAGAAAATATTTTATACGGCCTTGGCTTTACTCCTGAAGATCTTGAGAAAGATCCAAAAAATTTCTCCGGCGGTTACCAAGTAAAATTAAACTTGGCGAAATTGCTTTTGGTTGAGCCACAAATGTTGCTTTTAGACGAGCCGACTAACTATCTCGATATTCACTCAATTCGCTGGCTTAAAGAATTTTTACAAGAATGGGAAGGCGAGCTAATTCTAATCACGCATGATCGCGGATTCATGGATGACGTGGTTACACACACTTTAGTTATTCACCGCAAAGCCTTCAAAAAAGTTCCGGGAAATACTCAAGGCGTGCGTGAAAAAATTGCCTCTGAAGAAGAAATTTACGAAAAAACCAGAGTTAACGAAGATAAACAAAGACAAAAAACTCAAGAATGGATCGACCGCTTCGGCGCTAAAGCCAGCATGGCGAGCCGCGCTCAATCGCGAGTGAAAATGTTGGAAAAGCAAGATGTCAAAGAAAAGCTCGAGCATGTGGCAACTCTTGATTTTGAGTTTGCTTACAATCCTTACGTCAGCAAAGAAAACATGGTTGATGCTGAAAATATCGCTTTCGGTTACACGCCAGAAAATCTGCTGATTAAAGACCTTTCTTTCAAAGTTGCTGATGGCGAGAAAATCTGCATCATCGGAAAAAACGGTAAAGGTAAATCAACTTTGCTTAAGCTCATTACCCAAGATTTGGCGGCACTCAAAGGCAATGTTAAAACTAACGGCAAAACAGAAATTGGCTATTTTGGTCAGATGAACATTGACCGTCTTGATCCAACTCGCACGGTTTACGAAGAGTTACAAAAAACCGATGAGAAATTGCCGATAAGTCGTGTGCGTCAAGTTTGCAGCAACATGATGTTTAACAATGATTTGGCCAATAAAAAGATTTCGGTTTTGTCGGGTGGTGAAAAATCTCGCGTGATGTTGGGCAAAATTTTGCTCAAAGGCGTGAATTTACTTTTGCTCGACGAGCCAACAAATCACTTAGATATGGAATCGTGCGACGCTTTGCTAGAAGCCATTAAAAACTTCAAAGGCGCGCTGATTGTTGTAACCCACGACGAGCATTTCCTGCGTCAAATTGCTAACAAGCTGATCATTTTTGATGACAATAAAACCTTCACTTTTGAAGATTCTTACGAGTTCTTCTTGAAAAGAGTTGGTTGGAAAGATCACTAATAAATTCATTCTTGCAAAAAATGCGTAAGAAAATCTCCAAAAGTTCTCGTGCATTTTCCCTCGTTGAAGTCTCGGTTGTAATCATCATCGTTGGCATTTTTATTGCTGGTGTTGTTGTTGCGGACGGCATGGTTTCGAAATTCAGAATTACTGCCGCACAAAATTTAAGTCGCTCTTCCCCAGCTAATGAAATTCCTGATTCGGCGCTTTGGCTTGAAACTAGTTTAGATAGCAGTTTTAACAGCGGTGAGGCCAATAATGGCAGCTCACTTTTCACTTGGCACGATCAGAGAAATTCCACCTCAAAAGTTGTAATTAGCACGGCAGGTGCAAGTCCCACTTATTCCAACGCAATTAATCGAGTTCATGCTGCAGAATTTGACGGCAGCGCCAATAATTATTTTTTAGGAACTGCTGGCTCTGGATCCGATAACAGCTTGGCTTTAGGATATAGCGCTGACTCAACGGTAATTCATGCTCAAGGTTCGAATTCTTATAATTCGAGTGTGACGAATTACTCAGGATCGGTGGGAAATTCGCGAATTTTTACCTTCATTTCCAGCGCAACTGGCAAAAAAACTTACATTAACGGAGTGCTTGCGGCGCAAAGCTCAAACACCTCTCAGCTCAGCGGAATTTCAACTTTAAGCATTGGTCAAAATTACATTGGTGAGATTGGCGAAATCGCAATTTTTACTCGCGCTCTTGAGCCAGACGAAAGAATCGCGCTTGAAGATTACATTGGCAAAAAATGGACCAGCAAAATTAATCGTAACATCGTGCCGTCAGGCTCTTGCGTTGGCTACACGGTTACGGCAAGCGGTTGTGATTTAGCATCAGCAAATTGCAGCATCAGTCAGGCCGGTGTGAGTGCGACAGTTTCGGCAACTTCCGGTTCAACAACTCTTGCCTGCAATCTCGCCAATTACACTGGAACAGTCAGCTATACTTGCGCTAGCGGAGTTGCCAGTGTTTCTGGATCTTGCTCTTGCGATGCAACTCACAGCGGCACGGGATGCACTTCTTGCGCTAGCGGTTACGAATCTGTGAGCGGCAATTGTCAGGCAATTTCTTGCGCGGCAAGCGGCACCGGACTTTCGGGCACAGTGACTCAAGCTAGCGGCAGCTTATCTTGCGGCTCGGGATATTCGGGAACGGTTAATTACACTTGCTCAAATGGCACTTTCGCCATCACTAGTGGTTCTTGCAGCGTGCAGACAACTTGCACTGGTGGCACAATCAGCTCGTCTGGAGGATATACGATTCACAAATTTACTACAGTTGGTTCTAGTCAAAAATTAAATTGTCCAAATACCAGAAATGTTGAATATTTGATTGTTGGTGGCGGCGGCGGCGCTGGTGCTTTCAACGGCGGAGGTGGCGCTGGAGGATTGCTTAGTGGCACAATTTCTGTCACTGCTGCAACCGATTACACTGTGACTGTTGGTGCAGGTGGCTCTGGTGAAAATGGTCCAAATAGCGGTGGTAGCAATGGTAGTTTCTCTTCTTTCAACGGACTCACCGCAATTGGTGGCGGTAAAGGTTGGCATGATCAAGCGGGAAGCGCCGGCGGATCTGGTGGTGGCAGCGGCTACGGTAGCACTACTCGTGCTGCAGGAACTGTTGGACAAGGAAATGCCGGAGGTGCTGGAATTAGCATTAGCAATGGATGGGCCGGCGGCGGTGGTGGCGGCGCAGGTGGCGCTGGGGGAGACGGTACAAATGGTCGTGGCGGTAATGCTGGTGCTGGTATTTCTTCAAGCATCACCGGAACCCCAACTTACTACGCGGTTGGCGGACCGGGAGCTAGCTACAATGGATCTGCAACCCCGCTAATCTCCGGCACAGCAGCCACGGGTGGATCTACCACCGGACAGGTGGGCGCCGCAAATACCGGAAATGGTGGCGGTACGGGTCTAACAACTTGGGTAGGAATGGCTGGCGGGTCAGGAATTGTGGTAATTCGCTACTAATTATTTTTTAAAAAAAATGATCGAAATTCGCTTAGCAACAGAATCTGATTTTGACGAAATTTGGCGCATTTTTCACAGCGTAATTGCTGGCGAAAATACTTACGTCAATCGCCACGACACCACAAAAGACGAGGCTTACGCCAAATGGATGGATAAAAAATCTAAAACTTTTGTGGCAGAAATTTCTGGCAAAATCGTCGGCGTTTATTTGCTAAAACCCAATCAAGTTGATCTAGGATCACATGTCGCAAATGCCAGTTACATCGTTGATGCGGCAGCTCGCGGTGCAGGTGTTGGTAAGGCTTTAGCGCTTCACTCAATTACCAAAGCCAAAGAATTTGGCTTTCACGCAATGCAATTTAATTTCGTCGTTTCAACCAATGAAGCGGCAGTGAAATTGTGGCAATCGGTTGGCTTTAAAATAATTGGCACAGTTCCTAAAGCCTTTAAACATACTAGTTTAGGCTATGTTGATGCTTACATCATGTTTTTGAATTTGTGAAAAAATTTCTCATATTGTTCAGCTTAGTTTTTTTAGCAGCGAGTTTAGTGGGCGCTCAAGATTTAGAAGAAGCGCCAAGCATTTGCGACGCTAGCGATGCTTGCAAAAAAGCCTGCCAAGAAAAAGAGGCCGAGGGTCACGATGATTATGATTCTAAATACCAACAGCTGCTTTTGAAGTGCGCCGGAGATGTGGCGAAAAATCTTAAGCTAATTCAATGAAAAAACTTTTTCTTCTCACCTTTTTAATTTGTCTACAAGCGCCGCAAGCTTGGTCGCAGATGACGATCTTAAATGTTCCATCTGCCGATGTTGCGCCGAAAAAACGTGTTTTTGTGCAGCATGAGTCGCAATTTCGCACCAAAGAAAAGGGACGATTTTTAAACGCCACTAACTACCTAACTTTTGGCACGGGGCACAACACCGAGCTCACCGCCACCTACTACAATTTGGGAAATCTTTCCTACAACAATGACACGCTGGCACTTGGCTTTAAAACCGCGCTACCGCTTTCAATTGAAGAAATAAAAAACTACCAACCAAAAATAATTTTCGGTTCAGCGGCCGCAATTTCGGTGCAGGGCAATGGCGTGGGGAATTGGACTTACGCGGCGGCAAATTTTACAATTCCGCAAAGTCAAACCCGCTTAACAATTGGCGGCAGCCAAGGTACCAAACAAATTTTTGACCGTAATTCAACAGCGTTAATGTTGGGTTTTGAGCAAAAAATTACCAACAAACTTAGTTACGTTGGCGACTGGTATTCGGGCAAAAATGCGCTGGGAATTTTTGCTTCGGCCCTGAGTTACAATTTTCCAAACGACCTTATTTTATTTGCCGGCTACCAAGTTGCCAATTCTACACGAATTGCACGCAATGGCTTTATTATTGAGGTGGCGAAGCTTTTTTAAATGAAAAACTGGACGCATAAAAACTTTACAATTCATCAATTTGACGAGCTCGAAAGCACAAATTATCACGCTTTGCAATTGGCAAATTCTCGGCAAATTTTTGAGCGTGAGGTGATTTTGGCAGACGCGCAAAAAAGTGGGCGCGGGCGGATGGAGAGGGTTTGGAGCTCGCCTGTGGGAAATCTTTATTTTTCTTTGGTGCTGTGTCCGAAAATTTCGGCGGCTGAGGTTTCGCAGATTTCTTTTGTGGCGATTGTGGCGTTGCAAAGAGTTGTAAGCCGCGCGCTACAAAATGTAGTTGAGGTGAAATGGCCAAATGACCTTTTAATTGATGGAAAAAAAGTTGCGGGGCTGTTGCTTGAAAGCAAAATTTCAGGAAATGATTGTGAGTTTGTAATTGTGGGAATTGGCGTAAATATTTCTTCAAACCCACTTAACACAATTTTTCCTGCGGCATGTTTAAAAGATTTTGGCATGAATATTTTGCCGCAAGATTTGCTTAAAAGTTTTTTGGATGAGTTTGAAAAAATTTACCAAAGCTGGGGTGATTTTGGTTTTGGTGGGGTGCGGAAATTATGGTTAAAAAATGCTTACAGATTGGGAAAAGAGATTGGTGTGAAGCTTGATGGAGAGGAGTTGCGTGGAGTGTTTGAGGATTTTGATCTTGAGGGAAATCTGGTGCTTCGCTGTGGTGAAAAATTGGTGAAGATTTCTACGGCGGATGTTTCTTAGTAAAAATTTTACTGTGCGAACAAGAATTTTTTTTAATAAAAAGTCGAGCTGACTATCTTGACTCTTCTTTACCCCCAGAGTACCGTTCAAAACTTGCCCCTCAATCACTTATAAGTATCTACAAAATGTCTGCAAAACCTCGTCATTTTCGTGGCTTCTCCCTCATCGAGGTTTCAGTGGTAGACACTGTTAGCTAATTATTTTTCCCATTCTACCCTCGCCATTTTCTAACTAAAAATGGAAGTAAAACCAATGGACAAGAGACTTTATCCAATCTCAGAAGAGTTCTTTAACGAGAAAATAAATCCGTTAATTGTTAG
>CAIRMX010000084.1 GCA_903879805.1 uncultured Alphaproteobacteria bacterium | reverse complement strand
GGGGTTGGGGGTGGTTATTCGCGAACTCCAACTAAACTAATTACTCCCCCTCCAACTCACTGCCCCCGCCCATCACCTTGTAAAGCGCAATCAAGTTCGCGATGTATTCTTTTCTGGCACTGGCCTGATTTTGCTCCGCCGTAAATAAAGCAATTTTCGCATCCACCACATTCAGCGCGCTGCTAATTCCCACCTGATGTTTCACTTCCGCAATGTCATTGCCCTTCTTTCTGCTTTTCAAAATTTTATCAAAAGATTCGAACTGACTCACAATCGCATCTCTTTCTGCCAGCTGGTCTGAAACCTCTCTAAAAGCGGTTTGAATCGCTTTTTCATATTGGGCGATTTCAACTTTTTTGCGCAAATCAGCTAGCTTCAAATTGTAGAGATTTCTTCCGCCGGCAAAAAGCGGCATGTTAATTTGCGGTGTGAATGACCAAGTTTTTGAATCAAATAAATTGCTCATTTCGCGCGAGGCGTAACCGTAATTTCCGGTCAAAGTAATTGATGGAAAGAAAGCGGCGCGAGCAGCTCCAATATTGGCATTGGCACTCTTTAATTCATGCTCAGCTTGTTGAATATCTGGTCGCAAAAACAAAGAAGATGACGGCACTAAATCGAGCAAATCTTCGTTAATTTTAATGTCGCCAAAAGCCACATCTTGCGCTGGCAAAGCGCTTTCATTAAAGACTCCCATCAAAAGCATCAAAGCATTTTCATCTTGCTTCACTAATTTTTTGTAAGTTTCAAAAGTGTTTTTGGCCGTTTCAATTGTGGCTTCAGCATTGATCAAATCGGTTTGCGAATCGATGCCATTTTTGTAACGTAGTTCAGAAAATTTGTAACGATCTCCCTGAGCTGTCGCATTTTTTTCAGCGATTTTTAGCAATTCGCGATCAAGCAAAAGTTGTGCGTAAGAATTTACCACCTCCGAAATTAGCGAAATTCTGATGACGTTGCGCGCTTGCTCGGAAGCTAAAAAATCTTCGAGTGCTGACTTTTTTAATGAACGCAATCTACCAAAAAAATCTACCTCGTAAGTTGCTAGCGAAACGTTGGCGCGAAATTGTTTTTTTGGCATGAAAGAAGAAAAAGAACTCGGAACGCCTTGGCGCGTTTCGTAACCTGTTGCATTAATTGTTGGCAAAAGATTAGAGCGCACCACACCGTGAGTTGCCTGCGCTGACTCGATATTGAGATTAGCCACTCGCATGTCGCGATTGTTAAATAAAGCAGTTTGAATCACGCGCTGTAGATCGGGGGAAACAAAATATTCCTGCCAAGAAATAATGGCGATTTTTTTCTTTGCGGCGCTCGCCGATTGCTCAAGCGGTAGCTCAACTTTTGGACGCTTGTAATTCGGTGCAAGAGTGCAAGAGGCGATTACGGCGAGGATTAAGAGGTTTGAGAGTTTTTTATTTTTCATTTTTTTTACTTAGATTGACCTTCACTCTCGGTGTCACCCCGTCTTTACGACGGGGTCCAGTCTCCAAACTCTTAACTATAAGTTTGTACCGTGAAAACTAGACCCCGTCGTAAAGACGGGGTGACACCGAGAGTAACAAGACTCTGGAGGAATAAAATCGTTAAACTTTCTTCTTCATTTTTTTCGAAATTTTCTCCACCAAAACGTAAAACATCGGCACAAATAACGTGGCAATAAACGTCGCGGCGAACATGCCTCCCATTACCCCAACACCAATGGCGCGTTGACTTGCCGAACCAGCACCGGTTGCAGTTGCCAGTGGCGAAATACCTAACATGAAAGCCATTGAGGTCATGATGATCGGGCGAAATCTTTGTTTGGTGGCAATCAAAGTTGCCTCAGTCGCGCTGTGTCCTTTGCGGTAAAGATCACGAGCAAACTCAACAATTAGAATCGCATTTTTTGCTGAAAGCCCAATCGTGGTTAGAAGGCCAACTTGAAAATAAACGTCGTTACTCATGCCGCCGAGCATTGATGCCACAATGGCTCCGACAATCCCGAAAGGCACAACCAAAATCACTGAAAAAGGAATCGACCAACTTTCGTAAAGTGCGGCGAGTGACAAAAACACCACCATTAGCGAGATGGCGTAAAGCACTAAAGTTTGCGAGCCGGAGGTTTTTTCTTCAAAAGAAATTCCCGACCAAGCGTAGTCAATGCCATCCGGCAATTCTTTAATCATGCGCTCCATTTCATTCATTGCGGTTCCCGTGCTGACTCCGGGAACGGCACCACCTTGAATATTCACCGAAGATACGCCGTTGAAGCGCTCTAATTTTGGTGAGCCGTAAGTCCAGTGCGAGGTGGCAAAGCTGCTGAAGGAAACCATTTTTCCTTCTTTATTTCTGACGTACCATTTTTTGATATCTTGCGGAGTCATGCGATACGGTGCTTCGGCCTGTAAATACACTTTTTTGATGCGCCCTTTATCAAGAAAATCATTCACGTAAGACGAGCCCCAAGCTGCCTGCAAAGTTTGGTTGATGTCGGTGAATGAAACTCCCAGTGCCGCCGCTTTTTCGTAGTTAATG
The DNA here is from genome assembly GCA_903879805.1 of uncultured Alphaproteobacteria bacterium. Taxonomy (GTDB): domain Bacteria; phylum Pseudomonadota; class Alphaproteobacteria; order Rickettsiales; family UBA1997; genus UBA2645. The sequence continues at coordinate 26,783 of CAIRMX010000084.1, read as the reverse complement.
TCGATTTTATATTGAGCGACGTCGCTCAAACCATTTGGCCTCACACCAATCAAAAGTGGGTTTTTTGCCGAAGCTCCCAAAAGCTGATTACGCGCTCCCATCAAGGCTCCGTGACCAACGCCACTGCGATCAATTAGTTGCAAATCAAAGCCCGATGCATTGCCTAATTCGCGAATTGGTGGCGGAAAAAATGTAAATACAAAAGCATCTTTTACTTGCGACAAAGCTCCCATGGCGCGTCCAGAAATTGCGGCGACTGTTTGGTCGGGGCGCTCTCTTTTGCTCCAATCTTTCAAACCGATAAATCCAAATCCGGCATTTTGGGCACGCCCAGCAAAACTAAATCCGGCAACGGTGAAAAGGTGGTCAACATTTTCGGCTTCTTTGTCGAGAAAATAATCTTCAACTTGTTTCAAACTTTCAACGGTGCGCTCAAGCGTTGCGCCACTTGGTGCGTTAACCATCAAATACATCATGCCTTGATCTTCGACTGGCAAAAATGATGTTGGCATGCGAGAAAATAAAAAGACCAAGCCTCCCAACATCACCACGTAAATCATGAAAAACTTGAAAGAACGGCCGATAATTTTATTGGCGCTGGTGGTGTAAAAATTTCTGCCCCAATCGAGTTTTTGGTTGAAGAAATTTAAAAATTTATTGGTCGAAAGTTTGTGAGATTTTTCTACGGGTTTCAAAATTGTTGCGCAAAGTGAGGGAGATAAAACCAACGCCACAAAGACTGAAAGCGTCATTGATGAAACAATCGTAATCGAGAATTGGCGATAAATTGCACCCGCCGAGCCGCCAAAAAATGCCATTGGCACGAATACTGCCGACAAAACCATGGCGATCCCAATCAAGGCGCCAGTAATTTGTTTCATTGATTTGCGCGTGGCATCAATTGGCGAGAGTCCTTCTTCATGCATGATGCGTTCGACGTTTTCGACAACAACAATCGCGTCATCAACCAGCAAGCCAATCGCCAACACCATGGCAAACATTGTCAGCGTGTTAATGGTGAAGCCGCAGGCAAATAAAATCGCAAAAGTTCCAAGCAAAACCACGGGAACTGCAATGGTTGGGATTAACGTGGCGCGAAAATTTTGTAGAAAAAGTAACATTACCAAAAACACCAAGAAAACCGCGATTAGCAAGGTTTCAACCACACCTTTGATTGAAAGTTTAATGAATGGTGTTGAGTCGTAAGGATAAATTACCTGCACGCCTTTTGGCAAAAATTGCTTCAATTCTTCAACTTTATCTTTGACGTTTTTGGCAGTGTCGAGCGCGTTAGCACCACTGGCCAAAATCACCGCCATTCCTGACGCCGGATGACGTTTGTAGCGCGCGATTGTGCTGTAGCTTTGTGAACCAAGTTCAACTTTTGCCACATCTTTTAGACGAACTTGCGAACCGTTTTTATTAACGCGCAGAATGATTTTTTTGAAATCTTCAGCCGTTCTTAATTTTGATTGCGAAGTAATGGTGGCGTTAATTTGTTGGCCTTTAACTGACGGCAAACCACCAAGTTGACCAGCTGAAACGTCAGCATTTTGAATTTTAATTGCAGTCACCACATCAGCAATTGTCATGCTGTAGCCGTAGAGTTTATTTGGGTTTAACCAAATTCTCATGGCGCGCGGATTGCCGAAAATTGTTACGTTGCCAACGCCGTTAATGCGGGAAACATCGTCTTTCATTTCAGAAAGCAGAATGTCGCCAAGCTCACCTTCACTCACCGAATCATCCTGCGAATAAAGCCCGATTACCATCAAGAAGTTGTTGTTCGCCTTATTGACGCGCACGCCTTGCTGCTGCACTTCTTGCGGCAAAAGTGGCATTGCTGATTGCAACTTGTTTTGCACTTGCACTTGCGCGATGTCTGGATTGGTTTTTGGCTCAAAAGTTAGAGTAATCATGACGTTGCCGTCAGAGTCACTGCTGGCGGTGAAATAGCGCAGTGAATCAATGCCGGTAAGGCTTTGCTCGATTACTTGAGTTACGCTGTTTTCTAGAGTTTCGGCAGAAGCTCCGGGCAGCGAAGTTGAAATTGAAACTGAAGGAGGCGCGATGTTTGGATATTGCTCGATGGGCATTTTAAGCAGCGACAGAGCACCTGCCATCATGATTATGATTGCTAGTACCCAGGAGAATATCGGGCGATTGATGAAGAAGTTAGACATTCGTTAATTGGCTTTTGTTGGATTGCGATTTAACGCAAAATTGTATTCTTGGAATAACCACCCCCAACCCCTCCTTGAAAAGGAGGGGAGTACTCGAGACCGAAGCCGAACTCAAGCACCTCCTTTTCAAGGAGGGGTTGGGGTGTTTATTCACGCACTCGATTATTATTTATTTCTTCTCCTCTACCTTAAACGGAACCGCACTAACCTTAGCTCCATCAGCAATTTTTTGGTAGCCCTCAACAATCACAATATCCCCATCCATCAATCCATCTTCAACCACCCAAGAATCTCCGGAAATTTTCTCAGCTTTAATCGGACGTGGTTTTGCCGCATCTCCCGCCACCACCCAAACCATCAAGCCACCTTCCGGTGTGCGAGTTGTTGCTCTTTGCGGCACTAGCACCGCTTCAATTGGTTTTAAATGCAACTTGGCTGTCACAAACATTCCCGGAATTAATTTTTGTTCTTTGTTGGTAAATACCGCGCGCAAACGAATTGAGTCTGTGCTTTGATCGGCAAAAACTTCCGAAAATTTTAATTTGCCCTCCGCTGCGTAATTAGGATCATCCGTTGCCACCGTTACCAAAATTCCTTTTTGTTCACCAAGCTGCAGCATGTCTTTTGTAGGCTGCACCATATCAACGTAAATTGGATCAAGTTGGGCAATTGTGGTTAAAACTTCTGCTTGATTTGCCGTGACCAACGCACCTTCAGTTAAATTTGATTTACCGATGTAACCAGAAATCGGCGCCAAAACTTTAGTGTAATTAAAATTAGTTTTGGCTTTTTTTGCATCCGCTTCTGCTTGTGCAAAAGCCGCTTCAACATCGTCAAACTCTTGTTTGCTCACCGCGTCGCTTTCAAGCAAAATTTGGTAACGATCTCTTTTAGCCTGCAAAGTTTTCAAATTTCTGTCCGCACTATTTGATGCCGCCTGATAAATTGACGGATCAATTTGGTAAAGCTGCTGACCTTCTTTGACAAAACTTCCTTCGGTGAATTTTACTTTTTTAATCACGCCTTCAATTTGCGGACGCACTTCCGAAATTTTAAAAGCCTCAACTCGCGCCGGCAATTCTTGAAATAATTGCACAGTTTGTTTTTTCACAGTTACCACCGCAACTTCAGTTGCCCTAGTTACACTTGCGCTATTTTTGTTGGCTTGATTGTATTTTGGCTTAATCCAAAAAAAATACCCCGCAAACAAGACGAAAAGCAGGCCAACAACATGCGCCGGCTTTATTTTTTTAACTTTATTACGCATAAATTTTTCAAGAAATTGGAATCAGGCAGGAAGATGCATCCATGAATTTATGTTTGCATTTTGGCAGCTCAATGACTTAGTTCTGATTTGTTGAATATTTACAAAATTTCCATCTTTTAAAGGCTAAAATTTATGAAAAAAATTCTCGTAAAAAATCCAGTTGTAGAAATTGACGGCGACGAAATGACTCGCGTGATTTGGCGCTTCATTAAAGAAAAATTAATCCTGCCTTACGTTGATGTGAACCTGCAATATTTTGATTTGGGTGTTGAAAATCGCGACGCCACAAATGACCAAGTAACCATTGACTCAGCCAATGCCATCAAGGCTTGCGGCGTTGGCATTAAATGCGCCACAATCACCCCAGACGAGGCGCGCAAAAAAGAATTTAACTTAAAAGAAATTTGGAAATCGCCCAACGGCACCATTCGCAATATTTTAGACGGCACAGTTTTTCGTGAGCCAATTGTTTGCAACAACGTGCCACGCATCGTGTCAAACTGGACTTCACCAATCATTGTCGGCCGTCACGCCTTCGGCGACCAATATAAAGCAACTGATTTCGTCGTTCCCGGAGCCGGCAAACTCACGGTAAAATTTGAAGGCACCGACGGAAAAATAATCGAGCGCGAAGTTTTTGAATTCAAAGGCGCCGGTGTCGCACTTAGTATGTACAACACCGACGAATCGATTCGCGGTTTTGCCAACTCTTGCTTCAACTTAGCACTGCAAAAAGGCTGGCCGCTTTACCTCTCAACCAAAAACACCATTTTGAAAAAATATGACGGCCGCTTCAAAGACATCTTTGCCGAAATTTTTGAAAAAGATTTCAAAGAAAAATTCGCTGAGAAAAAAATTGTTTACGAACACCGCCTAATCGACGACATGGTGGCAAGCGCCTTAAAATGGAGCGGCAATTTCATCTGGGCCTGCAAAAATTATGACGGCGACGTGCAATCAGATTCAGTGGCGCAAGGCTTTGGTTCGCTGGGTTTAATGACTTCAGTTTTAATCACGCCAGACGGAAAAATAATGGAAGCCGAAGCAGCGCACGGCACCGTAACTCGCCATTTCCGCGACCACCAAGCCGGCAAACCAACTTCCACCAATCCAATGGCGTCAATTTTTGCTTGGACTCGCGGCTTAGAATTTCGCGGAAAATTAGACGGCAACCAAGAGCTAATCGACTTTTGCCACAAGTTAGAAAAAGTCTGCATTGAAACTGTTGAGTCAGGAAAAATGACGAAAGATTTGGCGGTGTGTATTCACGGAAATAAAGCCGAACACGGCAAAGACTACCTCTACACTGAAGAATTTTTGGATGCGATTGACCAAAATCTGCGCGCGAAACTTTAGAAATGAACGTAAGGTCGGGTTTACAAACCCCAACCTGCGGGGTTTTTGAATGAGGTTGCGAAGAATTTTTACAAACTGTTTTCCGCCCTACGCTTTTCTCCTCTTGATCTTAGCGAGTAGCCTTGAGGATTTGAGATTGCTTGTCGTGGGGCACTTTCAACACCTTGCACAACCCCGCCAACATGTCCGAGCATTTCTAACCTGTCTTGCGGATGGTTCATTAATTCATGTGGGATTGGTAATCCTCCTGATCTCCACATCTCTGACTCTTCTTTGCTAAAAACATTAAAAATGTTTTTCGCCAAAGAAATTGTGTAATTGGTGCAGAATTCTTTCATTGCTGACTTTTCTTCAGGCCGACACTCACCAACTTCTGCAAAAAACTTGTCTTGCGCTGTTGCAGTAAAACTGACCCCAACTCTCTGCTCCAATTCCTCATTTGATTGGCTAATAATCCCATCTAGCGCTGTGGTATTTTCTAAGAAAATGGCTTCGATTGTTTTTGCTAATACATTTCTTTTTTCGTCATTACCAAAAAACTCTGTTCTTAAACAATATTCGCGACGCTCTTGAAAAGAAAGCATTAAAATCATTGTGCCACAAAGCTTCAGACGATGACTTCCGATATTTTCTAAAACCGCCCGCCTCACCTGATGACCAAAAAAATCCATTATTTTTTGCTCTTGTGTCGACAAATCACGACCAAAACTTTCTTTAAAAAATTCAGTTAAATCTTCCAAATCCGGGATTGGAAATTGCCGTGATGACTTGCTCATTGTTTGATTGTTTAATTTATATCATGGCCTCCTCCGCCCTGGCCTCTTACGCCTTTGCCTTTAGAATCAAATGCTATTCCAGCCGTTGTAGAGCTGGGTATGTTGCTAGATTTTGGCAGCCCTGAAAATGCTATTCTAGCCTTTGTAGAGCTGGATATGTTGCTAGGAGGGACTTCATTAGATTTTGGCAGCCCTGAAAGCGAATGACAAGAAAAAGATTCTCTGGTAGGAGAAGATTCTCTGGTAGGAGAAGATTCTCTTGTAGGAGAAGATTCTCTGGTAGGAGAAGATTGTCCGGGAGGATTATGTACGATAAAATAATCCACAAAATTATCTGTGTGTGACAAAGAAGATGAGGGGGAGTTAGAAACCATCGGTATTTTGCCAAACGCTTCCTTTGCCCCACCACCATCATCCAGACCCTCATCTCGAGCCGTTTCAACGTATACCGTCTTGTCTGGAGATGGACGTATCACAAAAGTATTCTCATTCAATTTTTGAGCTAAAGCGTTGAGATTTTCTTGAACTCCTGTCCTAAAAATATTTTGATCTCTACGGCTAGAAATCGCCCAATCGCTCATAATACTTTCGCAAAAATTATCCAAAATTTCCGTCCGCATTTTCTCTAAAACTGGGTAAGACAAAGTCACAAGAAAAATATGTCGTGCTACAAACTTCTCCAGCAAAATTGTTGAATTATTGCGCACAGTCATTGACCCATCATCCTGTGAAAGATCCGCCAGATTGTACTTTGGGTAGAAAAAAAGATTTCCTACATGCTGGAATATTTCTTCTTCCTCTGCGCTTTCTTTCAGCTCTTTGTATATTTCACCACTACCTTTTCGACCAGAGCGCCGCACGCTTCCAGCTACACTTTCTTGTATTTGTGACTCAGAATCATCTTCAGCTGCACTGCTTTTTTCCAACTCAACAAAAAAATTCACCGCTCTTTTGACCTCACTAGGCTCCGTGGAAGCCGGCCTGTATTTCTCGTGTCTTGGAAATGACAATCCGGGAATAAGGTTAAAATTGGTCAGCACGGCTTCCGAGATGCCCTTCAGCATTTTTTCATGAATCACAGATTTTCGATCACCAAGGCTTTTATTAAAAGTTTCAAAAATTTTATTACCACTGCTCAATGAACAATCTTTACTCTGAAGCCATTCTAGAGCTACGTACAACTCCGCCCTTTCTACATCGTAAACATTAATTAATTCGTGAATTTCCGCAAAGATCGCTTCTTGACGATCTTTGTCATCTTCGCACAAAACCCTAATCACCCCACGCAATATTTTTAAAAATTTCTCACGCTCCTGAGCTTTTTTTTGCTTTGAGGAATCTCCCTCTTCAGACTCAGAAACTCTCAACATTTCCTCAACGCAATTTCTAATTGCCTTATCAACCACGGCGTAGGCTGTGACGTGATCGCCCTGCTCAGCGCCAAGAGCTGTCTTGCCGCGCTTAGTCCTTGCTTTACCGTTATCAAATATAACTGAGGCACCTCCTAAATTATTTTCTAATCCTCTTTTTTTCACTTCACCTACTCAACAATTAAATTTGAAAGAACTTGAAGCCCTCTAGCTTCGGTATTCAAACCTAAATTTGCCTTTTCGCGCCCACAACAAAAACCGCGCCGATTGCCGTAAAAATAAAAAAGTGTTAAAATTTGGAATAGGCTTGGCGTCAGTCGATTTTTTTTAAAGGTTAAACACCGTTAGCTAATTAATTTGATTCCAGATTTTGCAATCCCATTCACACCCGAGGCTGGAGGGAGTTTGTAACTCTCAAGCTCGAGACTGAACCCGAGCTCTGGACTCAGTCCACACCTTCATTCTCAATACCTTAAACTTCTGCCTGAACCTTATAGGACGGGATTGCAAATCCCGACCTGCATCGAGGAGATTTTCCCTCGCCGTCATCCTGAACTTGTTTCAGGATCTTTTGCCCCAACTCACTAAGAACAGAGACTCAGGGCTGGACGGAGTTTGCAACTCCTTCCACACATTCATTTTCTAACTAAATTTTTAGACTCTTAAAACACCTGCACCAACCCCAAATCCAACAACATCTGACTCAAATAAACCCCATCCCGCGCCACCTTCAACAAATCTTTCTCCCCTTTTTTATTCGGCAAAAAAACATCCGCAATGTAACGCCCGTAAATGTCGGTCTTGTTGGTTTTTACCACCACATTCGGCAAATCCTGCAAAATTTTTTTCAATTCCACCGCAGATTTTTTGCCCTCGTCAGTTGCCATTTCCGCCGCGTTAATTTTTGCCAAACGTAAAATCTCGTGGTGAAAAATATTAAACCCCAAATCGAGTTTAATGTGCAGCGTGTCACCATCCACCACCCTTTCCACCGTGCCTTGGTAGGTGTGAATTTGCGTCGATTTTAGCTCTGATTTTTTCAGCAAATATTTCTCACCCGATTTTTTCACCGCCACAATTGCACCAATTTTAAAAGCATGTTTGCGCCGAACAAAAATATTAAATCCCAAATCAATTTCATTCTCGCTCTTGATTTGGTAGTTAAAAATTTCGCCGCGCGTCACTTTTAATTTTGCATTTTTGACGGGTTTTTTCTTTTTAGTTTTTTTGGTGGCAGCGATTTCTTTTTGTAATTTGTCGCTGCTTAAACTTTTCTCAATCACCAGATTTTCCAACTGCTGCCTAGTCTCATCATCTTTCACCGCAATTAAATTTCGGTAGTGGCTCCAGCTCAAAAGTTTTTTCTCGCTGGGCAATTTTGGGTAGGTTTTGTAAAAACCGTGCATTTTGTAAAGAGCTCTTTCTTCAATTAAAATGTCGCTAGAAAGCTGCTTAAAAAATTCTGCGCCGTAACCTGATGTTTTATTTTTTTGCAAATGTTGGTGAATTTCTTTGCCGATTTCCCAACTCATTTCCACCTTTTCGCGATTCACATTTCTGACAATATTTTCTTTGGTCTGATTGATTTTATTTTGAATTCTTACGAGAAGTTTTTTGTAGTTTTCTTGAGTAATTTGCATCTGGCTTGCAGTCTTGATTTTAAAGGGAGAATTAGGCATTTTTTTGAATTTCCGCCTTAAGGCGAAAATTCAGTTTTTTTAAAAAAAATTAGGCACCAATCTTTTGCAAGAAATAAACCAAAACCTTCACAAAAAATTTAAAATGATTCTTTTTTGCCTGCTCATTTTCACCTGCGCGCTGATTTATTTTAACCCAAAAGCCGGAACCAACACGTGGGACAAAGCCAGTCGCGAAAGCGCTAATTTAGTGGCTTTGGCTCAAGAAACTCCCGAAGCACAAGTGCAGTTTTACAGCGCCAAAGCCTATTCGTGGCGCGGCAAATTTAGTCAGCACACTTGGATTGCCACCAAAGAAAAAAACGCCGAAAGCTACTTAGTTTACCACGTGGTTTTGTGGGGCACTTATTTTGGCGCCGACGAAGTTGTGGTGGCGCAGCCCGAGCTGCCCGACCGCCGCTGGTTTGACGCAACACCCAAAATTATTTTTTCTGCCGCGGGTGAAAAAGCCGAAAAATTAATTCCGCAAATTCAAGCAGCCGTCAAATCTTACCCCTACCAAAAATTCTACCGCGCTTACCCAGGCCCCAACAGCAACACTTTTGTCTCGCATGTAATTCGCGAAATTCCTGATTTAAAAATTGCGCTGCCAAACAACGCAATTGGCAAAGATTGGCTTTGCGACAAAAATGGCGTGAAATTTTTTGCTCTTTCCGAATCCAAAACCGGCGTGCAATTTTCTTTTTTTGGAATGTTTGGAATAATTTTGGGATTAGTCGAAGGACTCGAAATCAACATTATTGGCCTGTCCTTTGGCGTAGATTTTCTGCATCCGGCTTTGAAGTTGCCGGGGGTTGGCAGGGTTGGATTTTAAGAATCATCTCCATCTAGCGCTAACAACTTAATCATTACCTGATTCACCATTCCGCCTTCTTCAAACTCACCGCCGCGGCAAAAATATTCGTTTTTCAAAAAAAAGTTCACCGCACTGCGGCCAGCGTAATCTATGGCGTGGCAGTAGATTGCAGCTACTCCCTTCTCCCAAACCAATTCTTCACAAAATTTTAGCAACATCGAGCCAACGCCTTTATTTTGCATCTCGGGCGTGACTGCAACATTTTGCATTTTGAAAAGATTGTCTTGGCGGATCAGCATTGCGGTTGCGCACATTTTGCCGTCGAAAAATCCGGCGACTCGGATGTAATTTTCGTCGGTTTTTTTTAGGGATTTGCCGAGGACATCTTGGCAGAGGAAGTTAGCTTCTTCGTCTTGAGGGCTGGCTGGTCTTAGGGTTTTGAAGGTTAGTTGGTTGTTTTGGCGCACGGGGAAATAAAAAAATTAAGATTCCGCTCTCACCGAGCGCTAGAACAAGCCCCGAATGGCGACCCGAGTGCTGGATGGGGTTTGTAACCCTGTCCACATGTTCATTCACACTATTTCAAATTTTGCATGAAGGTAAGGACGGGGTTACAAACCCCGTCCTGCTGCGGGAACAGTATAGTTTGCACCTTCAGCACATCGCTTTTCTCGCTTACGCTCGAAGACGATGTGCTGCCTGGGCGAAGGTCGCTTCGCTCTTCTTCGCCCGCTTTAAGCTAAAAACGTGCGTTTAGCACGTTTTTACGACGCCCTTGGCGTCGTCGCTTAAAGCCCGTGGCACTGTTTGTATTTCTTCTCACTTCCACAAGGGCAAGATTCATTACGCCCAACATTTCCCCAAGTCGAAGAATCCCTCGGATCACGATCTTCCGGCTTCACATTCAACTTCGCCGCGCCCGAAACAGGCTTGGCTTCGCTTTGCACAAAAGCCGGATCATTTCTGGTTTCAAACATTTTTTGCTTCGGCGCTTTAGCTAATAAATCCACCCCTTCTTCACGATGCGCAATTTGCATGTGAGCCACGCGACTCACCAATTGCTCTTCGATTCTAAGCATCATTTCTTCAAACAAACTGAAAGCGTCGCGCTTGTATTCAATCAGCGGATCCTTCTGCGCGTAAGCACGAAGGTTGATGCCATTGCGCAATTTGTCGAGCGAGAGCAAGTGATCTTTCCATTCTGAATCAAGCGTCAGCAAGAAAATCTGGCGCTCAACTTGGCGCACTGAATCAACGCCGTAGAGCCTTTCTTTCTCAACAAAAACTTCGGCAACATTGCCGCGAATGAAGTTTAAAATTTCTTTTTCAGTGACACCGTCTTTGGCCGCTTGCTCTTTCAAATCAAGCTTCAAGCCGAAAATTCTAAACACTTCTTTTTCCAAAAGATCAATTTCCCACTGTTCCGAATAAGAATTTTTGGCAATGCAATCCTCCACCAATTCTTGAGTGATTTGCTCCAAAAATTTCACCACTTTTCCTGAAATATCTGTGGCGGCGATCACCTCAGAGCGCAGAGCAAAAATCACTTTGCGCTGCTGATTGACGATGTCGTCATATTTCAAAAGATTTTTTCTGATTTCGTAATTGCGCATTTCAACTTTGTGCTGCGCGCCTGCGAGCGTTTTAGTAATCCACGGGTGAAAAATTGCTTCGTCATCTTTCAAACCAAAACGAGTCAGAACCGACTGCAATTTTTCTGAACCAAAAATTCGCATTAAATCATCTTCAAGCGACAAGAAGAATTTTGATTTTCCTGGGTCTCCCTGACGGCCCGATCTTCCGCGCAATTGATTGTCAATACGGCGGCTTTCGTGACGCTCAGTTGCAAGCACGTAAAGGCCGCCCGCTTCAATGGCGATTTTTTTGTCAGCCTCAACTTTGGCTTTAATCTCGGCGATTCTGCCCTCGTCTTGCAAGTCAGCAATCATGAATTCAGGGTCTCCCCCAAGCTTAATGTCGGTACCACGTCCCGCCATGTTGGTAGCAATTGTAATGGCACCCGGAACCCCAGCTTGCGTGATAATTTCAGCTTCTTGCTCGTGATATTTGGCGTTTAAAACATTGTGCGGCAATTTGTGCGAGCGCAGCAATTTCGAAAGATATTCTGACTTTTCGATGCTGATTGTGCCCACCAAAATCGGCTGTTTTCTAGCGTGCGCCTCTTCGATTGAACGAATGATGGCGTCGTATTTACCTTTTTCGTTTTTGTAAATTTCATCATCTTCGTCAATTCTGGTGACGGTGCGATTGGTTGGAATTTCTACCACGCGAAGTCCGTAAATCTCTTCAAACTCAACAGCCTCAGTGGTTGCGGTGCCAGTCATGCCAGCGAGTTTTTTGTAAAGACGGAAATAATTTTGAAAGGTAATTGAGGCGAGAGTTTGATTTTCATTGCGAACTTTAACGCCTTCTTTGGCTTCAAGAGCTTGGTGCAAACCATCCGAGAAGCGGCGTCCTTCTTGCATCCGTCCCGTGAATTCGTCAATGATTACGATTGATTGATCTTTAACAATGTAGTCGATTTCATTTTTGAAAACCTTGTGCGCTTTGAGCGCTTGGTTGATGTGATGCACCAAAGAAATGTGAGCCGGATCGTAAATTGAAGAATCAGCGCCAATCACGCCTGAGCCTTTCAAAATCTTCTCGATATTTTCAATGCCCACATCAGTTAAGAAAACGCCACGGTCTTTTTCTTCCATTTGAAAATCAGCACTGGTGAGTCGCGGAATCAGGCGGTTAATCTCTTCGTAAAGTTTTGAATTGTCGTCGGTGGGGCCAGAAATAATTAGTGGCGTGCGCGCTTCGTCGATTAAAATTGAGTCAACCTCGTCAACAATGGCGAAGTTGTGGCCGCGCTGCACCATGTGATCGGTGCTGAATTTCATATTGTCGCGTAGGTAATCAAAACCGAGTTCGTTGTTGGTGGCGTAAGTAATGTCGCAAGCGTAGGCTTGGCGGCGCTCGTCGTCGTTTAAATCATTAGTTAAACAGCCAACAGTAAGCCCCAAAAATTCGTGAATTTTTCCCATCCAAGCCGAGTCACGGCGCGCCAAATAATCATTGGGAGTTACCACGTGAACCCCTTTGCCGCTTAGTGCATTCAGGTAGCAAGGCAAAGTCGCAACCAAAGTTTTTCCTTCGCCCGTGCGCATTTCTGAAATTTTACCGTGATGCAAAACCATGCCGCCAACTAGCTGCACGTCGAAATGACGCATTTTTAATACGCGTTTTGAGGCTTCACGAACAACTGCGAAAGCTTCATGCAGCATTGAATCGAGAGTCTCCCCAGCTTTGAAGCGATTTTGAAATTCGGTGGTTTTTGCTTTTAATTCTTCGTCAGAACATTTTGCTAGATCTGGCTCGAAGGCGTTGATTTTTTCAACTTCTGCGAACGTTGCTTTAACGGTACGTTCGTTGACTGAGCCGAAGATTTTTTTTGCGAAGAATTGTAGCATTTTTTCGTGAATTTATTTGATTATTTTTATTTAGATTGTGCCTGTGAATAACCACCCCCAACCCCTCCTTGAAAAGGAGGGGAGTGCTCGAAACCGAGCTCGATCTAAAACCCCTCCTTTTCAAGGAGGGGTTGGGGGCGGTTATTCACGCACTCGTAAATCGTTATTCTAGTACAAAATCTTAATATCCGCACCACAAGCAATCAGCTTATCCGCCAGCCTTTCGTAACCTCTTTCAAGATGGTAAAGCCTGTTAATTACAGTTTCTCCTTCAGCAACCAAACCAGCCAAAACCAGCGACACCGAAGCACGTAAATCAGTTGCCATTACTTCTGCACCAGTCAATTTTTTCACGCCTTTAACCACTGCCAAATTGCCGTGCGACTCAATATTTGCACCCATCCGCACCAATTCCAAAACATGCATGAAACGATTTTCAAAAATAGTTTCTTCAATTGTTGAAGTGCCGTCAGCCACCGCCATTAGCGACATGAATTGCGCTTGCATGTCGGTTGGAAAACCCGGGAAAGGATGAGTTGAAATATTCACGGGATGAATAATGTCAGAGACGCGAGTCACTTCAACTTCACGCTCGCCAACTTGTTTTAGACTTAAGCCCGCTCTTTCAAGCTCTTCTTTAAAACCACCCAAAATCCACATTTCAACACCGAGCAATCTTAATTTTCCGCCAGTAATTCCAGCAGCAATTGCGTAGGTTCCAGCCTCAATACGATCAGCAATAATTGGGTGGCGCGCGGCGTGCAATTTTTCGACACCTTGGATTCTAATTTGCGGCGTTCCGGCACCAGAAATTTTAGCACCCATTGAAGTTAAACATTTCGCCAAATCAATAATTTCAGGCTCGCACGCAGCGTTGTTAATGATGGTTTCGCCTTCCGCAAGAGTTGCAGCCATTAAAGTATTTTCAGTGGCGCCAACCGAAACTTTTTCAAAATTAATTTCGGCACCTTTCAAACGCCCCTCAACGTAAGCGTCAACGTAGCCGCCAGAAAGTTCAATTTTAGCACCCAGTTTTTCCATTGCTTTCAAATGCAAATCTACGGGACGCGTACCGATAGCGCAGCCACCTGGCAAAGAAACTCTCGCTTTACCAAGACGCGCCAAAAGTGGGCCCAAGATAAAAATCGAAGCGCGCATTTTACGCACTAATTCGTAAGGCGCGATTGGATTGGAAATTGTTTTGGCGTTGAAAATCAGCGCGCGGCCTTGATTGCCAAGGTCGGGATCTAAACCATTCAACTCAACTTCAATGCCTAAATTCACCAAAAGATTGGCCATTGTTGAAATGTCCGAAACGTGGGGAACGTTGGTTAGAGTAAGTTTTTCTTCGGTCAAAATTGACGCTACCATCAAAGGCAAAGCGGCATTTTTTGCACCAGCAATTTGTACTTCACCGTGAAGTTTTTTACCGCCGGTGATTAGGAGTTTTTTCATTTCAAATTTTATATTTTAAATCCTCACTCACCCACACTCTCGGTGTCACCCCGTCGAATGACGGGGTCCATCTCAAGACAGTTTCTGTGACGAAATGGACCCCGTCATTCGACGGGGTGACACCGAGAGTGTTAAAGCGAAGCAGAGTACAACTTTAACTATTTTCTATTTCTTCTCGTAACTACGCACCAACTGATCCAACAAACGCAGACCGTAACCTGTCGCACCTTTCACCGCCATTGCGTCACCTTTGCCTTTCCAAGCGGTGCCTGCAATATCCAAATGCGCCCATTTTGTTTCGCCAACGAAACGCTTTAAAAATTGTGCCGCTGTAGTGCTTCCAGCTCCTCTGCCGCTACCAACATTTTTCATGTCGGCAATGTCAGAGTTAATCATTTCGTCATATTCTTCGCCCAAAGGCATGCGCCATGCGCGCTCGCCAGTTGTAGATCCGCAAGCCTCAATTTTTTTAGCTAGCTCGTCGTCATTGCAAAATAATCCAGCGTAAACATCCGACAAAGCGACAATAATCGCGCCAGTTAACGTGGCCAAATCAACAATAAATTTTGGTTTGAATTTGGTGTTAGTGTAATGCAGAGCATCCGCCAAAACCAATCTGCCTTCTGCGTCAGTATTGATTACTTCAATAGTTTGACCCGACATTGAACGCACCACGTCACCGGGTTTCACCGCAGTTCCTGACGGCATATTTTCTACCAAACCAATCACGCCAACTGCGTTAACTTTAGCTTTTCTTTGCGCCAAATTACGCAGCAAACCAACAACCACCGCAGAGCCCGCCATGTCAGTTTTCATGTCTTCCATGTTGTTTGCAGGCTTAATTGAAATGCCACCTGTGTCGAAAGTTACACCTTTACCAACAAAGGCTACAGGCTGATCTTTCGCAGCTGCTCCATTCCATTTCAAAACCACTAATTGTGATTCACGCGCACTTCCCTGACCAACGCAAAGCAGTGAGCCCATTCCTAATTTTTTCATTTCAGCTTCACCCAAAACTTGCACTTCCAAACCATCTTTTTTCAAGGTTTTGCAAATGGCGGCGTAGCTTTCTGGGTTTAAAATATTTGAAGGCTCAGAAACTAAATCGCGCACGAAGAAAATATTTTCTGCCAAAATTTCTAGCTCAGCATATTCCTTCTTAACCTTCGCCACATCTGGCGCCATCACGGTTAGGCTTTCGATTTTTAATTCTTTGTCTTTCTTTTTATTTTCAAAATATCTGTTGAAACGGTAGCTTTGCAAAGAAGCGCCAAATGCGATGTTAGCAAGATCAGAAGCGGCATTTTTTGATTCAAAAAAGACGCTGCCATTTTTAATTTTTGCGCCATTTAAAGCAGCCACAACGCGTGAGCCGATTTTTTGCAATTCTAACTCATTAAGTTTTTTTTCAGCGCCCGCGCCCATCACCAATACTGGCTTTTCACCTTGTGCAACTAAATGCGCCTGATTATTTTTGCCCGAAAATTCGAAGTTATCTTTGGCGAATTTTACCGGTTTTAGATTAGATTTTTTTACCTGCTCTTCGGTTAAAACCAAAACAGCAACAGAAGTTTTTAACGCAGAAAAATCTGCCGATTTAGCGAAGTTGATTTTCATGTTGTTTGAATTTTTCAAGTGAGGGAAAAAGAGGCGGCGTAAACTAAAAACGAAGAGCAATTTTGCAAATTAAAATGACAGCAGATCTAACATTAATCATATCTCTCATTAGCCTCGGTTTTTTTGGCGGCTTCACTCATTGTGTTGGCATGTGCGGACCTTTTGTTTTGACGCAAGTTAGCAATCGTTTGCAAAAAACTTCGCTGGAAAATTTCTCTGAATTTAAGCGCCTAAAAAATTTAGCTTTATTACCTTACCACTTAGGACGCATTTCTACCTACGCTTTGATTGGTTTTTTCTGCGCCTTTTTTACCAAAAATATTCAAAACTTCATTGGCTTCAGAATTTTCTCGGCGATTTTTCTACTTCTTGCCGCAACGATTTTTCTAAATCTTTTCTTCGATGGCAGACTACAAATTGCGGGGAAAATTCGGTTGCGCTTTAAATCGAAATTTTTAGAAAATGCTGCTTCATTTTTTTCCAAAAAAATTTCCGTTTTGTTCCTGAATCCGCAAGGCCTAAAAGGCTATTTTCTTGGCATGATTTTGGGATTCATTCCGTGCGGTTTGCTTTACGCCGCGTTCTTAATTGCTGGCGCTTTTGCGAGTCCTTTGCTTGCCGGAATTGGAATGATTTTTTTTGGCATTTCAACATTTCCGTCACTATTTTTAACAGCATGCGGCGGTCATGTTTTTTCGAAAGTTCCAGAATTTAAATTCATCGCCAAAGCCGTGATTTTACTAAATGTAATCACTCTTATTTTGATGGCGGTAAAATTATTTAATTAACAAATTATGGCGTCAAATCACAGCTCTCATACTCCCGTAACCTACAATTACGACATCGTCAAACTCTTCACCATCGCCGCAACTTTTTGGGGAATTGTTGGTTTTTCAGTTGGGGTTTTGATCGCTTTTCAATTGGCTTTTCCAATTTTGAATTTCGGTTTGGAATGGACTAGTTTCGGCCGCCTGCGCCCACTTCACACTTCAGCCGTAATTTTTGCTTTCGGCGGCAACGCTCTTTTTGCTACCAGCTTTTTCGTAGTGCAACGCACCTCGCAAGCCGTGCTTTGGGGCAGCAAAAATTTGCATAAATTTATTTTTTGGGGCTACCAGCTTTTCCTTTTAATGGCAGCATTCGGCTATGTTAATGGCATCTCGCAAGCCAAAGAATATGCCGAACCAGAATGGTATGCTGACTTGTGGCTAACCATTGTTTGGATCTGCTATTTTGTAGTTTACGTAATGACCATTAAAAACCGTAAAGAGCCTCACATCTATGTTGCCAACTGGTTTTACATGGGCTTCATCGTAACTGTGGCAATTCTGCACATCGTCAACAACTTGTCGATTCCTCTACGTTTAGACGGCACTGCCAGCTACCCAATTTTTGGCGGCGTACAAAGCGCCATGATTCAATGGTGGTATGGCCACAATGCGGTGGGCTTTTTCCTAACCGCAGGCTTCATCGGCATGATGTATTACTTCGTACCAAAACGCGCCGAGCGCCCAGTTTATTCTTACCGCCTGTCAATTCTGCATTTCTGGTCTTTGATCTTCATTTACATCTGGGCTGGCCCACATCACTTGCACTACACCTCACTTCCTGATTGGGTACAAACTTTGGGCATGACTTTCTCAATCATGCTGTGGATGCCTTCTTGGGGCGGCATGATTAACGGCATCATGACTTTGTCTGGCGCTTGGAACAAACTTCGCACTGATCCGGTTTTACGTTTCCTGGTCACCGCCGTTGCGTTTTATGGCATGAGCACTTTCGAAGGCCCGTTAATGGCGATCAGATCAGTGAATGCACTTTCACACTACACCGACTGGACCATCGCCCACGTGCACTCTGGCGCTTTAGGCTGGGTTGCACTAATCAGCTTTGGTTCAATGTATCACATGGTGCCAATTCTTTGGGGCAAGAAAGAGCTTTATTCAATTAAACTGGTTTCAGCGCATTTCTGGATCGCAACCATCGGCATCGTTCTTTACGTCACTTCAATGTGGATTTCTGGAATAGCTCAGGGCTTGATGTGGCGCTCTTACGATGAAATGGGCTTCTTGCAATATTCCTTCGTTGAAACTCTAAAAGTTTTGCACCCGCTTTATTTCACCCGCGCCGTTGGTGGTGTATTTTTCCTTTCAGGCGCTTGCCTGATGGCTTACAATTTTTACAAAACAATTCGCTCTAAAAATGTTTAAACATCACGACAAGATTGAACGTAACTCGATTCTACTTTTGATTCTTACTGTAATCGTAGTTTCAATTGGCGGCCTCGTTGAAATCGCGCCACTTTTTCGCATGGAAACTGTCATTGAAAAAGTTGACGGCATGAGACCTTACACGCCGCTAGAATTGGCGGGTGCTAAAATCTACAAGCGCGAAGGTTGCTACGGCTGCCACTCGCAACAAGTTCGTGTTTTGCGCGACGAAGTTGAGCGCTACGGACACTACTCTTTGGCTGCTGAAAGCATGTATGATTTTCCATTTCAATGGGGTTCAAAAAGAACTGGTCCAGATTTGGCGCGTGTTGGCGGCAAATATTCAGATCAATGGCACGTGCGTCACTTGATTAATCCGCGTGACGTAGTTCCTGAATCAATCATGCCCGGATATAAATTTTTGGTTGAGCGCGACGCGCAAATTTCTGGCATTGCTGACGACATGGAAGTGCTGAGTAAATTGGATGTTCCTTACACCGAAGAGATGATTCAAAACGCTACTTCTGACGCAGTGATTCAAGCCTCAAATGATCGCGAAGCTGAAGGTTTGCAAAAGCGCTACGGCGGCAAAGTTAATGTTCACGATTTCGACGGCAATCCGAACAAAATTTCTGAAATGGATGCTCTCGTTTCTTATCTGCAAGTGCTTGGAACTTTTGTCAATTTTGCCAAATTTGATCCAGCTCACAAACCCGAGGTAAAAAAATAATGGCTACTTTCGTTCATTACGCCCCAACGATTGCCACGATTTTTTTCTTCCTCGCATTTTGCTACGTGATCTATTTCTCATTCAAAAAAGATAACCAAAAAAAATTCGAAAAATTTTCAAAAATTCCTCTGAAAGACCATGACTAATAAAGAAAATAAAACTCCAAAAGAAGCGCCAAAAACCACCGGACACGAATGGGATGGCATTTCAGAATATAATATTCCGGCACCTCGCTGGTGGCTAACAGTTTGGATCGTCTGCATCATTTGGGCTTTCGGCTATTGGATTTTTTATCCAACTTGGCCAGTTTCTGGCGGCAATACTAAGGGTTCACTTAACTGGACTCAGCAGTCAGAACTTATCGAATCTCAACAAGAAATTTCAGCAAAAAGAGACGTGTTTTTAGATAAAATTTCTGCCTCAGATTTTTCGCAAATCCAAAAAGATCCTGAATTAATGGAATTCGCTATTAATGGCGGTCGCGCGGCTTTCAAAGAAAACTGTGCTGCTTGTCATGGCACCGGCGCGCAAGGTGCGAAAGGCTTTCCCAACTTAAATGACGATGATTGGATTTGGGGCGGTAAAATCACTGACATTGAACAAACCATTAAATTCGGCATCAGATCTTCTCACGACAAAACTCGCTTCAGCCAAATGCCTTCATTTGGAATCGACAAAGTTTTGAAAAAAGAAGAAGTCGAAGAAGTTACTGAATATGTGATGTCGCTGTCTGACAAAAATATTCACAGCGAAAAAGGCGAAGCAATTTTCAAAGCCAATTGCGTCGCATGTCACGGCGCTAATGCCAAAGGTGACCGCTTAGTTGGCGCACCAAATTTGTCAGATGCGATCTGGCTTTACGG
Source organism: uncultured Alphaproteobacteria bacterium (assembly GCA_903879805.1). Classification (GTDB taxonomy): domain Bacteria; phylum Pseudomonadota; class Alphaproteobacteria; order Rickettsiales; family UBA1997; genus UBA2645. The sequence continues at coordinate 6,987 of CAIRMX010000084.1, read as the reverse complement.
TGGCAAAAAAGAAGATATTCTTTTCACCGTAACCTACTCTCAAGCGGGCGCAATGCCTTATTGGATTGGCAGGTTGGATGATGTAACGATTAAGCAATTAGCGCTTTACGTTCATTCGCTTGGGGGTGGGGAATAACCATCAAATGATTGGCTTCACCTCAACAAAATCAGCACTTCTAACCTCTTACCAAAATCAAAAACTGCATCACGCAATTTTACTTCACGGCAAAAAAGGCATCGGCAAAGCGACATTTGCCCGTGAATTTGCCGAAGAAATTTTAGGCAATAAACTCGCCTCACATCCCGATTTATTTTTAGTCGAAAAAGATCCAGAAAAACGCGAAATCAATGTCGATAAAATCAGAAAAATCGCTGAATTCGCCAATCAAACTTCTGCCATTTCACCAAATAAATTCATCATTATTGATTCGGCTTGCGAGCTTAATAAATCTGCTGCCAACGCCCTTTTGAAACTTCTGGAAGAACCGCGTCCGAATAATTTTTTGATTCTGGTTTCGCATAATTTAAATCGTGTTTTACCCACCATTAGATCGCGCTGCCAAATTGTTAAAATTCCTGATTTATCGGCAGATGATTTTACTGAAATTTTGCGCCAAAAAAATCTGCATTTCTCAGCCAAAGATCAGCAATTTTTAGCGGAAATTTGCGACAATTCTCCAGCTGATGCAATTAATCTTGGCCTAGATTTAACGCGCTTCTATGAGCTTTTCTTGAGATCTCTTTACAACAAAAAAATCAGCGAAGATTTACTAAAAAAAATCGCCGATAAAAATTTCTCCTTTTCAATTTTTGAAAAATCCTACGAGTTTTTTATCAGTCGCTTGCTGCAAAGTTTGAACAGTTCTTCCTTAAACTTTTACTTCGACGAAGAAAAAGTTTTTCTAAATCTGCGACAAAAATTTTCCGCCAAAAAGATTTTCTTAATAGCAGATGAAAGCTTGATTTTACTGCGCAAAACCACGTCCTTAAGTTTAGATCGCAAGCTGACCCTGATCAATATTTTCAACCAAATTTGCTACGATTAATTTTCTACCAAACACCCCTTTCTCAAGTTTGTCACCCCATCGCATGACGGGGTCCAGCTCGTCAAAGACGCGGTGTTAAATTTAATTAATTTCTCGTGACGAAGTGGACCCTGTCATGCGACGGGGTGACAAACTTGAGAGGAATGGGATAACAAAAAAAATTTACAACTAACTTACAAACATGACAAAAATTTACAAAAGCATCGGGTTAATGAGCGGCACTTCGATGGATGGCATTGATTTAGCTTTGATTGAAAGTGATGGAAAAAAACAAATCAAAAGCACCCATTTCGATTATTTGGCCTACGATCACGATTTTAAAAAACGCCTTGAAGCCTTAATTTACAACAATCCAAAGCTTACTGAAATCAAGCTACTCGAAAATGAATTAACTTTGCTGCATGCCAAATTGGTTAATGATTTTTTGGCAAAAAACAAAATCGACAAATCTGAAATTGATTTAGTGGTATTTCACGGACACACCATTTTACACATCCCCGAGCAAGGCATCACTTGGCAAATCGGCAATAGTCATTTACTTGCGCACGCCGTTGGCATTGATGTTGTTGCTGATTTTAGAACTCGCGATGTTGTGCTGGGCGGCCAAGGCGCGCCACTTGTGCCCATTTATCATTTTCATCTTTTGGCCGATCAACCTCACCCAGTTGCGGTGCTAAATATTGGCGGCATTTCCAATATTACTTATTTTCAAGACGATCACGAAAATGCCATTGAGGCTTTCGATTTATGCTTCGGCAATGCACCGCTTGACGATTTAATGAAGAAAAAAATGAACTGCGATTTTGACCAAGACGGCAAATTAGCTCAAAGCGGCAATATTGATTTTGTTCTGGCGGAGAAAATTTTGGAAAATGAAATCTTCAATCGGAAGCCGCCAAAATCTTTTGATCGCGACGATTTTTCGTCACTACTTTCTTTGGTAAATAACCTGAAAATCGAAGACGCTCTAGCGACTTTCGCCTTCATGCATGCAAGAGCAATTCAGATTAATTTGGAATTTTTAAGCAAAAAACCGAAGGAAATTTTCGTCTGCGGCGGCGGCAGAAAAAACGCGGCGATCATGGGCGAGATGCAAAAACTAATGCCAGAAATTGTGATTAAAGCTGTGGAAGCGATTGGCTTGAATGGCGATGCCATTGAAGCGGAGGCTTTTGCCTTTTTGGGGATTAGAAAGTTGATTGGTTTGCCGATTAGTTTTGAAAATACGACTGGGGTGAAATTTACGAATAAATCACCGCACTCGGCTTGTGGCGGGGTTTTGTTTAAGAATTAAGGACACCTCTATTCCACAAAAGGCCTAGACTGAACAATATAAACTTGGTTACCAGTCATTAACCATTCGATGTCTTGGGGCTGGGGTTTGAAAGTTTGGCTAGCGAAAAGTTTATGAATATATTGAGCAGCCTGAACCAGACTTTGAATTTTTTTGGCAGTGAGAACTCTTTGATCTGTTGAGATGGAAATTTCTTTTAACCCACCTTTATCATCTGAAGTCAGCATAGTATCATCCATAGAGTGGCTTAAAACCTTGATGGAGGCCGATTTGGAATTATATAAAATTTGCTCAGGAACCTTCCTTCCTTCTACCACCTTCATTCCCAAGCCACGTTTGGCATTGATGTAAACCACGTCTTTATCTTTTTTGTAAGGATTGGTGGTGATCATAACTCCTGAACACTCTGAATTAATACCGCGCTGCACCAGAACCGAAGAATAGATCTGCAAATGATTCTCCCCCTCTATTCCAACATTTTCACGAGCGGCAATGGCGGCATCATTCCAAATTGAGCCCCAGACCTTTTGAATCGCTTTTATAACCGCTTGGTCTCCTTGATGATTGTATGAAACATTCACTACGGTGTCGTACAATCCAGCGCCGCTAAAACCTGGTAAATCTTCTGCGTTAGTGGAACTTCTAAAAAATAATCCAGCATCAGGGTACTCAGCTCGAATCTTCTCCAGAATCATTTTCGCTAACTTCGGATCAAAGGGAAGATTCAAAAAATCTGCGCGTAATTTTGCCAGCGACTCTCTTCTAGAAACCGAATCTTTAACCGCCAAAGCTTCGAGAATTTTGGGTCTTAATTTATTTCGCTCGATAAATTCTTGGTAGAAAACAAAGGGAATAGAAAAGCCATCAGGCACAATTATATCTTTGATTTTGGCATTATAAACCTCTCCTAAATTAGCAGCTTTCGCGCCGAATTTATTTACATCACTTGCGCGCTGTTCCTTAAGATCCGTAAGCTGGCGATGGAGCAAATCGACTTCTGGAAATTGCAAATCGCGCTTTTGCTTTTCTTTATTTTGGCGGATTTGCAGCTTTTTATTTTCAATTTCCCGCCTAGTGGCATCGCGAATGCTGTAGCTTCCACTCGTTTCATTAGAAAATTGAGTTTGCTTTGCCTGAAGGTAAACCCACTTGCCTTCATATTTTGCAAGCTTTCTATGCGCGTCCTTGAGGTATAAATTGGGAATATTCCAACCTTTGGTTAAAATATTTACGTGGGATAAAAATATGCTAGGATGGCTCGTAATAACGCCACTAACGGGAGAAATGGCTAAGGGCAGAAAGCGCAAAAGCACAATCTCTTCTTTTTTAGCATCTAAAAATCGGTTTTTCTCAAGCTCCTCTAAATTGTCGTAACTAGTTAAAACCCCGACTGCCACCCCTGAATTAATCACTTCAATATTTCTTGTTTTGTAGATATCGCGCCCAGTGAGAATTGTCGGAACTAGCCCTTCAGATAAACTATTTTTCCATTCATTTATAGCCTCTTCTTGATGCAGCGAGTTAGTCTTGATGGCAATGGGAGCAAAATTTGCATGCGCTTGAATTTTACTGTAGCAATCTTGCCAAATCAGCGGTGAAGCCTTATCGCCCTCCCATAATTCAATTACATATTGCTGATTTTTAGATTGTTTTTCTTGATAAACCAAGCTGCCTAGAATGAAGCGACGCTGGTCTCCGTAGTAATTATTTTCAAAGAATTTTTTGTCATCATCTAAGGTTAAATAATGCTCGCGGGCGAATTTGTTGTGAAAATCATATTGTTGGGAATTTATGAAATAGGTTTTGTCTTGTTCACGATCGATTAAAAACATCAGGTGAGGAATATTCTTGAAGCGACCTCTCTTGTAAGATCGCGACATTGAAAGGAAATCTTGATGATTCTCGAGGCTGGTTAAATAGCTGTGACTGACGGTACTTTCGGGTTCTATCTTTTCTATTGTAGATGACTCTTGTGGAGGAAACAGTGGCTTCGCTTTAGACTTCTGAGGTGATAAGATTAGCGCTAAAAAGAACAAAACTAGAAAGAGAGGTTGGTGAATATATCTCATAAAAAATTACGGTGGTTACTTATTTTTTAATATGCACACAAATTACCGACGATCTTAAGTGGTTGCATACAGCGCTTTTTACTTTGGTGCGGTATTTATTCATAAAAACTACTAAAAAAAATCCCTTAAGAAATTTTCTTAAGGGATTTTTTTATGATATTTTCGAAAGAGTAATTCTAACCCTCAAACGCCGTCAAAGACTTAACCGGAAAATGATTTCTCTCCGGCTTAATTTCCGCCACATTCTTCTTTTTGCGACGACGACGTCTGTCGCGCTTAACTTTGCGAACCTTAGTAGAATCAGCCACCAAACGATGTTTAATGTGACCGTCAATGATTGATTCAAACTCTTTCAAATTATCTTTGAAAAAGTGATCAGCGCCATGAACGCTTTGATAGATAACTTCGGCACCTTCTCTTGCGGCTAATTTCTCAGCCAATTTTGCTGAGTCAGCTTCTTTAGTAATATCGTCTTTACCACCTTGAACAATCAGACCAGCTGAGGTGCAAGGCACGATGAAGTTGAAATCATATTTGGTAGCGGGAGGTGCAACTAGAATATAATTTTCTAATTCAGGTCTTCTCATAACGGCTTGCAAGGCAATCCAAGCGCCAAAAGAAAAGCCGGCAATCCAATATTCGCTCGCTTCCATATTTTGATCATGAAGCCAGTTCATTACGGCTGTGGCGTCTAAAAGCTCACCTGCACCATTATCAAATTTTCCTTGAGATTTTCCAACACCGCGAAAATTAATTCTAAGCACCGAGAAGCCGTTATTTACAAAGGCTTTATGCAAGGCGTAGGTAATTTTATTATTCATGGTGCCGCCATGAAGCGGATGCGGATGCAAAACTAAAGCAACTGGAGCTTTTGGATTGGTGCTTTGATGATATCGACCTTCAATTCTACCGGCGGGACCGTGGATGATTACTTCAGGCATGTGATAAAAATTTGTGGAAAAGGTGAGGAAGGCTTGAAGAACAAAAGGCGGCAATCAAATAAAGATTGCCGCCTTTTTTTAGAACTAATTAATTTCGCTCCACTGCATTGGCTTATTTTCAGGATTCAACACTAGTTGAAGAGTTCCTGCATATTTTGCCGCCATGTATTTACCATGTCCGGCGTGAGTGCCTTGATAGTAAGCTGGTTCGATGTCTTTGCCGTTGAATTTCTTTTTCTCAGCAGCTTTTACCCGGTTTTTCGGGTTGTTTTTAGTACCCATGTTTTTTAAGAATTTTAGTTGGAAACTTTTGTGAAGGCGGCGCAAAGTAGAAACCAATGCACCAAAATCAAGTTTTTTTTCCCCTAAATTTCAAAAAAGTAAAATGCCAAGATTTAACAGACTGCGTGATTGTGTTGTGACCAATAAAAACGTGATTGTACGCGTTGATATTAATGTGCCGATTATTGACGGAAAAATCGAAGATGACACGCGCATTAAAGCGGTGATTCCAACTTTAAAATATCTCGCCGAAAACAATGCTAAAGTGATTGTGATTTCGCATTTCGGCAGACCCGAAGGTCAAGTTGAACCTTCAATGTCAATCAAACAATTAGTGGCACGCGTTCAAGAACTGCTTGGCTCGGTGAAAGTTAGCTTTGTTGATGATTGCATCGGTGAAAAAGTAAAATCAGCAGTGGATGCAGCTAATTACGGCGAAGTAATCATGTTGGAAAACTTACGTTTCTACAAACAAGAAACCAAAAACGATCCCGAATTTTCGCGCGAACTCGCCTCTTTGGGAAACCTTTACGTCAATGACGCTTTCTCTTGCTCACACCGCGCCCACGCTTCAATCACGGGGATTCCGGCGATCTTAAAATCTGCTGCCGGATTTTTAATGGAAGCCGAATTAGACGGCCTTACCAACCATTTGGAAAATGCCCAAAAACCAATGATGGCAGTTGTTGGCGGCGCTAAGGTTTCGTCAAAAATTGATTTGTTAAATTCACTAGCAAGAAAAGCCCAAACCATTGTGGTTGGCGGCGGCATGGCTAATACTTTTCTTTATGCTTTAGGAAAAAATATCGGCAAATCGCTTTGCGAAAAAGAATTAAAAGATACAGCGCTAAAAATTATCGAAACTGCCAAAGAGCATGGCTGTAAGATCTTTTTGCCATTAGACGTGGTTGTGACGAAAAAATTTGCGGCAAATTCTCCCTGCAAAATAGTTTCAGCAGACTCGGTTCAAGATGACGACATCATCGTCGATATCGGCGCGCTCAGCATCGCCAAGCTCACTGAAGAATTACAAAATCACAAAACTTTAGTGTGGAATGGCCCGCTCGGCGCTTTTGAAATTAGACCTTTTAATATTGGAACTGAAAGCTTCGCGCGCGCTGCGGCAGCACTTACTCACGCTGGAAAATTAATTTCGGTGTCGGGTGGCGGCGATTCGGTTTCTGCGTTAAATTCTGCTGGGTTAACTGATGAATTCACCTACATCTCAACTGCCGGCGGCGCTTTTATGGAGTGGTTGGAAGGCAAAGATTTGCCTGGGGTTGCGGCACTAAATACTTAAAACTAAATAGGTCCCTGAGCAAAGCGTAGCGTCGTCGAAGGGCCGGAACCTCGAG